>CAVAUD010000008.1:0-32555 GCA_963591565.1 bacterium
CTTCGCCGTAGCTGCGCTTGAGGACCGCCTCGATGTGGGCGAGGAGGACCTGCTCGTTGTAGGGCTTGGTCACGAAGTCATCGGCGCCCGCCGAGAGACAGACGAGCTCGTCGAGGTCGGTGTTCCTGCTGGTCACGGCGATGATGGGAACCTGGCTTTGCCGCCGGATCTCCCGGCAGACGTACGACCCGTCGACCCCAGGGAGGTTAAGGTCAAGAAGCACCAGGTCGCAGGCCATATCTATGATCTGGGCATCAAGATTTTCGAAGCCCTCCGGGGTGGCGGTGGCGTACCCGTTCCTCTCGAGCAGCCGGCACAGCCCACGGCAGATCGCCGCGTCGTCCTCGACAACACAAACCCTGCGCACGCGCCCTCCCCTCATCGCCGGACTTCTCGCGCAACGCCTTCAATTCTAGCCCCTCCGCCGCGCCCCGGCCTCCCCGCGGACCTTACGATTCCCTAAGGATTGGCGGGGCTCAGGGGCCTTCTCGATCAAAAAAGACGATAGTTGGAGCCTAGTTTAGAATTCGACGAGTAAAGCCCGTTTCGCGCCAACAAAACCGCAGGTCGCTGTTGAGCGAAACTGCGGCTATGCGGGCCTACGGCAAACTTGCCTCCAACTTTCGTCGTTTTTGAATCGCCGAGGCCTCAAAACCCTACTTGTCGGCGGCGCAATCGGCGACGGAGCCGCGCAGGATCTTGAGGCCGTGGGCGATGGGGTCGATGACGGCCTGGATGTTCTCGAGCGCGGCCTTGGGCGAGCCGGGGAGGTTGACGATCAGCGTGCGCCCGGCGATGCCCGCGGCCTCGCGCGACAAACAGGCGCGGGGCGTGATCGCCATCGAGGCCGCGCGCATGGCCTCGGGGATGCCGGGCGCCATGCGCTCGCAGACGGCCGCCGTGGCCTCGGGCGTAACGTCGCGGGGCGAGAAACCCGTGCCACCGGTCGTGAGAACCAGCGCGACACCGGCCGAGACCTGGCGCTTTAGCTCTGCGGCGATGACCTCCGCCTCATCAGGTACAACGTTGTACGAAACAACCTCGTAGCCCTTCTCGGCGAGAAACTCCCGCAGCGCCGGGCCCGAGGCATCAACGCGCTCCCCCGCAAACGACCGGTCGCTCACCGTCACCACCGCCGCCGTAAACACCGTCTTCTCCATCTTGGCCTTCCGATCCGCTTTGCTCTTCTCAACTGTGATGATTATGAAGCCAAGGCAAGGCCAAAACAACGCAGGGCCGTCGGACCAGCCATCCCTTTGCGCCAAATGGCGGCCCAAGAAAACACTGATACGGGGCTTATCTGGCGCACGATTTTGGGAGAAGCACTGATTGGGGGCGATTCTGGCGCAGGCAGCCGCCCCGCCCCTACCGGCCGAAGGGGCAGTGAGGGAAGGTGCACGGTTTGCAGCCCAGGCACAGGCCGCCCTCGCCGAGCTCGACGAAGTCGGACTTCGAAAGCTCGATGCCGGCCGCGACGCGCGGCAAGATAAGGTCCAGGACCGTGGCCTTGTTGTACATCGCGCAACCGGGGACACCCAGAACAGGGACCGGTCGCTCCAGCTCCTCGCCGGAAACACCCTGGTCAAAGTACCCAACGAGCAACATCGCGCCCGGCAGCACGGGGCTTCCGTACGTGACCACGCGCGCACCGGCGGCCCGGATGGCGCCCGGCGTGTTGTCATCGGGGTCCACGCTCATGCCGCCGGTGCAGATCACCAGGTCGACGCCGGCCGCCCGCGCGCGCCCAATCGACGCCGCGACCTCGGCCTTGTCGTCGCCGGGGGTCTCGCAGAACACGACGTCGATCCCATACGCCGCGAGCTTCTCGCGCATGACCGGCGTAAACGCGTCCTCAATCAGGCCCTGCGCGACCTCGGAGCCCGTCGCGATCACGGCCGCCGTCCGCAGCACGAACGGCGCGACCTCGACAAGCTTCTCCCCTGCCGCGGCCTCCTCTGCGGCGAGAAGGACCTCCTCGCGCACGACCAGCGGGATCACACGGGTCCCGGCCAGGGCATCGCCCGCCGCCACGCGAAAACCGCCGCGGCGCGTGGCGACCATGACCTCGTCGGTCGCGTTGACGGCGCGAAGCCGCTCGGAGCGCACGACCAGCACGCCGTCGCAGGCCGCGTTGATGCCGATCTTGCCCTCGCTCGGCTCGCCCGCGGCCACGGTGTTGGGGCCCAGGCACAGCGCCGCCAGCCGGCGCGCGGCGTCGTTCTCGTGGACCATGCCCGGCTCGAGCTCCCACACGTACAGGCTCGCCTTGCCCATGCTGAGCAGCACCGGGATGTCCTCGGCCACCACGACGTGGCCCTTCTTGAAGCGCGGGCCCTTGGACTTGCCCGGGATGATCTGGGTCATGTCGTGGCACAGGATGTGGCCCACGGCGTCTTTCGTGTCGATCAGCTTCACGGCCTAGCTCCTTATCCTCACGGCGTCGCCGGCGCGCACGCTGCCGGGGCGGGTGACCACGCAAAAGACGCCCTCGCGCGGCATGACGCAGTCGCCCGCCAGGCGACGGATCTCGCAGTCGTTGTGGCAGGTCTTACCGATCTGGGTGATGACCAGCTCGGCCTCGCCCACCTCAAGCACGGTCCCCACCGGCAGGGCCTTGAGGTCCAAGCCGCGCGTCATGATGTTCTCGGCAAAATCGCCGGGAGCCAGGCCGGGGATCTTCTCCAGCATGGCCTCGAGCGACTCCTGCGGCAAAAGGCTCACCTGGCGGTGCCACGCCCCTGCGTGCGCGTCGCCCACGATACCCAGGCCGACCTGCAGCTCGATCGCGTCGACCGGGGTCTTGCGGGTACCCTTCTGACGGCTCACGCTCACGGCGACGACCTGGCCGGCGGCAGTCGACGCGCCGCACGCGCCGGCCGCACCGCACGCGCCACCCGCGACCCCCGCGCCCTTCTCCGCCACGAAATGCCCGGACTTCCCGCCCGACTTCTCGAGCAGCCGGACCTCCTCGATCACCATGTCGCGCTGGTGGGCCTTGAGCATGTCGTAGACGGCCAGGCCCGCCGCGCTCACGGCGCACAGGGCCTCCATCTCGACGCCGGTCTTTCCGCAGCAACGGCACTCGGCCTCGATCGCCACGCCCGCGTCCTCAACCGAGAAGCGCACGTCGACGCCCGTGAGCTGGATGGGGTGGCACATGGGCACGGTCTCCCAGCAGCGCTTGGCCGCCATGATGCCCGCGACCTGCGCGACCGCCAAGACGTCGCCCTTCTTGCAGCCGCCGGTGCGCACCAGCTCGACCGTCGAGGCCGCCATCCGCACGAAGCCGGCCGCCCGGGCCACGCGCTCGGTCTCTCCCTTGGCCGAGACGTCGACCATGCGCGCCCGGCCCTGCTCGTTGATGTGCGTGAGGTCGTCTGCGCCCACGTTACCCGCCAATCTCGTTCATGTCGCGCGCCGACTCGCTGCGGCGCGTCTCGTCCATATGATGGTACGCCGGTTTGCCCGCGATGCCCGCCCGCAAAGTGGCGAGAAGCTCGTCGCGGGAAAGTCCGCGCAGGTTGATCTCGGCGGCCGAGTGCAGGCAGGGCTTGAGCCGCCCGTCGGCCGTCACGCGAATGCGGTTGCAGCCGCCGCAGAACTTGTGGCTCATCGGGCTGATGAGGCCCACGCGCCCCGCCCAGCCGCGCGGTTGGTACAGGCGCGCGACGCCGTCGGTCGCCACGAGGTCCGCAGGCGGCAGGGCCTCCAACACCTTATCTGCGCCGAGAAAGGCCTCTCGCGGCATGTCCGCCGCCTGCCCGATGGGCATAAGCTCAATGAAGCGCACGTCACAGGGGGTGTCGCGGGCAAGCTCGGCGATACGCGCGACCTCGCCTTCGTTGACGCCGCCCATCAACACGCAGTTGATCTTGGTGCCCGCAAAGCCCGCCTCGCGCGCCGCCGCCAGGCCCGCCAGCGCGTCCTCAAGCCGGCCCCCGCGGGTCAGCCGAGAATACCGCTCGGCGTCCAAGCTGTCCAAGCTCACGTTGAGGCGAGACAAGCCCGCCGCCTTAAGCTCGGCCGCGACCGGCGCGAGCAGCGTCGCGTTTGTCGTCATCGCGACTTCTTTGATGCCGTCGATGCCGGCCACCATGCCCACAAGGTCAACGATGCCGCGCCGCACCAGGGGCTCGCCGCCGGTCAGGCGAACCTTGCGCACGCCCAGCTCGGCCGCCGCCTCGACGATCCGGGCCATCTCCTCGAAAGAAAGGATGTCCGCGTGCCCCAACATGGGCACGCCGCCCGCGGGCATGCAGTAGACACAGCGGCAGTTGCAGCGATCCGTCACGGAAAGCCGCAGGTAATCGATGGTCCTGCCTTGTGTGTCGAGCATGGTCTCCCTCTTTGGGCCTATCGGTCGCCGCCCGCCGCGCCGGCGTCGCGCAAAGGCATAACATACTCGGGAGCGACGCGCACGGTCAAGCGCGCGGGCTCGCCCAGGGCCGCCCACGCGTCCTTCTCGCATTCATAGCGAAGCTGCGCGCCGCCGGGCGTCTCGAGCATCACGATGGTCGAGAAGACGTTGTCGATCACGCGGGCAACCTTGCAGGTGAAGGCGTTGGAGGTGGCGAGAAGACCGCCGGCCGCATCGCCCGCGGCGTCGCCCGCGGCGTCGCCGGCGCCCTCGTCCCGAGCGACCTCGAAGTAGTGCGCGCGCACGCCCACGTGGGTCACGCCCTCGCCCACCGGCAGCGCCGTGGCCAGCTCGACGCCCCAGTCCTCGCAGGCCAGCACCGTGGTCCCCGCGGCCCCCGGGACCGTCCCGGCCCCCGCGGCCGCCCGGGTCCCCGCGGCCCCCGCAACCGCCCTGGCCCGGCTCACGTTCTTGCACCCGCTGATCAGCGCCCCGGCCACGGTCGAGGGGGCCGAGAAGAGCTCCGGCACGCCCACCTTGGGCTCCGAGGCCCCGCGCGAGACCACGCACACCGTGTCGCACAGGCGGTAGACCTCGTCGCGGCTGTGGCTCACGAAGACCGTGCCGCCCGCGAACTCGCGCAGCGTGTCGGCCAGCTCCAGCTCAAGCTGCCAGCGCAGGTAGCCGTCCAAGGCCGAGAAGGGCTCGTCGAGCAGCAGCAGCTCGGGCTGCGACGCCATGATGCGCGCCAGGGCCACGCGCTGCTGCTGGCCTCCCGAGAGCTGGGCCGGCCGCTTGCGCTCCAGGCCCTCGAGCCTAAAGCGGGCAACCTGCTCGGCCACGCGCGCGGCCCGCTCGTCTCGCCCCACCCCAAGCACGCCGGCGCCGATGTTGTCCTCGACGCTCATGTTGGGGAACAGCGCGTAGTTCTGGAAGAGATAGCCCACGCGCCGCTCCTGCGGGCGCAGGTTGACGCGCGCGGCCGAGTCGAACAGCACGCGGTCGTTGAGGACGATCCGCCCCTCGTCGGGCTCCACGACGCCGGCGATGCACTTCAGGGTCATCGACTTGCCGCAGCCCGAGGGGCCGAGAAGCGCCAGGATCTCCTGGGCCTTCTCGACCTCAAAGGACACGTCCAGGCAAAACGCGCCCAGCTGCTTCTTCACGCAAACAGACAAGCTCATGAGCGCGCCTTTCTCGCCGCAGACGCCACAGCCGCGCCGGCCCCGGCACGGCCCCGGCCCCGCTGCCCGCTTTGCCCCTCGAACCAGTTCATGGCGAGAAGCACCACGGCAGAGATCGCCAGGTTGACCAAAACCCAGGTGAGCGCCCCCGCGTCGTCTCCGGTGCGCCACAGCTGGTAGACCGTCGTGGAAACCGTGGCGGTCGACCCCGGCGTGTAGCCGCAGATCATCGCCGTCGCGCCGTACTCGCCCAGGGCGCGCGCGAAGGCCAGGACGGCGCCCGCGATGATGCCCTGCTGGCAGCACGGCATCTTGACGCGCCAGAAGATCCAGGTCTCGCTGCGCCCCAGCGTGCGGGCGGCGTCGGCCAGGTTCTGGTCGAAGGACTCGAAGGCGCCGCGGGCCGTGCGGTACATGAGCGGGAAGCTCACGACCACCGTGGCCACGATCGCGGCGTACCAGACCATCGTGAGGCGGATCCCAAAGGCCTGCATGAGCCAGGCGCCCAGGGGCTGCTTGGGCCCCAGGACGCGCAGGAGCAGGTAGCCCACGACCGTGGGCGGCAAGACCAACGGCAGGGTCAAGACGACGTCGAGCACGCCCTTGACCACGCGGTTTGCCTTAGCCACCAGGTTTGCCAGAAAGATGCCGAGAAAGTACACCACGACCGTCGAGACGGCCGCGATCCTCAGCGAGTTGAGCAGCGGGTACCAGTCCATGCGCGTCCTTAAGCCTTCGCGTTCATGCGGGGTGCGGCGGTGCGGCCGTGCCTAGCCGGCCAGCGGGGTGAAGCCGACTTCCTCGAAGTCGGCCGAGGCCTCGGAGCCCTTGAGGAACTCGAGGAAGGCCTTGGCGCCCTCGGCGTGCGGGGCGTTCTTGGTCACGGCAGCCGGGTAGACGACCTGGCCGCACATGTCCTTGGTCGCCGCGTCGACGACCTTGAGGCCGGCCGAGTAGGCGTCGGTCTGGTAGATGACGCCGCAGTCGACGGATGCGGCGCTGACCTGCGAGGTGACCTCCTTGACGTTGGTGCCGTAGGTGATGCAGCCGCTGTTGGCGAGGGCCGTCTCGTCAAGGTTGTAGTAGGCCAGGATCTTCTGGGTGTACTGGCCCACGGGCACGTCGGAGTTGCCCATGGCGAGAAGGACGTCGCCGGCCGCGAGCTTCTGCGCGAGGTCGTCGAAGCCGGTCAGGGCCTTGGGGTTGTCGTCGGGCACGACCAGGGTGACCTTGTTCTCGAGGATGTTGAAGCGGGTGGAGTGGTCGATGAGGTCGAGGCCCTCGGTGTTGACGTCGGCGCTGGCCTCGATGTCGAGCTGGTTCATCTGCTTCTGGCCCGCGGAGATGAAGACGTCGCAGTCCGCGCCCTCCTGGATCTGGGTCTTCAGGGTGCCCGACGAGTCGAAGTTGAAGGAGAGCTCGTACTGGTCGTTGGCGGCGCTAAACTGGTCGCCGGCCTTGGTCAAAGACTCGGTCATCGAGGCGGCGGCGAAGATCACCAGGGTGGTCTTCTCGGCGGCCTTGGCGGAGGAGCCGGAGTCGCTGCTGGCAGACGAGTTGCCCGAGCAGGCGGCGAGGCTCATGCCGGCGGCGATCGCGGCGGAGGCGGACAGGAACGTTCTTCTATCGATCATTGTACTTTCCCTTTCTGTCATTAGTACAATATTTGAAACCAATTTGGCGAGAAGACCTCAATAGACGCCTGCTACTCGGCATCGTGTCCCGCGCGGCAGCGGATAAGCTGCGCGGCGATGGAGACGGCGATCTCGGCCGGGGTGACGGCACCGATGTCCTCGCCGATGGGCAGGTGGACGCGCTCGGCCTCCTCGCGGGGGATGCCCGCGCGCACCAGCGAGTCGACGACGAAGGCGGCCTTGCGACGGCTGCCGATGCACCCCACGTAGAACGGGTGGCGCGGCAGGACGCGCTCGAGCACCGCGGCGTCGCCCAGGTGGCCGTGGGTGAGGACGACGACGTAGTCGTTCTCGCCTACCGTGACATGGGCGTCGATGTCCTCGAACGAACAGCAGGTCACGCTACGCGCCTGCGGGAAGAGACCGGCCTCGCAGATGCCGGGGCGGTCATCGACGACCTCGACGGTGAAGCCGATGCCCGCAAGCACCGGAACCAGGGCCTGGCCCACGTGGCCGCCGCCAAAGACAAAGCAGACGGGCTCGGCAAAGAGGGGCTCCTCGAAGCGGCGCTCACCCTCGTCCCAGGTGGGACGCTCGCAGGTGCCGCGCCCGGTAACCTGCCAGGTGGGACGCAGCGGATCGGCCCAGTCCTCGACCAGCCAGGCCCGCTCGCCGCGCTCGCAGGCCTCGATGAGCTCCTCGATAACGGCCAGGTCATCGGCCCCAAGCATGCGGATGGCGAGAAGCGCGTCGCCTCCGCAGGCCATCGCGTTCTTCTCGTGCGTCATCCACTCCAGGCGAGGAAAGCCCTGCTCAGCAGCTGCATCATGACCAGCGAGCAGCTTGCCCATGCGCACCTGCGCGATGCGCTCGATGTTGCCGCCGCCGATGGTCCCGATGAAGGAGCCGTCGGCCAAAAGCGCCATACGCGCGCCCTCGCGCCGCGGCATCGAGCCGCGCGCATCGAGGATAGCGGCCAGCGCAACGGGCTGCTCCTGTTCGAGTTCCTTCTTAATCGTGCGGAGAAAAGCCAGGTCAGAGGAGGTAGCGGCCACGTCTCTCATCGGCAACCGTCCTTCTCGCCCGCGCTCTTCTCGCCGGCGGCAGAAACGCCGCCGCCAAGCACGCCCGTGAGGTTAAGGACCGCCTCCAGCACGCCCCCGCCCACGGCCAGGGCCTTGTCGGAGGCCATCGTGATGTACTCGGGACGGCAGCGCGGGTCGACGTCGCCCGACTTCATGCCGCGCTTGACCTCGACGCCGTCCTGCAAAAGGCCGCGCACGACGCCGTCGATGGTGGCCACCATGGGCTGGCCGGCGACCATGCCGCAGGCGGTACCCGCACGGACCTCGTCGCCGATCTTGACGCACGACTCAAAGACGCCGTCTGCCGGGGCGCGCAGGACGCGCTCGCCCGCGTAGCCGCCGATAAGCCCCGGGATCGCCGTGTTGGGCAGAGGCGAGCCGGTGTAGTAAACGCGCCCCAGGTAGTGGCCGCGCATCGTCTCGACCGCGGCGTCGACGTCGACCTGGGCCGTGAAGCCGGGCCCCACGCCAACAACGACGGGAGCCATGTCGCGGCGCGTGCCCAGGTTCTTCTTGGCGAGAATGGCGTCGACCAGCACGTCGGGCGCAAGCTCCGCGCAGCTTTCGGCCTCGGGGTCAACCAGCACGGCCACGTCGCCGCGGGCCACGGCCTCGCGCGCCGCCGCCACGCCGTCGCACAAAACGCCGCGCACGCCCTCGACGCAGGTCTCGCCCAGGCGAATGGCCTCGGAAAAGCACACCGTGCGCCTAATGGAGGTCGGCTCGGCGATGTCGCACATGACGACCTGCATGCCGGCGCGATAAAGGCGCAGGGCAATGCCGGTGGCGATGTCGCCCGCGCCGCGGATCTCAACAAGCATCGAAACCTCGTGTCCTTGGGATTTGGTCTAACATCAAATGTTGCCTAGCCATGGTAGCACGCGGGTTTGTTTGCGTTATCCTTCAATCGCGATAACGCCTACCTGCTGTTTATTTGAGTAAAGGAGACAATCGTGGGCCTATGCGAGCTGTTGGATATCCGCCCCGGCGCAACCGCCGTCATCGGCAGCGGCGGCAAGACGAGCCTTCTGGCCGCCCTCTCGCGCGAGCTGCGCGCCAAGGGCCGCACCGTGATCCTCACCACCACGACCCACATCCTGCCCTTCGAGGACATCCCCCTTGTCACGGATTCCACAGCCGAGAACATCGCGGCGGCCCTCGAGACCAACCGGGTCATCTGCGTGGGCACCCCGACAAAAGACGGCAAGCTCGCGGCCCCGGTCACGCCCATCGAGGACCTCACCGCCATCGCCGGCCACGTCCTTGTCGAGGCCGACGGCAGCCGCCGCCTCCCCCTAAAGGCCCACGCGGCCCACGAGCCCGTTGTCCCCGCCTGCGCCAACCAGACCATCCTCGTCGTCGGCGCCTCGGGCCTCAACCGGCCCATCGCAGACGTCGTCCACCGCCCCGAGCTCTTCTGCGCCCTTCTCGGCTGCGATCCCACAAACCTTGCGACGCCCGAGCTCGTCGCGCGGGCCCTTCTCGCCGAGAACCTGGCAACTAAAGTCCTGGTCAACCAGGTCGACACGCCCAAGGACCGGCGACAGGCAAAGCTTCTCGCCTCTTACATGGATGTTTCGGTTGTCGCGGGAAGCCTGCGCGACCCGGCAAGTTTTCGTACACTCAATTAGTCGCAACCCCAAACCAAAAGGAGGAGCAACCCCGTGAAGCAGTTCTTCGAGGAGTTCAAAGAGTTCATCAACCGCGGCAACGTCATGGACATGGCCGTCGGCGTCATCATCGGCGGCGCCTTCACGTCCATCGTGACCGCGCTCACCAACAACATCATCACGCCGCTCATCAACCTCGTGGCCGGCGGCAACGCGACCGAGGTCTCGGGCCTCGTCATCCCCGGCACCTCGATCGACTTCGGTGCCTTCATCGGCGCCGTCATCAACTTCTTGATCGTCGCCTTCGTCGTCTTTTGCCTGGTGCGAGTCGTGAACCGCGCGAGCGACCTGGGCAAGAAGCTCGTCGGCAAGGACGGCGAGGCCGAGCCGGAGCCCGAGCCCGACCCCACCTGCCCTTACTGCCTTGAGCAGCACAAGCCCGGCGCCACCCGCTGCCCCCACTGCGGCAGCCACCTGGAGTAGCGTCGAGACAAACAACCCGCCAAACGCAAAAGGGGAGGTCCGGTGGGCCTCCCCTTCTTCATGCGATTATGCGGCGCGCAGCGTCGGAGCGACGGCGCCCCTAAACCTTACAGGTCGCGCTTGGGCAGCACGTGAAGCGCGGTGACGAAGCCAGCGGCCACGCACACGGCGGAGGGCACGAAGATCTTCGCCAGCTGCGTGCCGTCGAGCACCAGCTCGCCATCGGTCACGGACTCAAGAATGGTGTAGGCGCCCACCGGCAGCCACTCGCGGATGGACGAGATGGTGTGCGAGAGCTCGGGCATCGTGGAGGTCGCCATGATGACGACACCGGAGAGCAGGCCAGAGCCCAGCGTCAGGGCCAGCAGGAAGGCCACGGTGTTGTTGCGCACGATCCACAGCACCGCCAGGCACAGGCACGCGCAGGCCCAGCTGACGATGATCGACAGCACGAACCACAAGACGATGGAGACAACCCCGGTCGCGATCCTGGCGCCGACGAACAAGGAGCCCGCGACCAGCGCCAACAGGCCGCCGATAAGCACGAAGATGGCGCTCACGACCAGCGCCAGCACGAGCTTCTCGACAAAGTAGGCCTTCTTGCCGCAGCTGCTCACGATGGTGCGCTCAAAGCCCGCGCGAATGTCGGTGAAGCAGATGGCGCACACAGACCAGCTGCTCATGAGGCCCACGAAGCCAAACGAGAGGATCGACGACATCATGGCGAGCGTCGAGCTGTAGGTGGACGCGAGGTCAGAGACCTCGGACTGGCCCATGTCGGCCATGAGGCGGACCAGCATCGGCGCGCCCACGACCGTCAAGATCGTGAAGAGGACCAGGGCGATGAGGTAGCCCCAGAAGTTGCCGTGCGGGCTCAAGATGCGGCGCAGGTCGGCGCGAAGAAGCTTACCCATGCCTATCGCCCCCCTTCCGCGGCCGCGGCGCCCGCGGCGCTCGCCTGGCCCTCGGCCTTGCTGTTCATAAGCTCCAAGAAGAACTCCTCGACGTCGCGTTTGGTCTGGACAAGCTCGAGCACCTGGAGATTGGCCTGGTAGAGCGCGAGCGACACGTCCTCGATGGACGCGGACTTGCCGGCCACCTGCAGGGCTCCGTCGTCTGCCACAGAGACCTGCGCGCCCGGGATGGCGACCAGGGCCTCCTTCGCGCGGGCCATGTCGGTCGCGCGCACGCGGATGACGCCGGCGGCCATCTCGGCCATGCGAGAGGCCTCGAACTCCACGACCATCTTGCCCGCGCTGATGACGCCAAAGCGCGTGGCGAAGCGGTTGAGCTGGTCAAGGACGTGCGTGGACACCACGATGGTGATGCCCTTCTCGCGGTTGAGGCGCTGCAGGGTCTGGCGCATCTCGTGGGTGGCCGCCGGGTCGAGGCCGTTGAACGGCTCGTCGAGCAGCAGCACCTCGGGGTTGCCGACCATGGCCAGCGCGATGCCCATGCGCTGCTTCATGCCCAGCGAGAAGTTGCGCGTCTGCTTGGAACCGGTGTTGGCCAGGTTCACGATCTCGAGCAGCTCCTTGCAGTGGGCCTCGGCGTTCTCGACGCCCAGCGCCGTGGCCTTGTACATGAGGTTGTCCATCGCGCTCATGCGGTCGAGAAGGCCGGGGGCCTCGATGATCGCGCCGACGCCGGTGGGGCCGTTGTGGGTCGCGGGGTCGTGGCCCAGGACGTCAAGCTGGCCCGACGTGGGGCTGATGAGCCCGCAGACCATCTTCATCGTGGTGGACTTGCCCGCGCCGTTGCGACCCACGAAGCCGTAGATGTCGCCGCGTCGGACGTTCATGTCCAGGCTGTCCACGGCGTTCATCGCGCCGTAGGTCTTGGTGAGGCCCTGGGCGCGAATAACGCACTCCGCCTCGTTGAATCTCGTCATAGATACACCTAACTGATAAAGGCGCCGCGGCTAGGCGCGGCGCCGGTTGCAACCCCAGGGCCGGTCCCTGGGGCGAGAAGCCCTTAGAGGTAGGCCACGGCCTTGATCTCGAGCTTGGAGCCCTTGGGCAGGGCGGCCACCTGGAAGCAGGCGCGCGCCGGGTAGGGCTTCTCGAAGAAGGTGCCGTAGACCTCGTTCATGGCCGCGAAGTCGCCCAGGTCGGCGAGATAGACGGTCGTCTCGGCCACGTTTGCCAGGGTGGCGCCGGCGGCCTCGAGGATGTTCTTGATGTTGGTCAGGCTCTGGGCGGTCTGGGCGGCGATGTCGTCGCCGGCGAACTCGCCGGTGGCCGGGTCGATGGGCAGCTGGCCCGAGACGTGGATGACGTTGCCGTGCTTGACGGCGGCAGAGTAGGGGCCGAGGGCGGCGGGAGCCTTGTCGGTGACGACGGCTTCGTTGGACATGTCTTCTCCTTTACGAGTAGAGAGTTAAGCCAAAACGGCAGGTCGGCGGACAATGCCGCCGAACAACATCTACCCATGGTAACGCCCGTTTACCGTCGCCGCAGCGAAACTCTTCGTAAAGTTTTGACACCCCGCCCGGCTTATCCAAGAAGGATGGCGAGGCTTGTCCCCTTTATCCCCTGGCGAGAAGCTCCTTCTCAATGAAGCGCAGGTCGTCGACGGTATCGATGTCGTGTGTCTCTAGCGGGTCGCCGGCCTCGACAAGCCGCACGCGCCCGCGCAGCTCGGGCCGTTTGCTAAAGAGCGAGCTGCCGCCCGTGTTGCCCTCGAGGGCCGCCAGCGCGGGCAGCTCCTCGGCCGGCCACAGGATCGGGCTCGCGCCCACGCCGTTCACGGCCAGGCGCACGATGCTTCCCGGCCGGTCCTGGAACTCGGCGACCATCGCCCGCACGCTCTTCTCGGCAAGGCATGCCTGGTCGCCGGGGACAAAAAGGACGCCGGGCAGGTCGACCAGGGCGCGCAGGCCCTCGCGCACCGTGTCGCTTTGGCAGGTCCCCGCGTGCAGCACGCAGGCGACCCCCAGCTCGCGGCACAGCTCCTGCACCTCGGCCGAGCGCGTGACCACCACCACGTCGAGAAGGTCTGCCGGCAGCGCCGCCAGCGTATGCGCCAAAACGGGCCTGCCGCACAGGTCTGCCAGCAGCTTGTTCGACCCAAAACGGCGGGCCTCGCCCGAGGCCATGACCACGCAGCCCACGCGCGCCACCCCGCAAAAGCCCGAGAAGCACTCGGCGAAGTTGCGGCGCATGTCCTCCTCGCAGGCGCACTCGAAGGCCCGGTAGCGGCGCAGAAGCTCGTGGGCCTCGGGCGTGAGGCGGCTGCCTCCGCCGCCCGAGCCGCCGATCCTCTTCTCGGTCAGCGCGAAGCCCAGCGACTTCTCGGCGTTCTTGACCAGCCGGTGCGCCTTGGTATAGGCCATCCCCATGCTGATCGCGGCGGCGCGCAGGCTCCCCTCGGTCTCCACGCGCTCAAGCAGCTCGCGCGGGCCCGGCCCAAAGAGGCGCGCGCCCTCGTCGCCCAGCACGTATGTGCGCAGGTCGGGTTTCACCGGGTCTTCTCGCCTCCGTTCACGCCGCCGCCCACAGATACGCGACTAACGCATGCGCCTGCGGGCATAAAACATGTAAGCTATGCTAACACCGCCCGCGGGGCCGCACTACCCGTTATGCAAAAGGAGGACAACGCCATGTTAGACATGATCCGCGCCGAGGAGGCCCGCTCGCTCGTGGCCGCGTCCGAGCCCGACCGCGACATCGCCGCCAACGACACCCTCTCTGACGACGCGATGGACTGGGCATTCCAAAACGCCATCGGCCGCACCGAGATGCGCATCAAGACCTACGCGCGCTTTGGCCGCACGCAGGCCCGCGTCAAGTTCGCCCCCGGCGCCACCGACTGCGCGGGCGACGGCAACTCCTTCTACAACGACCTCGTGGGCAACTCCAACGTCATCGTGGCCGACGCCATCGCCGACATCATCTATGGCCGCGACCAGGACGTCATCTCTCCCCTGCAGCGCTCGCGCCTTCTCAACACCTACTCGACGCGCCTGGCCAAGTTCGTCCGCGACGTCGAGCGCCTGGGCTACACCGTGACCGTGGGCGAGGGCTCTGGCCAGGGCAGCCACGACGACACCGACGACTCCACGATCATCATCAGCTGGGCCTAAGGCACGGCAACGAGGCCTCGCCTCAATCCCCACCGCTTCCGTCCCCGCCGCTCTCGTCGTCGCCGATGTTTGTGCAAACAATCGCAAAAACCGCCGATGCTTGTGCAAACATCGGCGGTTTCTTAGATTTCGGGGCATTTCAAGGGTCCGACGACACAAACATCGGGCCCAATCGAGAAAAGCCTTCGACGGCGAGAAGCCCTTAGAGGGTGCTCTTGATGGCCTCGACCTCGGCGTCGGTCAGGAAGGTGTCCTTCTCGATCTGCTCGGCGTACTCCTCGATCTTGGTCTGGATGTCGGCCGGGATCTTGTCGGAGAGCTTGCCCAGCGAGATGCCGCCGTTGGACAGGTCGGCGGTAACGGCCTTGCCGCCGCCGAAGGTGCCGGCCTCGACCTCGTCCATGGCCTGGGAGATCATCCAGTCGGTGACGGTGGAGGCGATGACGGTGGGCTGGTCGTCGCCCAGGATGTCGATCGGCTGCGCGATGTCGAAGTGGGTGTCGGCGCCGGCGTTCTCGAGCGCCTTACGGGCGCCGTTGTCGACGGCGGAGGCGTCGCCCCACATGACGTCGACGTTGTTGGTCGAGATCCACTGCTCGGTCAGCTGGGTGCCGAGGGAGGCGTCGGTGAAGCCGGCCTCGAAGTTGTACTGGCCCTTGACCTCGGGGTTCACCTTCTGGGCAGCGGCCAGGAAGGCGGAGTACTTGTTGAGGGTCGAGGGGAGCTTCATGCCGCCGATGAAACCGATGGAGTTGGTCTGGGTCATGCTGCCCGCGATGACGCCGGCGAGGGCGCCGAGCTGCTTGAAGTTGGGGAGAACGGCCTCAACCTTGTCGAGGTTCTCGTAATCGGTCATCTCGATGGTCGGGTCGGTGTTGGTGATGAGGAAGTGGACGCCGGGGTGGGTCTCGGCGGCCTCAGAGGCGACCTCGGCCCACAGGGAAGCGAACTGGTTGCCGTTGCCGACGATGAGGTCGACGTCCTGGTCGACGTAGGACTCGGCGGCGGAGGCGGCGTCGGAGTTGGCGGTGTTCTCCTTGGGCTCGAGCATGGTCCAGGAGGAGTGGGCCTCGATGGCGCGCTTGAGGGACTCGTAGTGAGCCTGGTCCCAGCCGCCGTCGGTGATGGTACCGCTCATGATCATGGCGACCTTGTAGCTGCTCTTCTTCTCGCCGGAGGCAGAGTCGCTCGAGCTCGAGGAGCTGGAGCTGCCGCAGCCCGCGAGGGCCAGGGTGCCGGCGCCGGCAAGGCCGCACATAAGGGCCTCGCGCCTGTTGAGCATCATGGAGGACAGGTTCTTCATACGGTGGATCCTTTCGTTATTCTCCCCGGACCGCAGGCTTGCGGCCCCCTAACACAAACTTTACACTGCATCGCCGCAGCTAGTTGGCGGCAATGCCTAAAAAACGCCCCGCCACACGCAGACGACATGTGACGGGGAACTTGTTAGCGCTGCTCGCGGTAATACGGCTGGCCGTTGGCCTTGGGGCCCGCGTGCTTGGAGCCAAAGAAGATGAGCGCGACGATGGTGAAGATGTACGGGATCATCTTGAAGAACATCACCGGCGCGGCCTGGAACTGGGCCTGGAGGGCGACGTTCAGGCCGTCGAAGAAGCCGAAGAGCAGGCTCGCCAGCATGACGCCCACCGCGCTCCAGCGGCCGAAGATCACCGTCGCCAGGGCGATGAAGCCGCGGCCCATCACGATGCCGTCGGTGTAGATCGGCGTGTAGCAGATGGTGAGGAAGGCGCCGCCCGCCGCCGCGAGGGCCCCGCACAGGATACAGGCGACGTACTTCACGCGGATGACGTTGATGCCCAGGGTCTCCGCCGCCTGGGGCTTCTCGCCGACGGCCCTAAAAGACAGGCCCGCGCGGCAGCGGCGGAAGAAGAACGTGACCACCGGCACCAGAAGGAAGGCCAGGTAGGCCAAGGGGGTCTGGTTAAAAAGGCCGTTGCCGATATACGGGATGTCAGAGAGGCCCGGGATGGCCAGGCTCGCCATCTGCTCGCCCGTCGCGTTGGCCGAGTTCGAGCCAACGAAGAGGTTGTAGCCAAAAAGGGCGATGGCGGGGGCCAGGATGTTGATCGCCATGCTCGTGACCACCTGGTCAGAGCACAGGGTGATCGTGCAGAAGGCGTAGATCATGTTGATCAGGACGCCCGCGAGCATGCCCACGAGCAGGCCGACCCAAAGGTTACCGGTGACCTTGCCCACGGCGAAGGCGACAAAGGCGCCGACGGCCATGATGCCCTCGAGGCCGATGTTGACGAGGCCGGCGCGCTCGGAGAAGACCTCGCCCAGCGCCGCCAGCATGATGGGCACGGCGCCCATGGCCATGGCCTTGACGATGGTAGGGAGTGCAACCATGAAGTCCATTTACGCTGCCACCTCTGCCTTCTTGGTCTTAGTGAACAGGGACGTGATCTTTGCCTTGACGGCCGGCAGCTTGACGCAGGCCATGCCCGCCACGGCGAAGATGATGATGAGGCCGCGGATGATGTCGACGATGGCCGTCGGCACGCCGATGACCGACTGCATCATGGTGCCGCCCGTCGACAGGATGCCGAAGAGCAGGGCGACCACGATAGAGGCCACGGGGTTGAGCTGGGCGATAAGCGCGATGGCCACGCCGTCGAAGCCAAAGCCCGAGCCAAAGCCCTCGGCCAGGCGGAAGGGCGTGCGGCCAAAGAGCTCGACCGAGCCGCCCAGGCCCGCGATGGCGCCAGAGATGATGAAGGCCAGCAAGATGAGGTGGTTCACCGAGAAGCCGTTGACCTTGGCCGCGGTGGGGCTCATGCCCACGGCGCGGATCTTGAAGCCAAACGAGGTGCGAAAGACCAGGTACCACACGAGCAGGCCCACGATGATGGCGAGAAGGACGCCCGCGTGCGCAAGGCCCACGTCAATGAGGTGCGAAGACTTGGGCATGGCCGCGGTCTGCGGCAGGCCCTGGTCCGAGAAGACGTTCTTGTACAGGTACTCCATGAAGTAGAGCGCGATGTAGTTGAGCATGATCGTCGTGATCATCTCGTTGAGGCCGCGCGTGATCTTCATGATGCCGGGGAGAAGTCCCCAGATGCCGCCCGCCACGATGCCGGCGAGAAGGGCCAGGGCAAGCGCGGGCACGCCGTCGGTGCCCAAAGTGAGGGTCACCGTGGCCGCCGCGCAGCCGCCCATGATGAACTGGCCTTCTCCGCCGAGGTTAAAGACGCCGCACTTGTAGGCGAAGACCGCCGCCAACGACGTGAAGATCAACGGGCACGCGCGCTCGAGGGTCTTGCCGATCTTTGCGGCGTCGCCCAGCGAGCCCTGGATCATGGCCGCGTAGCCCTCGAGCGGGTTCTTGCCCAGGCACACGATGATGATCGCGCCCACGATGAGCGCCAGAAGGACCGAGACGACAGGGGCGAGAAGAGCGATGCGCTTCTCTCGCTGCTGCTCGGCGTACATGCCGGCGCGCCAGTCCGCCTTGGTCTCCTTGTTCTGCTGGTCCAAGGGCTTGTTATTGATGTCTGCCACTGCTCTACCTCCCCTACTTTCCTGCCATCGCGAGCGAGATCTCCTTGATGGGAGGGTTCGCGCCCGAGTACGTTCCCATGACCTGGCCCTCGAAGAGCACCGTGATGCGGTCCGAGAGCTTTAAGACCTCGTCGAAGTCCGCCGAGATGAGAAGCACGGCGCAGCCGGCGTCCCTCTGGGCGATGATCTGGTCGTGAATGAACTCGGTCGCGCCGATGTCCAGGCCGCGGGTGGGATAGACGGCCACGAGGAGCTTGGGGTTGGCGTCGAGCTCGCGGGCCAGGATGACCTTTTGCTGGTTGCCGCCAGAGAGGCTGCGCGCCGTCTGGTTGACCGAGGTGCAGCGGATGTCGTTCTTCTCGACAAGGCCAAGCGCGTACTCCTCGATGGCCTTGAGCTTGAGCCAGGCGCCGCGACCTGCGGAGAAGCGATCGGAATTGGTCTGCTTCAAGACGAGGTTCTCGGCGATGGACATGTCGCCCACGAGGCCCATCGTGTTTCTGTCCTCGGGGATGTTGCCCATGCCGGCGTCGATGAAGGCGCTCGGCGTGTAGAAGGCGATCTTAGAGCCGTCCGGCCCCACGACCTCGCCCGACTCGGGCTTGAGAAGGCCCGTGACCAGGGCCGCGAGCTCGGACTGGCCGTTGCCGTCGATGCCGGCGACGCCCAAGATCTCGCCCTTGTGGATGCTCAGCGAGACGTCCTTGATGCCGCCGTGCTTGACCTCGGGGTGATAGGAGACGCCCTTGAGCTCGAAGGCGGTGTCGGCCGCGTCTTCGACCTTCTCGTAGGTGCTCTCCTGGAAGCGCTGGCCGATCATGAGGTCGGCGAGCTCCTGCTCGGTCGTGTCGGCGACGTCCAAGGTCTTGATCGTGACGCCGCGGCGAAGGATCGTCACGCGGTCGGAGATGCGCATGACCTCGCGCATCTTGTGCGAGATGAAGATGATCGACTTACCCTCGTCGGTGAGCGAGCGCATGATGTCGAAGAGGCCCTCGACCTCAAGGTCGGTCAAGACGGCGGTGGGCTCGTCCAAAACGAGCAGGTCCGCGCCGCGGAAGAGCACCTTCATGATCTCGACGCGCTGCTGCATGCCGATCGACATGTTGCCGACCTTCTCGTCAAGGTCGATCTCGAGGCCGTAGCGGTCCATGAGCCCCTGCACGGTCGAGCGGTCGTCGGCCAGCTGCAGCAAAGGCGAGGGGTGCCTGCGGTCGCCCAGGATGATGTTCTCGAGGCCGGTCATGTCGTCGATCAGCATGAAGTGCTGGTGGACCATGCCGATGCCCGCCTCGACGGCGACGCCGGGGGAAGAGATTCGCACCTCCTTACCGCGTATGAAGATCTTGCCGTCACTCGGTTGGTAAAGACCGGTGAGGACGTTCATCAACGTGGACTTGCCGGCGCCGTTTTCTCCCAACAGCGTGTGAACCTCTCCCTGCTCAACGGTGAGGCTCACGTTGTTGTTGGCGTAAAACGAGCCGAAGCGCTTGCTGATGCCCTCCATGCGCAGCATCTCGGCCAATGCGCTCTCCTCTCGTCGTCGACCTCGCGCGCACAGGCGCGTCGGAATCCTAAAGACCGATCGGCCTTCTCACCAGCATAACGCGCGGTCAGGGCCGATAAATTGCCAAAGCTTTACTGTAACCGTTAATGCGTGTTTCGTAAAACCGGGTGGGACAAAAAACGCCCGCGCCTACTTGATGACGCGGACGCGGTAGATCGCGGGAATCTGCTTCAAGGCCGCAATGGTGGCGTCCTCGAGGTGCTCGTCGGTGTCGAACATGGTATAGGCGTTCTCGCCGGCGCTCTCGTTGACCATGCGCTGCACGTTGGCGTTGTCGTGGGCGAGAATGGCGGTGATCTGGCCGATCATGTTGGGGACGTTGGCGTGCAGGCAGGCGATGCGGCTGGCGGCGCGGGCCTTGCCCATGTTGCAGGTGGGGTAGTTCACCGAGTTGGCGATGTTGCCGTTCTCGAGGTAGTCCTTGAGCTCGCTGATCGCCATGTCGGCGCAGTTGGCCTCGGCCTCGCCGGTGCCGGCGCCCGAGTGGGTGGTGATGAAGGTGTTGGGCATCTTGACCGTCTTGGGCGTGGCGAAGTCGCAGGAGAACCACGACAGGCGCCCGCCGCGCAGGGCCGCGTCGACGGCGTCCTCGTCGATGATCGTCTCGCGGGCGAAGTTGATGAGGACGGCGCCGGGCTTGAGCAGGCCCAGCTGCTCGCCCGAGATCATGCCGACGGTGTCGGACTTCGAGGGCACGTGCAGCGTGAGGTAGTCGCAGTTGCGGCAGAGGTCCTCCAAGGTGCCCACTCGCTGGACGTTTTGGGAGAGCGACCAGGCGTGCTCGACCGAGATGAAGGGGTCGTAGCCAAAGACGTCCATGCCCAGGTTAACGCAGGCGTTGGCGACCTTCGAGCCAACGTTGCCCAGGCCCACGACGCCGATGCGCTTGCCCTTGAGCTCGTGGCCCACGAAGGCCTTCTTGGCCTTCTCGGCGTCGACCAGGATATTGGGGTCGTCGGCGTGGGAGCGCACCCACTCCATCGACTGCACGACGCCGCGGCTCGAAAGGATGAGCATCGCGATGACGATCTCCTTGACGGCGTTGGCGTTGGCGCCCGGCGAGTTGAAGACCACGACGCCCTTGCGCGCGTACTCGTCGACGGGGATGTTGTTCACGCCGGCGCCGCAGCGGGCGATGGCGCGGATCGAGGCGGGAAGCTCATAGCCGTGCAGGTCGGTCGAGCGCATGAGGATGGCGTCTGCGTCCTCGGCCTTCTCGACGAAACTGTAGCCATCACCGAACTCCACCTGGCCGTCCTTGGTGATGTCATCGATGATCTTGACGTGGCGCATGAGCTTCTCCTTAACCGCCCTACGAATTTCACGAATGTATAGAATAGCCCACAGGCGCCGTTTGCCTAAAAATGGCGTCAAGCAGAAACACAAGCCGCGCGGCGCGGCGTGAAATCCGGGAAGAGAGGCTCACCCATGCAGACCAACGAGGTTGTCCAGAAGATCATCGAGGTTATCCAGGCCGCGCCCGAGCGTGCCCAGGAGTTCATCGCCGACCCCAAGGGCGCCATCGCCGCCGTCGCCCCCGAGGCCGCAGGCGTCGACATCCACCAGGTTATCCAGGGCGTGGTCGCGCGCGCGGGCGAGCTGGGGCTTGATTTGTCCTCGGTCGACCTGTCGAAGCTCGACCTCTCGCAGGTCGACGTGTCCAAGCTGGACCTTCTCGCCTTGAAGAGCGCGGCGGACAAGTGCCACATCGACATGAGCCGCCTCGACCCGGCCGCCGTGCGCGCCGCCGCCGCGAGCCTGCTCTCCTCCTTCGGCGGCCTCTTCGGCCGCTAAGGGCAGCTCGCGGGAAGCCTCGGGCACCTAATGTCGAAAAGCGGACGCAAGATTGGGTTTCTCCGAGTAGCCAGCCTGTTCGAACCCGCAAAACCCCAGTTGGGAGTCTCCCGGAACGGTTGGCTACTCGGGTTTCTAAGCCTTTGCGTCCGCTTTTCGACATTAGGGTTTCGCGCCCGGGAGGAAAAGCGCGTCGCGGTATGAAAAAAGGCACCCGATTGGGTGCCTTTTGCATTTACTGGAGGCGAAGCCCGGATTCGAACCGGGGGTGAGAGCTTTGCAGGCTCCTGCCTTACCACTTGGCCACTTCGCCATATGAAAGAAGCCGGTACGAGGACCGGCTTCGGTGCTCACATGGAGCGGGCTACGGGGTTCGAACCCGCGACCTCAACCTTGGCAAGGTTGCGCGCTACCAACTGCGCTAAGCCCGCGAACGCAAGGAGTACTTTACCTAAAGCCCCAAGGGGTTGCAAGCACAAATTTCGATTTATTTGAAAATTTGTCTCGCAAGGGTAGAACGCGACGCCTGCTCTAACCCTAGGATACCCCTAATTACCTGCTGTTTCCTTAGAGAACGGCTTGGGGAACATCTTCACGAGGCGCACAACGGTGCCCTCCCCGCTCGACTTCGGCTCGATGCTCACCTTGTCGGCAAGGAGCTTCATGAGCCTGATTCCGCGCCCGCGCTCGGCAAAGGCGTCGAGCGTCGAGTCATCCAGATCCTCCGGCAAGAAGCCCTGCCCGCAGTCGGCGATGTCGACGACGACGCGATCGGTGTAGGCGGCCACCGTCACCAAAACCCCGCCCTCGCAGGTGTGGTCGACGGCGTTTCCCACCGCCTCGCCCGAGGCCAGCTTCATGTCAAAGACGGCGTCGGACGACAAGGGCAGCCCGGCGAGAAGCTCCTCCACGCGCGTGCGGGCGGCGTCGAGCCGCTCCTCGTCGACGCTGAAGGTCGTTCTCCACTCCGGCAGCACGGACGGGTCGAGCTCGTCGACCTTGGCCTTCACGCCAAAGCGCGAGATGGGGAGAAAATCGCTCATGCGCATGAGACACAGCGACTGGTACACGCGAGGCCGCACGCCCACAAGCGAGAGCAGCCCGCCCTTCGTGCGAATATGGCGCAGCTCGGCGAGGATAAGCCCCATGCCGGCCGAGTCCACGTACTCGGCGCCGGCCAGGCTCAAGACGATGCGCCGGCAGCCGGAAGCGACCAGCGCGTCGATACGCCGGCGCACGTTGTCGACGCTCGTGACGTCCAGGTCACGGTCGACCGTAACCACGGCTATGTTGGTGTTCGCATGCATATGCCTTGTTTTCCCCAAGGCGGCCGCGGCTATTCACTAAAAGCCCGCAACTCGCCCGGCGCATCGGCGGACGCGGGCGCGCCCCCGGCCGCGGCGCCCTACTCCCCCGCCCCGTCAAAGCGCAGGCACACCATGGCCACGTCGTCGTCCAGCCGCTGCCCCGTGAAGGCGTCGAGCGTGGCCAAGAAGCGGTCGAGAAGACCCTCGAAGGGCTTGCCCGGCGCGCACTCGCGCATGACCATGTCGCGCAGGCCCTGCTCGCCAAAGAAGGCGCCGGCGGGGTCTCTCGCCTCGGTCGTGCCGTCGGTGTAGAGAAGCAGCAGGTCGCCGGGCTCGAAGCTCACGCGGCCGTCCTGGTAGGCGATGTCGGGGAAGGCGCCCACGACGCCCGACTGCACGTCCAGGATAGAGATCTCCTGACCGCCGCGGACCAGAAGCGCGGGCGGGTGGCCGGCCGAGCAGTACGTGATCGTGCGGCGCTCCAGGTCGATGATCCCCACGAACAGCGTCGCGAACGTCTCCACGCGGGAGAAGCCCAGCAGGAAATCGTTCAAGGACCGCACCATGCGCGCCGGGTTCAAGCCCTCCCACGAGTAGGCCCCCAGCGCCGTCTTGACGGCCGCCGAGACCGAGGCCGCCTCGACGCCCTTGCCCGAGACGTCGCCCATGATGACGCAGGCGCGCTGGCCCGGCAGGCGGATCAGGTCGTAGAAGTCGCCGCCCACGAAGGCCGTCGCCGTGGCCGAGGAGTAGATGCCCTGGGCCGTGATGCCCTCGACGTCCTGCAGCTCGTTTCTCATGCCCAGCTGCAGGGCCTGCGAGATGCGCTTGTCCTGGGCGCGGGCCTCCTCGCCCTGCGCGATGTCGCGGACGTCGGCCGCGAAGCGCACGAGGAAGGCATGCTCGACGTCGTCCAAGGGCTCGGAGCCGTCCGGGCGAAGCATCAGATAGGCGCGCCTCTCGCCGGCAAGGCGGCCCAGATCGACAAGCGCGCCGTAGCAGGGCTCGCCCAGGCCGTGCAGCTCCTGCGAGAGGGGCGAGGCGGGCCGCAGGTCCACGACGGCCGCCCCGTCGGTGACGTTTCCGGCCACGGCGTCGTCGATGTTGAGGCCCAGCTCGTGCTTGCCCGTGAGGGGCAGCTCGGCCGTCACGCGCCCGTCGGCCGCGACCGCAAGGGGCACCAGGGCCGCCTCGAGCTCGGCCGCGACCTCGCGCAGCACCTCCCCAAGGCGCTCCAGGGCCCCGGGCACGTCCTTCTCGGCCCGCGAGCCGTCCGCGACCGAGAGCATCTCCTCGCGCAGGTCGTTTTGCAGGGTGTCCAGGCGCGACGCCTTCTGCGACCTCATAGCCGAGAAAGCCCCGACGAGCTGCACAGACAGGTAATGGGCCATCGAGTTCAATAACCCCGCGTCCTCCTTGAGCAGCGGGTGCACCGTCTTCCAGCCCACCTCGATGATCGCGATGACGTGGCCGCCGAACCACACCGGCACCACCATGAAACTCGAGAAGGGCGGCAAAAGGCTCGACTTGATCTTTATGACCTCGCGGGTCTCCTCGTTCACCACCTGGCGATGCGTCAGCTTTCCGGCGCGCAGCTCGTCTGAGGTGGGGGCCTGGACGCGCAGGCGCACGGCGCGTCCCTCGCGCGTGGCGATGGCCTCGACGCTGCGGCCAAAGGCCATGAAGCGCGGCGTGCGCGACACGTCCAGGCCGTGGCTCGCGCCCCTCAGGCGAAAGCCGTCGGCCTCGGCGAGATAGGCCAGGGTGCCGTCGGCCTCCATGGTCTCGGCGATCTCGTCGAGCACGCGCCCGAAGAGCTCGCCCATGTCCTCGGTGTCGATGGTGTCCAGCACTATCTTGAACGCGCCCGAGAGGCGCTTGTTCGCGCGCTTGAGCTCCTCGAAGGCGCGGTCGTACTCGCGCCCGGCATCGTTGATCGAGCCGGCGGAGCGCGCGACCAGCAGGTACGTGTCGCCCGGCGCATGAACGCGCTCGCAGCGCACGCGCAGCACCTCCTGCAGGCCCTCGGCGTTCACGCAGGCGGCCAGGTTCGACGACCCGTCGCACTCAAAGGGCAGATCCTGCGGCGAGAAGCTCATGGACACGGCGGCATCGCCCGCGGCGCTCGCGGCGCCCGCTGCCGCCCCTCTACGCCCCTCGAGGTCCGGGAAGAGCTCGCGCACGTCTCGCCCCACGATCTTGTCTGCCGGCGCGCCAAACAGCCGCGTGGCCTCCTCGTTGGCGAGAAGCACCCGGCCGGCCCCGTCGAAGACGAGGACCGCCTCGCAGGTGAGCTGCAACAAACAGGAGAGGGTGCCCAAAAGGCTCCCCTCCCCTATGCCTTCAACATGTCGTTTCGAAAGCGCGCCTTTTGGCATATGAGAACCTAATCTGTCTGGTAAAGCTGCTCCGCGGACAAAAACGTGAGTCCAGTATCGCGCAACTTGATCTCCAGCGGCTCGCCGGTGACCTTAACCACATCGATTGTGCGCTCGGCGGTCGAGCACGTGTAGGCGTACTCGACGTTGAGGTCGCACGAGGCCATGCGGTCGAGCAGGTGACCCAAGGCGCCCGGGATGTTGTTCACCTCGACGGCCACGACCTTGCAGCACATGGCGTTGTAGCCGTTGGCGATCAGCATGGCGGCGGTCGAGCGCGGCTTGTCGCAGATCACGCGGATGATGCCGAAGTCGACGGTCTCGGCGACCATGAGGGCATGGATCTGAACGTTCTTCTCGCCAAGCAAATGGCACATCGCGGCCAGTTTGCCGGGGCCGTCGGGAAGGCAAACGGTTACCTGTTCAACCATGGGGAACTCCTTAGCTCTTTTTCGCTAGACATCTAGCTGAGAAGAGCCTACCCGCAAAGCGTGCGAGGCCGGCCTGTGTGCGGCAAGGGGAAACGAGGGTTTCTCGCTTTGGACACATACGAAAAACGGGCCTTCCGAAGAAGACCCGTTTGAATTCGTGGTGTCGGAGGCGGGACTTGAACCCGCACGACCGTTGAGTAGTCACTAGCACCTCAAGCTAGCGCGTCTGCCAATTCCGCCACTCCGACTTGGTCGCGCTTTTGCGCGAGAAAGAATATAACACCTTGGTCAAACCAAACGCAAGCCCCAATTTGGAAAAAAGTGAAATTAATTTCGGAGGCGCAGGTCAGGCAGCTAATCCACGCGCAAATGAGGCTAGATAGGCTCGCCTGCGCATAAAAAAGGCCGGCCGGGGCAAATCCCTGGCCGGCCAAAGAAGCCGTTAAAGCTCGATCGAGGAGTCCTTGATCGGGTTGGGGGCGGCAAAGTGGCACGCGCAGAAGTGGCCGGGCTCGACCTCGCGGAACTCCGGGCGCTCCTGGGCGCACTTGTCGCAGGCGATCGGGCAGCGCGTGTGGAAACGGCAGCCAGAGGGCGCGTTGATCGGCGACGGCGGGTCGCCGGCCAGGATGATGCGCTTACGGGAGGCCTGGATGTCCGGGTCGGGCACAGGCACGGCCGAGAGAAGCGACTGGGTGTAGGGGTGGAAGGGCGTGTCGTAGAGCTTCTTCCAGTCCGCGTACTCCATCATGTTGCCCAGGTACATGACGCCGATGTTGTCCGAGATGTGCTGGACGACGGACAGGTCGTGGGCGATGAAGAGGTAAGCGGTGCCGGTCTCCTCCTGAAGGTCGTTAAGCAGGTTGAGGACCTGGGCCTGGATCGACACGTCGAGGGCCGAGACGGGCTCGTCGCAGATGATCAGCTTGGGCTTCAAGGCGAAGGCGCGGGCGATGCCGATGCGCTGGCGCTGGCCGCCCGAGAACTCGTGCGGGTAGCGGTTGATGTGCTCGGGGTTCAGGCCCACCATGTCGAGAAGCTCGCGGACGCGTGCCTCGCGCTTGGCCGGGTCGGTGATGACCTTGTGGATGATCAGGGGCTCGGCGACGATCTCGCCGATGGTCATACGGGGGTTAAGCGACGCGTAGGGGTCCTGGAAGATGAACTGCATGTTGCGGCGCATCTCCTTGAGCTCCTTCTTGTTCATCGTCGCGACGTCTTGGCCCTCGAAGAAGACCTGGCCGCTCGTGGGGCGCGTGAGGCGCATGATGCAGCGCCCGGTCGTGGACTTGCCGCAGCCGGACTCGCCAACCAGACCAAAGGTCTCACCGGGATAGATGTCGAAGGAGACATTGTCGACGGCGTGGACGGCCTTGTTGGAGAAGCGCTTGCCAAGGAAGCCGGACTCCACGGCGAAGTCCTTGCACAGGTTCTTGACGGAAAGCAAGGGAGTGCGATCGTCTGCCATTATGCCTCCCCTCCCTTCTTGGTACGGGAATTCTCAGGCGCGTTTGCCGAGACGAACTTCTCGTCGCTGGCGTAGTGGCAACGGGCGAAGTGGCCCGGCGAGACCTCGACGCGACCGGGCTTCTCGGCGCGGCACTTGTCGGTGGCAAACGGGCAGCGCGGGCTGAAGGAGCAGCCGGCGGGGGCGTTGACCAGCGAGGGCGGGTTGCCCTTGATCGGGGTCAGGGGACGCTTCTCGTCGCCCTCGGCCTTGGGGATGGAGTTCATGAGGCCCCAGGTGTAGGGGTGGTGCGGCTGGTAGAAGATCTCCTCGGCCGTGCCCATCTCGACGGGGGCGCCGGCGTACATGACCATGATCTTGTCGGCGACGTCTGCCACGACGCCCAGGTCGTGGGTGATCATGATGATCGCGTTGCCGTTCTCTTCCTGCATCTTCTTCATGAGCTCGACGATCTGGGCCTGGATGGTGACGTCCAGTGCGGTCGTGGGCTCGTCGGCGATCAGGATGTCGGGGTCGCAGGCAAGGGCCATGGCGATCATGACGCGCTGGCGCATGCCGCCCGAGAACTGGTGCGGGTACTCCTTGACGCGCTGCTCGGGGTTGGGGATGCCGACCAGGCGGAGAAGCTCG
Organism: bacterium; assembly: GCA_963591565.1. Lineage (GTDB taxonomy): Bacteria > Actinomycetota > Coriobacteriia > Coriobacteriales > Atopobiaceae > Paratractidigestivibacter. The sequence continues at coordinate 27,535 of CAVAUD010000008.1, forward strand.
ATGGAACGCTCAAGCGCCTGCTCCTTGGTGTAGCCGCGGTGAAGGCGCAGGCCCTCGCCGAGCTGGCGGCCGATGGTGTAGACCGGGTTCAAGGAGGTCATCGGGTCCTGGAAGATCATGGCGATGTCGTTGCCGCGGATCTGCTGCATCTCGGCCTCGGACATCTTGAGGAGGGACTTGCCGCGGTAGCGGACGTCTCCGCCCTCGATCTTGCCCGGGGGCATCTCGATGAGGCCCATGATGGTGAGGGAGGTCACGGACTTGCCGGAGCCGGACTCGCCGACGACGCCCAAGGTCTCGCCGCGGTCCAGGGTGTAGGAGACGCCGTTGACCGCCTTGACCACGCCGTCTTGGGTGTGGAAGTACATCTTAAGGTCGTCGACCTCAAGCAGGTGGGAGCCCTCGGGGACCGGCTGGTTCTTGAGGTCCTTGGAAGGGTCGTAGGTTTTCTTTTTTCCAAACATGGCTTATGCGTCCTTCATCTTAACGTCGAGGGCATCACGCAGACCATCGCCCAGCAGGGTGAACGCCAGGACGGTGGAAAGGATTGCCAGGCCGGGCATGATCATCAGCCAAGGCTGGGTGGCCAGGTAGGTCTGGCCGTCGGAAATGAGGTTGCCCCACGAGGGATCGGGAGGAACGACGCCCATGCCAAGGAAGGACAGCGACGACTCGGTGAGGATGGCGCCGCCGATGCTCATCGTGGCGTAGACCACGATGGAGGCCACGGAGTTGGGGAAGATGTGGCGGGCAATGATGCGCACGTCAGAGGCGCCCATCGCGCGGGCAGCGTCGACGTAGTCGTTCTCCTTGACCGAAAGGATCGCCGAGCGGAAGACGCGCGCGATCGACGGCCAGCCCAGAAGGCCGATGGCGATGAAGACGTTCTGGATGCCGTTGCCCAAGACCGCAATCATCGCGATGACGAACAGCGTGTACGGGAAGGCCATGAAGATATCGGCCAGTCGCATGACGATGGTGTCCCAGATGCCGCCGTAGTAAGCCGCGATGGCTCCCATGACCAGGCCGATAGCCGTGGAGATGGCGGTGGCGAGAAGACCGACGGCCAGCGAGACGCGCGCGCCGTAGATGACGCGGCACAAAACGTCGCGGCCCAGAGTGTCGGTGCCGAAGGGGTGCTCAAGCGACGGGGCCAGGCGGGAGTTGGCCGTCATGGTCGCGGAATCGGCTGCCGTGGGGCTGCCCAGCCACTGCGGGGCCCAGAGGTCTGCCGTCAAGGCGACCAGCACGATAAAGATGATCCAAACGATGGAGACCATCGCAAGCTTGTTCTTCTTAAGGCGCTTCCAGGCGTCGCCCCAAAGGGTGCGCGACTTGGTCGCCTTTGCGGCCTCGTTCGAGGCCTCGGTGTTGTTCTTCTCTTCAGACATGCGGTGCACCTCCTTAGTCGTTGTTGGAGTTGTCGAAACGGATGCGCGGGTCGAGGAAGGCGTAGGACACGTCGACGATCAGGTTGATGACCATGACCAAGACGACGATGACCGTGACGGAGCCCAAGACGATCGGCCAGTCTCGCTGAGAGATCGCTCGGTAGGTCTCGTTGCCGACGCCCGGCCAGTTGAAGACCGTCTCGGTGAGGATGGCGCCAGCCATCATGCCGCCGAAGTCGTTGCCGATGTAGGTGACGACGGGGATGAGGGCGTTCTTGAGGGCGTGGTGCCAGATGACCGCGCCGCGCGACAGGCCCTTGGCGCGCGCCGTGCGGATGTAGTCCTGGTTCAAGACCTCAAGCAGCTGCGAGCGCATGATGCGGGCGGTGTATGCCGTCGAGACGGCGGCCAGGGTGACGGCCGGCAAGATGTAGTAGATCCAGCTCTGGAACTCGGCATACGGCGAGAAGTCCGCGGAGACCGGCAGGTAGAACGCGCCGCCGGTGGCGTTCTTGAGCACGACGCCAAAGAAGAGCTGCAAGAGCATGCCGAGCCAGAAGGCGGGCATGGCGACGAGGATGGAAGTGATGAGGGTGACCAGCACGTCCAAGAACGAGTAACGCTTGATGGCCGAGATCATGCCCGCGCCGATACCGATGATCGCCTCGAGCACGATTGCCACGATGGCCAGCTTGATCGTGTAGGGGTACTTGGCGAGAAGGATATCTGCGACCGACTGGCCCTTACGCTGGTAAGAAGTGCCAAGGTCACCGTGGAGAAGGCCGCCGACGTACATGACGTAGCGCTTCCACATGGGCGTCTCGACGGGGTTGCCGGAGTCGTCGTAGACGACGTTGCCGGAGTCGTCGGTCTCAACCAGGTGATAGCTCACGCGAAGGTTGAGCTCGGTCTGGGCGTCGAGTTTCTTCTCGCCGGCCATAAGCTTGATCGGGTCGCCGGGAACGATGTTTTCAAGCGCGAACAGGATCAGCGTCACGCCCAGAAAGACCGGGATGAACTGCACGACGCGCTTCAGGATGTACTTTCCCACGATATCCCCCCTCTACAGATAAAACTTCCAACTACGTTGCGCTGTTATCGGGCCTTCCCGCGTGCGAGCCGCGCCCTTATGGAAGGACAGACAACAGCACAACAGCCTAAAAAGAAAGAACGGCAACGGGACATCGGCCGAAAATGGTCGATGTCCCGTGCTGTTCTCTATGTCTTAAAAGACCAAGACCTGCGACCTATCGCTTAAGCGGAGAGCTCGGCGTTCTTGAGGTCGGCCTTGCCCTGGGCATCGTAGTACAGGGACTTGATGCGCTCGGAGCCGAGGTGGACGTGCGAGTAGAACATGATCGGGATGATCGGCATGTCCTCGGCGATCTTGTCGTTGATGGCGCGGTAAGCGGCCTTGCGCTCATCCTCGTCGGTAATCTGGCGGGCAGCCAGGGTGTCGGCATCAACAGTCGCGTTGTTGTAGCGAGAGTAGTTGTTGTCGGCGGTCGAGAAGAAGTTGGGGTAGATGAAGTTGTCCATCGTCGGGTAGTCGGCGATCCAGCCGAGACGACCAACCTGGAAGGAGCCGTCGGTCAGGCCGGAGAGGTAAGCCGCCCACTCCTGGGACTGCTGGGACACCTTGAAGCCCACAGCCTCGAGGTCGGCCTGGATGCAGGACATGATGTCCTCGTGGCCGCCGCCGGAGTTGTAGGAAAGGGTGATCTCGGTGCCGGCAAGGCCCTTCTCGTCGACGATCTTCTGGGCGGCGTCCTTGTCGTACTTAGCGTACTCCCAGGCGTTGGCCTTGGTGTCGATGATCGGCGGGAAGATGTTGTCGGCAGGGGTGCGGACGCCCTCGAACAGGGTGTCGACGATGTTCTGGCGGTTGATGGCCAAGGACATGGCGTGACGGACGTCGGCGTTCTGCATGGTGGGGTCGTCCATGTTGAGAACGAGGTAGTAGATGGAGCCCTCGGCACCGGTGAGGCACTGCTTGCCCGGGGTCACGGTGTAGCCGTCCTCGGACTCGCCGTAGGTGGAGATGAGGTCCTTGATCTGGCCGGTGGGCATCTGGCAGAAGTCCATGTTGCCAGCCTTGAACTCGCTCAGAGCGGTCTTGGGATCCTTCTGGATGGAGAAGTTGATGGCGTCGAGCTTAGGAGCGTCGCCGTAGTAATCGTCGTTGCGGACAACGTTGATGTACTGGCCGGACTCCCACTTGCCGTCCATCTTGAAGGCGCCGTTGCCGATCGGGGCGAGCAGGAACGAATCGGGGTCGTCCAGGGCAGCCTGGGGAACAGGCGCGAGGCCGGGGTGGCAGCAGACGACCAGGAAGTCGGCCATCGGGTCGGTGAGGGTGACCTCGAAGGTCTTCTCGTCCTTGGCGACAAGGCCGGTGATCTCGGTGGCCTCGCCCTTGGAGAAGGCGTCATAGCCGGCGACGGGGGCCAGGTGGTAGCCGATCTCGCCGGGGGTCTTCATGGTAGAGTCGGCCAGACGCTCCCAGCCGCGCTTGAAGGAAGCGGCGTCAACGGCGTCGCCGTTGTGGAACTTGGCCTCCTTGAGGGTGAAGGTGAAGACCTTGCCGTCGTCGGAGATGGTCCAGGACTCGGCAGCGGCGGGGACGACCTCGGACTTCTTCCAGTCGTAGCTCACCAGGGAGTCGAAGAGGCAGTGGCCGACCTGGGTGCCCTCGGACTCCTGCAGGTTGTAGGGGTCGATGGCGACGGGGTCAGAGATGTAGAACTTGAAGGTGCCGCCGGTAGAAGCGGTGCTGGTGCTGTCGGTGGAGCTGCTGGTGCTGGAGCTGTTCTTACCGCAAGCGGCAAGAGCGGCCAGAGCGCTGGCAGCGAGGCCACCCTGGACAAAGGTGCGGCGAGAAACGGCGCCACCAAACTTGTCGAGAGCCATATAATCCTCCTCCTGCTAATACGGGCTGGGCATCCTGTATGCCCTCTTAACCCGTATCTTCCTTACACGGTGTTTGCCCGTGCTTTATAAGGCCTGAATACCCTAGCGTAATTTGCGACAGAGAAATTGACGGATTGTCAATTGTTACGCCTTTTTTAACAAAACCCTGTCTTTTACCGAAAAAAGAAGACGGTTCCCCGTCTTCTTTGAGATAACGCTTGAATATTTTGTGTTCCCGGAAGGCTTTAGCCGATGGTACCGACCGGGAAAGTGATGGCCATGACCACGACGCACAGGATGAAGACCGTGGTGGTGATGACGGTCAGGCGGTCGAGGTTCTTCTCCCAAACGCCCGAGCCGGAGGCCGAGTTGTAAAGGGAAGAGGCGATCATGTCAGAGACGCCGGTGCCTTTGCCGGAGTGCATGAGCACCAAGATGACGGTCAGGGCGCCGGAGATGATGAGAAGCGCGAGGAGAATGATGTTGAGCGGGTTCAAAAGAGCTCTCCTTTAGAGGGTCGGTTCATACAAGGAGAAATAGTAGCACAGATAACGAGAAAGGGGCGGCTCGCGTGAGCCGCCCCCATCAATGGTGCGCAAATGAGCCGTTTAGGCTACATGGCCGCCTTGACCATAGCGGCGAAGGAATCGGCCTTGAGGGAAGCGCCGCCCACGAGGGCACCGTCGACGTCCTCCTTCTCGAGGAAGCCGGCGACGTTCT
>CAVAUD010000009.1:0-24375 GCA_963591565.1 bacterium
AAGGTTTCCTTCTGGGATTAGCTCTGCCCCGCAGCAGCAACCCGTGCCCGTGCGGAGGCCGCGAAGGGGGCCGGGGGAGGTGAGCGGAGATTTGCGAACGCAAACTCCAGCTCACCTCCCCCGGCCCCCGGCGGCCTCACGACGCCCGCCTTTTTGATGGAGCCGCGCCCCGCGTCAACACTCTGGGGTAGAATTAATCGGTCTGCGCTTTCGGCGCACGGTTTGGATTGTTCGGTCGGCGGAGGACCCGCGACCGTTGCATATAAGAAACGACCTGTACCCGATCGAAAGGAACCCGCAAGGAATGCCCAAGAAAGAAAGTGCCCTAAAGATCATCCCGCTTGGCGGACTCGACGGCATCGGCAAGAACATGACCGCGTTCGAGTTTGGCAACGACATGGTCTTGATCGACGCCGGCCTGATGTTTCCCGAGGACGACCAGCCCGGCATCGACCTGATTCTGCCCGACTACACCTACGTGCTCGAGCACGAGGAGAAGCTGCGCGGCATCATCATCACCCACGGCCACGAGGACCACACCGGTGCTTTGCCGTACCTGCTCATGGACCTTACCCGCAAGGTCCCCATATACTCGAGCAAGCTCACCTTGGGCATGATCCAGGGCAAGCTTGCCGAGCACAACATCAAGTCGCCGAAGTTCCGCGAGATCTCTGACGGCGCCACGCTCACCCTTGGCGCCTTCGACCTCACGTTCTTCTCCATGACCCACTCCATCCCCGGCGCCCTCGGCGTCTTCATGAGCACGCCGGCCGGCACCGTCATGCACACCGGCGACTTCAAGCTCGACCAGACGCCCGTTGACGGCAAGAGGCCCAACTACCAGGCCATCTGCAAGTTCGCGAGCACCGGCGTCGACGTGCTTCTCTCCGACTCGACCAACGCGACGCGCCCGGGCTTCACCCAGTCCGAGTCCGCTGTGGGGCCGAGCCTTCGCCACATCATCAAGAACGCCACGGGCCGCGTCTTTGTCGCGTCCTTCTCGAGCCACATCCACCGCCTGCAGCAGGTCTGCGACGCCGCGACCGCCGTGGGCCGCAAGGTCGTCGTGACCGGCCGCTCCATGGTGACCAACACCAAGGTCGCCCGCGAGCTGGGCTATCTCAACATCGCCGAGGACGACATCATCGACGCCTACGAGGTGGGCAAGATCGACGACGACAAGATCGTCGTTCTCTGCACCGGTTCCCAGGGCGAGCCCCTCTCGGCCCTGGCCCGCATGGCCAACGGCGAGCACAAGTCGCTCTCCATCCACGCCGGCGACACGGTGATCATCTCCGCCACGCCCGTTCCCGGAAACGAGAAGAGCGTCCAGGGCATCGTGAACTCGCTCTCCAAGATCGGCTGCGACGTCTACGACAAGAGCCGCGCCCTCGTGCACGTCTCGGGCCACGCCAGCCAGGAGGAGCTCAAGCTCATGCTCTCCATGGCCAAGCCCCGCTACTTCATGCCTGTCCACGGCGAGGCCCAGCACCTGCGCGCCCACGCCGACCTGGCCGCTTCCCTGGGAATTCCCCGCGAGAAGATCTTCGTCATGGACAACGGCGACTCGCTCGAGCTCTGCCGCCACAAGGCCCGTCGCGGCCGCGGCGTCGAGTCCGGCGTCGTCTACGTCGAGGGCGGCAACGTCACCGAGGCCAACCCCGTCGTCCTGCGCGACCGCCAGAAGCTCGCCCAGGACGGTGTCGTGAGCTGCACCGTCGCCGTCTCGCGCAAGCGCCACGGCGTCATCTGCGTCGACATCTCGACCCGCGGCTGCTCCTACCAGGCCGAGGACGACCTTATGTCCGACGCCCAGTCCCAGGTCAGGGCAGCTATCGAGAAGCTCTCGGGCTCCAACGACGCCACGATCGACGCGATGCGCCGCGCCGTTCGCAACACCCTCTCCAACCTTCTTTGGAACAAGACTCACACCAGGCCCATGGTCATCCCGGTCGTCCTGGAGGTCTAAATGCCTTCTAAACGCAGCTCAAACGCAGCAAAGAACAAGAAAAACAACAGCAGCCGCCAGGCACAGTCCCGCGCGGCGCAGGCGGCTGCTGCCGATTTCGGCGGCCTGACCACCGCGCAAAGCGACATCATCGGTGTCGTTTTGGCGGTGCTCGCCATCGCGATGTTCATCTCGGTCGTGGCGCCTTCCACGGCCCCGGTTACCAGCGCCATGGGCCACCTTCTTGGCCTGGGGTTCGGCACCGGCGCCGTGCTCGTGCCGGTGGCCCTGTTCGTCTTTGCCATGACCTTCTTCACGGCGGACGAGGGGCCGATCTCGGGCCGCGTGGCGGCGGGCCTCGTGCTCATCGTCGTGGCGGTTCTCGCCATGATCTCGCTTAACCAGCCGGCCGCCGCGGCCGCGCCCGAGCGCCTGATCACCGATACCGTGGCCGTCAGGGCAGGCGGCTACGTGGGCGGCGGCATCGCCTGCGTTCTGGCCACCTACCTGGGCGTTATTGTCGGCAACGTGGTGCTTCTCGGCATCATCGTCGCCGGCCTCGTCGTCTGCGGCTTCTCGATCACCGATGTCGTGGCCCGGGTCTCGGCCCGCGCCGCCGCGGCCTCTGAGGCCCGCCGCTTCGCCGCCGAGCAGCGCGCCCAGGAGCGCGCCGTTACCCGCGACGCCACCGTGGCCAACGACAAGCCCCGCCGCTTCGCCAAGGGCAGCGACACCTCGGTCGCCAAGCAGTCCCAGGCCTCCCTCTTCGACGAGACGGGCGAGGGCCAGACCACCTTCATCGGCGAGCGCAAGACGAGCGTCCTCAAGCGCAACAAGTCCGTCCTGCCGTCGCTCAAGACCAGCGACTTCTCCTTCAACGACGATCCCGACGAGCGCGAGGGGGCCGCCCCCGCCGTCGTGAACGACAGCCTTTTTGCCCCCGACGACGTGGCCGACCTTGGCGAGAAGGACCCCGAGCCCAAGACCTCGCTTCTCTCCCGCAAGAAGAAGGGCAAGTCGGGCAAGGCCGCCAAGGCCGCTGCCGCCGCCGTCGACGAGGCCTTCGAGGACATGGGCGACGCCCCCGTCTTCGAGACCCCCTTCGACGACCCCGCACCCGCCGCCGTCGCTTCCGGCGACGCGAAGCGCGCGTCTCAGCAGGAGAAGGCCGACAACATCCCCGATTTCCTCAAGAACCCCAAGGGCACCAAGGCCACGGCCGTCGAGGCCCCGGCCGAGCTCACCCGCCCGGGCGACGCCGACGAGTCCTATGAGCTGCCGCCGCTTTCGATCCTGCGCCAAAACGACGCCAACAACGGCGACTTCGGCAACGACGAGGAGCTCACCCGCACCGCCCAGAAGCTCCAGGCCACCCTCGAGGAGTTTGGCCTGGGCGCCCGCGTTACCGGCTGGACGGCCGGCCCCTCCGTCACGACCTTCAAGATCGCGATGGGCGAGGGCGAGCGCGTGAACAAGATCGTGAACCTCGAGGACGACATCGCGCTGTCCCTGGCCGCCAAGTCGGTCCGTATCTTCTCGCCGATCCCCGGCACCTCGCTTGTGGGCATCGAGATCCCCAACGAGAAGAGCCAGCCGGTCTATCTCTCGGACGTCCTTCCCTTCGCGCAGGGCGGGCCGCTTGAGTGCGCCTTTGGCCGCGACTCCGAGGGCAAGCCGATCGTCGTCGACCTCGCGGGCCTGCCGCACCTTCTGGTCGCCGGCACCACGGGCTCGGGCAAGTCGGTCCTTCTCAACTCCATCATCATGAGCATGCTCATGCGCGCCACGCCCGAGCAGGTGCGCCTCATCATGGTCGACCCCAAGCGCGTCGAGTTCACCGGCTACGCGGGCCTGCCGCACCTGTATGTGCCCGTCGTCACCGAGCCGCGCCAGGCCGCGAGCGCCCTGCAGTGGGGCGTGACCGAGATGGAGAGGCGCCTCAAGGTCTTCGAGCACTACAAGGTGCGCGACATCAAGACCTACAACGGCAACGTGGACGGCGGCAAGTACGCCGACATGGAGAACCCGCCCAAGCACATGCCCTACTTCGTCATCGTCATCGACGAGCTGGCCGACCTCATGATGGTGGCCGGCAAGGACGTCGAGACCTCGATCGTGCGCATCGCGCAGCTGGGCCGCGCCGCCGGTATCCACCTGATCGTCGCCACCCAGCGCCCCTCGGCGGACGTCGTGACCGGCCTTATCCGCGCCAACATCGACAACCGCGTGGCGCTTTCGGTCGACAACTCGCTCAACTCCCGCATCATCCTTGACCAGAAGGGCGCAGAGCAGCTCTTGGGCCGCGGAGACATGCTCGTCAAGCTGCGAGGCAAGAAGCCAAGGCGCGCGCAAGGTTGTTGGGTTTCCGATGACGAGATCGAGCAGACGGTAAAGTTTGTTCGCGAGCAGGTCACGGCCGACTACCACGAGGACATCCTCACCGCCGTCGTCCCCAACGCGCCCGGCGCCCCCGGCTCCGACGCGCCCAAGGAAGACGACCCGCTCGTCTGGCAGGCGGCTCAGCTTGTCGTGGAGTCCCAGTTGGGTTCGACCTCCGGCCTGCAGCGCGCCCTCTCGGTTGGGTATGCTAGGGCAGGGCGCATCATGGATATGCTCGAGGCCAAGGGCGTCGTAGGCCCGGCCAACGGCTCCAAGCCCAGGGACGTTTTGATTGACATGGAGGGCCTTGAGGAGCTCAAGACCCAGGACGCGATTTATCAGGGGGTTGAGTAGGGTGCCAAAGCCGCACTTCAGCGAGCTGCTGCAAAGACGCAGGCACGAACTCGGTCTCTCCATCGAGCAGGCCTCCCGCATCCTCAAGCTGCGCGAGGACGTTCTCGTCAGCTTCGAGGAGGGAGACTTCGAGCGCATCCCGCAGAGCGGCTACGCTCAGGGCATGCTCTCCTCATACGCCCGCTACCTGGGCCTGAACTCCCGCGAGATCGTTGACCTTTTCCAGGAGGAGCTCTACCACTACGTCAACGGCACCTCTTCCCACGAGTTGCGCCGCCGCACGCGAGACACCCAGACGGGCCGCTTCATCGCGGGCTACGACGTCGTGAATGCCGAGGGTTCGCGCCCTAAGGCCTACGTCGAGTACCGCGGTCTTCTCCCCACCTCGGGAGGCCCCGCCGGCGACATGGGCGCCTTCGCCACGACCTCGCCCTCCCGTCCGCGGCGCACGATGCCGATGGCGGGATCGGGCCCGTCCGCCGCGTCTGCCTACGGCCAGGGCGGCTACAGCAACGGCGCCGCTCGGGGCCATAGCTACAACGCGGCCCCGCAGGGCTCCTCGTACCAGCAGGATGACGAGCAGTACCGCGGCAGCGCCCGCCGCGCGCGCAACCAGCGCAGGCGCACGACCAACAACAACGACCCCGCCTCGAGGCTCTTGTCCCAGAGGCAGCAGGTGACGGGAGCGGCAAGCAACCAGATGAGCAGGCAATACTCCACCGGGCGCGGCGGGGCGGCGCAAGGTCGCGGCACGCGCCCGCAGCGCACGTATCGTCGCGACGACGTGAGCACCCGCCGCGTCGTCTCGGGCGACTACAGCGACGACATGCGCTACGACGACCGCGCCCGTCCCTACGAGCGCGCCTCGACCATCACGGGGCGCCGCTCTTCCCGTAACATCGCCAGCACCGATCGACCCAATGTGCGCAGGCGAGCTCCGCAGTCCGGCTACGGCTCGGGTTCGCGCGGGCGTCAGCAGGGGAGAAGGCGCCAGCCGCAGAGGCAGGGGCTTCTCGGCGGCATCCTGGGCTTCTTCTCGGATTCGAGAAACGCCACGTTCGCGATAATCGTCATTCTCGCCATGGTATTGACCGGCATCCTGGTCTTTGCCGCGACGTCGTGCGTGAACGCCAAGACGCAGACGGGGTCCACGAGCGGGCAGACGGTTGCCGTCAACTCGACGGACAGCTCCTCGAGCAAGAGCAACTCGTCGAGCAGCACGGACTCTGGCAGCGACTCCGGCTCGTCGAGCAAGTCCACGACCTCGACGACGGGCACCACCACGACGACCGACGCGACCGCGACGACCGACGCCGCGACCACGACCGATGGCAGCGCCACCGATGCCGCCGCTACCACGACGGCCCAGCAGGCCACCGTGGTCAAGGTCTCGGTCGCCGACGGCGAGTACTCCTGGCTCGAGATCACCTGCGACGGCACGAGCGCCGTTGCCGAGAGCGTGACCGGCCCCTGGGAGGCCGAGTACACGGTGACCGACTCGATCTCGATCCGCGCCGCCAACCCGTCCAAGGTCTCGGTGACCGAGAACGGCAAGAAGGTCGACTTCACCTCGAAGGCCTCCGGCACGGGCAGCCTGACCATCAAGGGCACGCCTGTGACCACGACCGACGAGGCGGCCGCCGCCGACGGCGACGCCGCGACCACCGGCACGTCGACGACCACCACCGGCACGTCCACCACCAGCACGCAATAGTCGTTTCGACTTTTATCCATAGGAGGGCAACCATGGCCAAAGAATCCAGCTTCGACGTCGTCTCTGTCGTCGACATGCAGGAGCTCGACAACGCCTGCACCCAGGCTGCGCGCGAGCTTACCCAGCGCTACGACCTCAAGGGCACGGGCGCCTCGCTCGAGCTCTCCAAGAAGGAGGGCACGCTCAAGATCGAGGCCCCGTCCGAGTTCGTCTGCGGGCAGGTGCGCGACATCCTGGGCTCCAAGCTCGTGAAGCGCGGCATCGACCTGACCAGCATCAAGTGGAAAGACGTCGAGGCCGCCGGCGGCATGACCGTGCGCCAGACCGGCGCCGTGATCCAGGGCATCGACCAGGACACCGCCAAGAAGATCTCTAAGGAGATCCGCGACCTCAAGGTGAAGGCCAAGGCCACCGTCGAGGGCGACAAGCTGCGCGTCTCGAGCGCCTCGCGCGACGTCCTGCAGTCGGTCATCGCGCACCTGAAGTCGGTCGACTTCGGCCAGCCCCTCCAGTTCAACAACTATCGATAGGTGCGGAGGAAGCTCTTGTCTGGCAACACCACCGTGGCAAACATCCTGTTCATCACCCTGGGCTGCGCGAAGAACGAGGTCGACACCGACCGCATGCGCGCCCTTCTTCTGGCCGACGGCTTCGGCGAGGTCTTCTCGCCGGAGGAGGCCGATCTCGCCATCGTGAACACCTGCTCCTTCTTGGCCTCGGCCACCGAGGAGTCCGTCGAGGCGACCTTAGAGATCGCCGAGTCGCGCGCGGGCGGCGTGCGCGAGTGCCCCATCGTCATGTGCGGCTGCGTGCCTTCTCGCTACGGAGACGAGCTGCGCGCCGAGCTTCCCGAGGTCGCGGCCTTCGTCAAGGCCGAGGACGAGGACGGCATCTGCGCCGTCGTGCGCGGGGCGCTGGGCCTTGAGGCGGGCATGGGCGGCCCGGTCCTGGACAGCGGGCTTCTCCGCACCGTCGAGGGCGCCTCGGCCTTCGTCAAGATCTCGGAGGGCTGCGACCGTTTCTGCACCTTCTGCGCCATCCCGTACATCCGCGGCCGCTACCACTCTCGCGCGAAGGACGAGATTCTCGCCGAGGTCGCGGCCCTTATGGAGGGCGGCGTGCGCGAGATCATCCTCATCGGCCAGGACACGGGCATCTGGGGCTCCGATTTCAAGGACGGCTCGAACTTGGCCGGGCTTCTCCGCGCCGTGGCCGAGGTCGTGCGCCCCTACGAGGGCTGGCTGCGCGTCCTTTACCTGCAGCCCGAGGGCATGACCGACGACCTCATCGCCGCGATTCGCGACACGCCCGAGGTCCTGCCTTACATCGACATCCCCATCCAGCACTGCTCCGCTCGCATCCTGAAGGCCATGAACCGTTCCGGCAACCCCGCCGAGCTGCATGAGCTTTTCGCCCGCCTGCGCCGCGAGATCCCGGGCATGGTCCTTCGCACGACCGGCATGGCCGGTTTTCCCGGCGAGACGGACGAGGAGGCCGACGAGCTCTACGACTTCATCGAGGCCGAGGAGTTCGACTACACCTCCGTCTTCGCCTACTCGCCCGAGGAGGGCACCCGCGCCGCCGCGATGGAGGGCCAGGTCGATGAGGACGTCAAGCTCGAGCGCACCCAGCGTCTGATCGACCTGGTCGAGGAGCTGGGCTTCTCCGCCACCGCCAAGCACGTCGGCGAGCGCGTGAAGGTCATCATCGACGGCGTCGAGGAGACCGAGGAGGGCGTCGAGCTCATCGGCCACACCTGGTTCCAGGCCCCCGACTGCGACGGGGCCGTCCACATCGCCTCCGGCGAGGCTGCCGTGGGCGATATCGTGACCGTCGATTTGGTCGATTCTTTCTGCTACGAGATGATCGGCGAGATCGTCGAGGATTAGGAGCGTGTCCGCGTTGTCTAAGAGCAAGGGCCTTTGGACGCCTGCCAACATCGTTACCTGCGCGCGCGTGGTGCTCGTGCCCCTGTGGCTCCTTCTGGCCGAGTTCGTGGGCGTCGCGCGCGCCGACTCGGTTTCTTGGCCGGGGATGGCCGTCTTCGCGTGCTTCGTGATCATCTCGCTCACCGATAAGGTCGACGGCTACCTCGCCAGGTCTCGAAACGAGGTCACGACCTTCGGCAAGTTCCTCGACCCGATCGCCGACAAACTCGCCGTCGTGGTGGCGCTGTGCTTCTTGCTCGAGCACCAGATGACGTCGTCGTGGGTTCTGCTTGTCGTCGTCGCGCGCGAGTTTCTGGTCTCTGGCCTGCGCATGGTCGTGGCGTCGAAGGGCGTCGTTGTCGCCGCGAGCAACCTTGGCAAGTGGAAGACGGCCACGACGATGGTCGCCATCTGCGGTTTGTTGTTCGTCTGCGCTATGCCGGCCGGGCTTGCCGCGGCGGGTTGGCTCGAGGTCGCCTTCCAGGCCTGCATGGCCGTCGCAGTCGTTTTGACGGCCTGGTCGGGCCTCGACTACTTCGTCAAGTCGTGGCAATACCTGAGCGAGGACTAGCATGGGCTCCAAGGTGATCCTTGCGCCCGATGACGCGTTGTATGACCTGGCCGCCCGCGTGGTTTCGCTTGCATGCGAGAAGGGCCTTACCGTGGGCACGGCCGAGTCCTGTACCGGTGGCCTGGTCGCGGGCGCGCTGACGGCGGTGCCGGGCTCCTCGGCCGCGGTGCGCGGCGGGGTCGTGAGCTACGCGATCCCCGTGAAGCACGAGGTGCTCGGGGTGCCCTACGAGGGGGTTCTTGGGGTGCCTGAGGTCGGGGCCGTTTCTGAGGAGTGCGCTCGCGCGATGGCCGAGGGCGCCCGACGCGTGCTGGGCTGCGACCTGTGCGTCTCCTTGACCGGCATCGCCGGGCCCGGGGGAGCGGAGCCGGGCAAGCCCGTGGGGACCGTTTGGATGGGCGTGGCGCGCGCGGGGCAGACCCAGGCGTCGTGCAGCCTGTTCGAGGGCGATCGCGAGCAGGTTCGTCATCAGGCGGTTTATCGGGCTCTCGAGCTTTTGTGTGAAGCTCTTCTGGAGTCTTGATCGAGCATCAAATATCAAAGCAATCCCGTGCGCTTTGACTGGGGCAGATAAAGGCCTTGTCAGCGCACGGGTTTTCTTTTGGGCGTCGGATTGCCGATAGGTTCTTGTCAAAGACCTGTCAGGTTTTTGGAAGGTTGCGCGCATATCTTTTGAATCGAACACTTGACCGGGAACGGGTGTTCGATTACTATTCATTTCAATGTTCGATTCAAAGGAGCGCGCAATGGCTAAGGCTAAAGGTCCCACTAAAGAGATCCGTCCCCGCACCACCGGCGAGGAGAGGGACAAGGTCCTAAAAGAGACCACCGAGGAGATCGAGAAGAAGTTCGGCAAGGGCTCCATCATGAAGTTCGGCGATGAGGGCCCGGACATGGAGGTCGAGGCTATTCCCACCGGAGCCGTCTCCCTGGACGCGGCCCTCGGCATCGGCGGCGTTCCCCGCGGCCGCATCATCGAGATCTATGGTCCCGAGTCCTCCGGCAAGACCACCCTGTCTCTTCAGATTCTGGCCGAGGCCCAGGCCTTGGGCGGCATCGTCGCCTTTATCGACGCCGAGCACGCGCTTGATCCCGGCTACGCGGCCCGTATCGGCGTCGACATCGACGAGGTCCTCATCTCTCAGCCCGATACCGGCGAGCAAGCGCTCGAGATCTGCGACATGCTCGTGCGCTCCGCCGCCATCGACGTCGTGGTCATCGACTCCGTCGCCGCCTTGACCCCCAGGGCCGAGATCGAGGGAGAGATCGGCGACAGCACCGTCGGCCTGCAGGCCCGTCTCATGAGCCAGGCCCTGCGTAAGCTCGCGGGATCGCTCTCCAAGTCCAACACCACTTGTATTTTCATCAACCAGCTGCGCGAGAAGATCGGCGTCATGTTCGGCAACCCCGAGACCACGCCTGGCGGCCGCGCCCTCAAGTTCTTCTCGTCTGTGCGCATGGACATCCGCCGCATCGACACGATCAAGGAGAAGGACGAGGTCATCGGCAACCGCGTGCGCGTGAAGGTCGTCAAGAACAAGGTCGCCCCGCCCTTCAAGCAGGCGGAGTTCGACATCATGTACGGTGAGGGCATCTCTAAGGAGGGCTCGATCATCGACACCGCCGTGGACCTCAAGATCGTCACCAAGGCCGGCTCTTGGTACACCTATGACGGCGAGCGCCTGGGCCAGGGCAGGGAGAACGCTAAGAAACAACTGCTTACCCATCCCGAGCTTCGCGACGAGATTGAGCACAAGGTTCGTGTCGCCGCGGGCCTCGAGCTTGGCGACGAGCGTGTGGGCGATCCGGTTGATCTTGATGAGGTCGAGGATGACTTTGAGCTCGATGTCGAGGACGGCACCGACTTTTCAGAGGATGAGTAAGCGCCGCCATGGTCACGTCGTTCGAGTGTGAGGTGTGTCTTCCCGAGAAGCGCTCCGAGGCATTTGGCACGGCCAGGCGCCTGCCGGTGCTTCTCCTTAAGGGGGAAGACGAGGAGAGGTGGGCCTTGCCTTTGCGCGTGGCCAAGGTGCTCAAGTCTCAGCTCGAGTCCGGCGAGTTCTGCCCCGTCTCGAGGGCAGAACTCGCCTATAAGGTGAAGGAGCTTTCACGCACCGTAGGCAGGACACGCCTCAACGAGCTTATCGATAAGCGCGATTACTCCTCGCAGGAGGCTTTCAAGAAGCTTCGGCAAGACGGCTACACGGCCGACATTGCTCAGGAGCTCGTCGACCGTGCGCGGGAGTGCGGCTTGATCGACGACGTTCGCTTCGCGAAGTCGTTTATCCGCTTTAAGCTGTCATGCGGCTGGGGCACAAAGAAGATTTCCTATGAGCTGGCCCGTCGCGGCGTCGACGTCAAGGAGGTCCCGGGCTGGCCCGATGAGTTCTTTGAGGACGAATCGGAGTACGAGCTCGCCTATAAGGCGGCGTCCAAGAAGCGCATCACGGGGAAGAACGACTACCAAAAAATAGTGCGTTTCCTTGGTTCACGTGGCTTTTCCTTTGGCGTCTCCGCCTCGGTCGCACGTCAAATATTGAACGATTTGACAATAGATTAACTGGGAAATAAAATGGTCTAGCCGTTAAAAGGGCGTTCTTTATTTACGTTGGCTCGGTCAACGTTTTAGATATGTTTTGAAGGTCTGTTTGACAATTGTTTGCTGCTTATAGAGGCATTTGAAAAACCGACACATAAGACTGCGCTTCTAATGGCGGGTACTGCGCAAGCAGTACTCTGATAATTGATTATTTGATATTGCCATTAGAGGAGTCACGAATGCTAACACAGATCATCATTGGGCTTGTTTGCCTAGTCGTGGGCGTATTAATCGCCTACTACATCTTCGTGGGCAAGAGCAACTCGAAGTCCCGCGAGGCCGACGAGAAGCTCGCCAACGCGCAGAAGGAGGCCGAGCGCATCTCCGATGAGGCCAAGCGCCAGGCCGAGACCGCTAAGAAAGAGGCGGTCCTCGAGGCCAAAGAGCAGATCATGCAGCTCAAGCAGAACTCCGAGGCCGAGGAGAAGAAGCGCAAGAACGAGCTCCAGTCCATGGAGAACCGTATCATGCAGCGCGAGGAGTCCCTGGACAACCGCAACAACGCCCTCGATAAGCGTGAGCACCAGCTTTCGAGCCTGCAAGGCCAGCTCGACCGCCGCAAGAACGACCTCGATGAGCTCGAGAACAAGCAGACCGCCGAGCTCGAGCGTATCGCCGGCCTGAGCTCCGACGAGGCCCACGACGAGCTTCTCGCCCGTGTCCGTGCCCAGAGCGTGCGCGATGAGGCCCAGATTCTGCGCGAGTCCGAGCAGAACATCCGCGCCCAGGCCGATAAGACCGCGCGCGAGATCATCTCCACCGCCATTCAGCGCTGCGCCGCCGATCAGGCCGGCGAGATCACGGTCACTTCGGTTCACATTCCCTCCGATGACCTCAAGGGCCGCATCATCGGTCGCGAGGGCCGCAACATCCGCACCTTCGAGCAGGTTTCCGGCGTCTCTCTCGTGATCGACGACACCCCCGAGACCGTGGTTCTCTCCAGCTTCGACCCGGTGCGCCGCGAGACCGCCCGCGTGGCTCTCGAGAACCTCATCGCAGACGGCCGCATCCACCCCGCCCGCATCGAGGAGCTCTACAAGAAGGCCGAGTCCCTCGTCAACGAGCGTGTCCGCGAGGCCGGCGAGCAGGCTGCCTTTGACGCCGGTATCCACGACCTGCACCCCGAGCTCGTGAAGACCCTGGGCGCTCTTCGTTACCGCACCTCCTTTGGCCAAAACGTCCTGCAGCACTCCATCCAGGTCTCCGCGCTCTGCGGCATCATGGCCTCCGAGCTTGGCCTCGATCCCACGCAGGCTAAGCGCGCCGGTCTTCTCCACGACCTGGGCAAGGCCATCGACCACGAGGTCGAGGGTCCCCACGCCGTGATCGGCGCCGATCTTGCCCGTCGCTACGGCGAGCGTCCCGAGATCGTTCACGCCATCGAGGCTCACCACGCCGACGTCGAGCCCGACACCGTCCTTGACGTTCTGGTCCAGGCTGCCGACGCTATCTCCGCCGCTCGCCCGGGCGCCCGTCGCGAGTCGGCCGAGAACTACATCAAGCGCCTTGAGAAGCTCGAGGAGATCTCCAACGCCCACGAGGGTGTCGAGCGCACCTACGCCATGCAGGCCGGTCGCGAGCTGCACGTCATGGTCCAGCCCGAGAAGATCTCTGATGCCCAGGCAACCGTGCTCGCCCACGACATCGCGAAGCAGATCGAGGACGAGATGGAGTATCCCGGCCAGGTCCGCGTCGTCGTTATCCGCGAGTCCCGCGCCGTCGACATCGCGAAGTAGGCTGCTATGGCTCAGGGTCAAACAGACCTTGCTAACTTCGTTGCCAACATGGGAGGCGAGCGTGCCCTGCGCGTCGAGGAGAACCTCGGCGAGGGGTACGTTCGCCTTCGCGTTGCCGAGGCCGAGCGCCGCCAGGCCAAGCACGATATTCGCTGTGCCGAGGACATCGTTATCGAGATGCTGAGAAACGCCCGTGATGCCGGCGCAAAGAATATCTATGTGGCCACGGCTCGCGAGGGCAACATCCGCACCATCACCATGCTCGACGATGGCTCCGGCATCCCCCAAGACATGCAGGAGCGTGTCTTTGAGGCCCGCGTCACCTCTAAGCTCGAGAGCGTTCATATGGATCGCTGGGGTGTCCACGGCCGCGGTATGGCGCTTTACTCCGTTAAAGAGAACGCCTTGTCCGCCCAGGTCATGGCTAGCGACCTTGGCAAAGGTTCCTCTATTCGCGTCATGACCGACACCACGGCCCTTGACGAGCGCGCCGACCAGTCCACCTGGCCCACCACCGGCGAGGACGAGGACGGCCAGTTCACCTGTGTTCGTGGCCCCCACAACATCGTGAGGACCTGTTGCGAATTTGGCCTTGAGGAGCGCGGCCGCTGTGAGGTCTATCTCGGTTCCCCGGCCGAGATAGCAGCCACCGCCCGCGCTCGCGCGAACCAGACCATCGACAACTCGAGCCTGCTGTTCATCGATGATATCTCTGAGCTGCCCGTTCTTGAGCGCTTTAAGGTGGCCGCAGACGCCGCCGAGCTTCTTAAGGTCTCCAAGTCCTGCGGCTTGGACATGTCCGAGCGCACGTCTCACCGTATCGTCTCGGGTCAAATCAGGCCGCTTCGCAGCGTTGTGGCGCGTCTCACCCACAAAGGACAGGCCGTCGCGCCCAAGGAGGTTGACCTTTCCCGCGATCACCGTGGCCTTAAGCTCTCGGAAAAGGACCTCAAGGAGTTCGCCCATGTGCTCGAGCGCGACTTCTCGATGATCGCCGAGCGCTACTACGTAGACTTGGCCCAAGACCCCAAGATTCGCGTCGGCCATGGCAAAATCACGGTAACTTTTGAACTAAATGATGCCGACTAGCACGTTTAGCTTTTATTTAACTGGTATTATCCGTACAATCTTTCGAGTACCCAAATCGCGAGAAATTGCACCTCAGCTGTAGTATTCCAGGAGTCTCAATGGACTTTCTCAAAGTTTCTAGCAAGTCATCGCCGGCCTCCGTCGCAGGCGCTATCGCCGGAATGGTGAAAGACGGTACCCCCGTCAACATCCAGTGCGTGGGAGCTGGCGCCGTTAACCAGGCGATTAAGGCCATCGCCATTGCCCGCGGCTTTCTTATCCCCACCGGCGTCGACATCTCTTGCGCGCCGACTTTCTCGGATATCTCGATCGCTGGCGAGAATCGTACCGCGATCCGTATCGCCGTCTATGTCCATCGCATTTCTGCACAGCCCGCAAATGCCCAGGTAGAATCTCTGGTTTCTTAATATGAGCAATATCTCCACCCTCGTCGGCAAGACCTTTTTCGTTCGTACCTTCGGCTGCCAGATGAACCTGCACGACTCGGAGCGCGTGAGCGGTCTTCTCGAGTCCTGCGGCTGCATCAATGTCGCCGAGCCCGAGGAAGCCGACATCGTCATCTTCATGACCTGCTGCGTGCGCGAGAACGCCGACCAGCGCCTTTACGGCCAGGCCTCGGCCATGGTGAGCGCGCCTAAGCCTCCCTGCGGCAAACGCATCGTTGCCATCGGCGGCTGCATCGCCCAGCGTGACGGCGAGAAGATCAAGAAGCAGATTCCTGTGACCGACGTCGTCTTTGGCACGAGCGCCCTGGCGTCCTTGCCCGAGCTTCTCGCCGATGCCTTTGGTGACGACGAGAAGGCGATCGAGGTCGACACCGTCGAGGAAGGCCGTGGTTTCTCCACCGACCTGCCGAGTCACCGCGCCCAGAGCTTCCACGCCTGGGTGCCCATCATGACCGGCTGCAACAACTTCTGCACCTACTGCATCGTTCCTTACGTTCGTGGCCGCGAGAAGAGCCGTACGGTCGAGGCGATTGTGGGGGAGTGCGAGAAGCTGGTCGCAGACGGTGTTCGTGAGATCACCCTGCTTGGCCAAAACGTCAACTCCTACGGCCGCAACATCTACGGCGAGCCTCGCTTTGCCCAGCTTTTGCGTGAGGTGGGAAAGACCGGCATCGAGCGCGTGCGCTTTACTTCTTCGAACCCGCATGACCTGGTGCAGGAGACGATCGAGGCCATGGCCGAGACGCCCTGCGTCATGCCCCAGCTCCATCTGGCTGTTCAGAGCGGCTCGTCTCGCGTCCTCAAGGCTATGAACCGCAAGTACACGCGCGAGCAGTACCTCGAGCTTTGCGGCCGCCTTCGTGAGGCCATGCCCGATATTGCCCTTTCGACGGATATCATCGTCGGTTTCCCGCAAGAGACCGAGGAGGACTTCCAGGACACGTTGTCACTTGTCGAGGAGGCTGGCTTCTCCTCTGCTTATACCTTTATCTACTCGCCGCGCCCCGGGACCCCGGCCGCAAAGATCGTCGATAACACGCCGCACGAGGTTATCCAAGAGCGCTTTGACCGCTTGGCCGACCTTGTCGCCACGCAGTCCCGCGCGGCCAACGAGCTTGAGGTGGGTAAGGTCGAGAAGGTCCTGGTCGAGGGAACTTCCAAGCGTGACGACCAGATCATGGTCGGCCACTCCGAGAAGAACCGCACGGTCCACTTCGCCTGCCCCGAGGGCACCGAGCCCGCCGACCTTGTGGGTAAGATCGCCCCGATTAAGGTGGACGAGGCCATGACCTGGTATCTCAAGGGCACCCTCGAAGGACAGCCCTGGTAATGGCCGCCAGACGCGTCGTCTCCATAGTCGGGCCCACGGCTTCGGGCAAGAGCTCGCTGGCAGAGGTTTTGGCCTGCGAACTTGGCACCTCGGTCGTCTCGATGGATTCCATGCAGGTCTACAAGGGCATGGACATCGGGACTGCTAAGACACCCGTGGCTGAGCGCAAGGCGCCGCTTCTCATGGTTGATGTCGCCGAGGTCGATCGCGACTACTCGGTTCAGCTTTTCCAAACCGACGCGCGCCGCTGCATCGACGAGCTTCTTGCGCAGGGCAAGGATGCCGTTCTTTGTGGAGGCACCGGTTTCTATCTCAACGCCGTGATCGACGACATGGATTTCGTCCATGGCGAGAAGGGCAGCTCAACGCGTGCCGCCTATGAGGAGATCCTTAGTTCCCAGGGCAGCCAGGCGCTCTATGAGCTTTTGGTTTCTCGCGACGAGAAAAGCGCGCAGCTTATCCATCCTAACAACAGCCGCCGCGTGATTCGTGCGCTTGAGATGCTCGACGAGGGCGATCGCTACTGCGAGCAAAATGCCGAGCTCCACAACAAGAAGCCTTACTACGACGCGGTGATCTGGGGCCTTACCATGGACCGCTCTCGTTTGTATGAGCGCATTAATCTGCGCGTCGACCAGATGGTGACCGAGGGGCTCGTGGATGAGGTGCGCTCGCTGGTTGAGCAGGGTCTCACGCGCGACATGACGGCTGGGCAGGCCATTGGCTACAAGGAGATTCTCGATTTCTTCGACGGCCTGGTCTCGCTTGACGACGCCATTGAGGCCATCAAGCAGCGTTCGCGCCGTTATGCAAAGCGCCAGCTTTCTTGGTTTAGGCACGACAAGCGAGTGCAGTGGATTGACCTCGACTCGACTTCCCAGGAAGAGGCCGCAAAGCTGATTCTTGCTGGCATCAAGGGCTAAGGGGTCGTGACGACGTAATGGCCTCATCAAGATTCAAACCGTTTTCCACGGCCCCCGTCCCGGAGAGGGCAATCCTCGTTGGTGTTGACCTCGGCAACTCCCGTTGGTCCTGTGATGACTCCCTGGCCGAGCTCGAGCGTCTGGCCCAGACCGACGGCGCCGAGGTCGTCTGTGTCGTGAAGCAGCGGCTTGACTCGCCGGTGCCTAAGACGTTCATCGGCAAGGGCAAGGTCGAGGAAGTTTGTTCGCTGGTGCGCAACCTTGACGCCGATGTTGTCATCTTCGACGACGAGCTCTCGCCCTCGCAGCAGGCAAACCTTGAGAAGGCCTTTGGGGACCCCGTGAAGGTCATCGACCGTACTGCCCTTATCCTCGACATCTTTGGCGTTCACGCCAAAACGCACGAGGGTAGGCTCCAAGTTCAGCTGGCGCAGCTGCAGTATGTGCTGCCGCGCTTGCGCGGTATGTGGTCTCACCTTGTGGGCGAGCAGACCCGCGGAGGCATCGGCAGCCGTTTTGGCCAGGGCGAGAGCCAGCTTGAGGTCGATAGGCGTCTGATTCGCGACCGCATCTCCACCTTGCGTCGCGAGCTCGCTAATCTCGAGAAGCGCCGTGAGGTGCAGAGCAAAGCCCGTTGGGACTCTGGGGTCTATCGAGTTTCGCTCGTTGGCTACACTAATGCCGGCAAATCGAGTATTTTGAACCGTCTTTGCGGTGCCGATGTCTACGCCAAAGACGAGCTCTTTGCGACTCTTGACCCCACGACCAGGTCTTTGGTCCTCGAGGAGGGTCGCAAGATCACCCTTACCGATACCGTCGGCTTTATCCAGAAGCTTCCTACGACGCTCGTCGAGTCCTTTAAATCGACCTTGGCCGAGGCGCGCGCAGCCGACCTGCTCCTACTTGTCGCCGACGCAAGCGACGCACATTTTGCCGACCAGATCCACGAGGTCAAAGAGATTCTCAAGGAGATCGAGGCCGACAAGGTCAAGTGCGTGACCGTCCTTAACAAGTGTGATCTCTTGGACGCCGAGGAGCTACAGGGGCTGAGGTCCACGTACCCTCAGGCCGTCTTTGTCTCTGCCCTCGAGGACACGGGCATGAGGGGCCTTCTCTACCGTATCGCCGAGGAGGCCTCACAAGGCGAGAAGACCATGACGGCCCTTATCCCGTACGAGAAAGGCTTGCTTCTCAAGATGGCCCACGAGCGTTGTCAGGTCGTTCGAGAGCAGTACCAGGACGGAGGTCTTCTCATTACCGTTAAGGCCTCCGAGCGCATGAGGGCCACCTTGAAGCCCTATGAGGTCGAGGTTTAGGCCAAAAGTTTCGAGACTCCCATCGCAGCCGCCAGTAAAACCGGTTGGTGCACGACGTAAATCGCGAGCGCATGTCTTCCGCAGAAGTTCAGGACCGGCACGTCCAGGCGTTTAAACCATTTAGGGCAACCTTTGCTCTTAATCCAGTGGCCTAGGATGGTTCCCACAAGATACAGAAGAGAATAGGGGAGAGGCGGGTAATAGTCCCCCGAGCTAAAGGTGGGCCCGGGTAACCCGAGCCACGACAACCACTCGGTCGAGTACAGCGACTCGGGCACGCGTGCCGTAAGTCCGCCAAGCCCAATGACCCTTGTCTGCAGATGCAGCGTCGCCAGAAAGCAAACCAACAAGACCAAGGCAGCTAGCAGGCCTTTTGGTTTGAGGCCGGCTTTCTCAAGGAGCGCATACAAAAGCGTCGAGAACCCCATGCAATAGATGATGCCAAACGAGATGGGCACATCCACCTTGGCCACGTAGGTGACTATGAAGATCGCCAACGCGACACCCGAGTACTGCAATCCGCGCTTGAGGTTGTTTCTTGAATAGGCGCACATACAGCCAGCCAGGAGCAGAAAAACCCATGAGATAGAGGCTCTCCAGATGTCCTCGAACGGCGGCTTGAACCACGGCAGCGAGACCCCGTAGAGCTCTACCAGGTCGTAGCAAAAATGGAACAACGCCATTGATATAACCGAGAAGCCCCTGATCGCGTCATAACCCTCGATGCGCCTGGAACCCTCTGTACTCTGGTTGTTTTGCGTTTGCAGACCCACGCTAAGCCCTCTAAGACATGGACCTGATCAGGGCCGTTACCTTGCCCAGGATGGTTGGATTGTCTGCGTAGATCGGTCCCATGGTGTCGTTCTCGGGTTGAAGGCGGATGCGGTCCTTCTCCCTATAGAAGGTCTTGACCGTCGCAGAATCGTCGATGAGGGCCACGACGATCTCTCCGTCGTGGGCATCGGACTGCTCTTTGACAACGATGTAATCTCCGTCGAAGATGCCGGCATTGACCATCGACTCGCCGCGAACACGCAGGATAAACGAGCTGGCATCGCCCACGATGCTGGTGGGGAGCGTCAGGCTCTCCTCGACGTTTTGCTCGGCGAGAATGGGCATACCGGCGGCGACGCGGCCGACAAGCGGCAACGTGATGATATTGTCGTTGACGTTTTGCGTGACGGAGGCGGTGGGGACGCTCGCGTCATCCTCGCTCTTCTTGCTCATGACCTCGATGGTACGGGGCTTTTTGGAATCGCGCTTAATAAGACCCAGCTCCTCGAGCGATTTCAAGTGCATGTGAACCGTGGAAGGGGAGGCCAGGCCCACTGCCGTTCCAATCTCTCTCACCGAGGGGGGATAGCCGTGCTCCGCGGAATATGAGCAGATGTAATCGTAGATTGCCGCCTGTCTTTTGCCGAGCTTGTTCTTAGCCATGGCCCCTCCATCACGATGCTGCCCAACAGTTACTAAAAAATAGAACAAATGTGCGCGTATCTCTTGACACGAACGACTGTACGTTCATAATAGCGTACAAGCGTTTGGTTTGCTAGACCTAATTTTGTCCGGTTCGCCATTTATAAATAGACCCGTCAACACACAGACGAAGGGTTGAGAGCATGGCTATCAAAAATCAAAACGTGTCCTACCTCTGCGACGGCACCTCCGCGCTTGCGCCGAGCTATCCCACGTTCACGCTCATCGAGGGTGGCAAGTCCCAGGCCGCAAATACCGTTGCGCCAGAACCCGCCATATCGTCTGCGCTCTCTTATAGGGCCGCTGTGGTCGTCGTGCTGCTTGCGCTTTGTGCCTTTGGTTTCTGCGCGTTGCGCGATCTCCAAATCACGGCCGGCGTTACCGGTGCGCTGGATTCTGCCGAGACGACCATTGTCACGGTTCGCGACGGAGACACCCTCTGGGGCTTGGCGAGCGAGCACGCGGTCTCGGGTGTTTCAACAAAAGACCTGGTCAAGTGGATTGAAAACGAGAACAACCTCACTAGCGCACATATTATTTCGGGCCAAGAGCTGACGGTGCCGGTGTCTGGGGAATAGCGCTCACACGACGATTCGTGTTATTGTTTCTAGGAGCATGCAAGCTTTCTAGGAGGTCAAATGCGCTGTCCCAAATGCGGCTGTGAAGAATCCAAGGTTGTCGACTCCCGCTCTTCAGAAAGCAACGACGCCATCAGGAGGCGCCGTGAGTGCACGAGCTGCGGCTTTAGGTATACCACGTACGAGCGTTGCGAAGAAATGCCTCTTCTTGTGGTCAAGAAGGACGGCCGTAAAGAGACCTTCGACCGTCAAAAGCTCATGAGGGGGCTTATTACCGCGACGGTCAAGAGAAACGTGCCTGTCGCCTCCTTGAACGATCTCATCAGCTCCATCGAGTCCGAGCTTCGTGATGGCGGCACTACCGAGATTTCCTCTCAGGACCTCGGCAGCATGGTCTTGAAGCGCCTTTTGGAGCTCGATAAGGTCGCCTATATTCGCTTTGCGTCTGTCTACCGTGATTTCAAAGACGTCGATGAGTTCAGCGAAGAGCTAAGGAGCCTCATTCATGAGTGACGATAAGCTGGTTTTGCCCATCAAGAGGCTCGATAAGAGCGTCGAGCTGCCGAGCTACGCCTACGAAGGCGACGCCGGCCTGGATTTGCGCTCTGCCGAGACCGTCGATCTCGCGCCCTTCGAGCGCAGGCTCGTCAGCACCGGCCTTGCGATCGCGATCCCTGATGGTTACGCGGGCTTTGTGCAACCTCGTAGCGGCCTTGCCCTCAAAAAGGGTCTCTCCATGGCCAACACCCCTGGTCTCATCGACGCGCATTACCGTGGTGAGCTCAAGGTTTGCGCCATTAACCTTGACCCTAAAGAAACCATTCACATCGAAAGGGGTGAGAGGATCGCTCAGCTCGTTATCCAGAAGGTTCCCGTCGTGACCCTTCAAGAAGTCGAGGAGCTTTCCCAGACCGACAGAGGCGATGGCGGTTTTGGCTCGAGCGGCGTTCAATAAGATGCATCCCGAAGTGATAATTGTAGGAGCGGGCCCGGCTGGGCTCGCTTCTGCCATTTATGCGAGAAGAAATCTCTTGTCGACCCTGGTTATCGAACGCGAGACCCATGGCGGCCAGATGATGCTCACGAACCTCATTGACAACTACCCCGGTGCTTATAACGTTGCGGGCTACGAGCTTGCCGATAACATGCGCAACCAGGCTGAGGATTTAGGCGCAGAATTTAAGTTATCGCAGGTAAACAGTATAACGAAGACTCCCAACGGTTGGTTTGAGGTCGAATGTGGCTCCAAGACTTTCACTGCCGATTCGGTCATCTTTGCCGGCGGCGCCTCTGCTAAGCGGGCAGGTTTCGAAGGAGAAGAAGACTTTCTCGGCAAAGGCGTTTCCTATTGCGCCACATGCGATGGTATGTTCTATAAAAACAAACGAGTGTTCGTAATTGGGGGAGGGAACAGCGCCGCAGAGGAAGCCCTGTATCTTTCCAAAATTGCCCGCGAAGTCAAGTTAATCGTCAGAAAAGACCAGCTCAGAGCTGCAAAGGCCCTTGTGGACGCGCTTGAATCCAACCCCAAGGTCGAAATACTGCGCCAGCATGTTCTAAAACGTGTCGACGGCGAGAATTTCGTCACTAGGGTTGTTCTGGAGAATCTGGCCTCCGGAGAATCCGTTCAGTTTGATACGGCTGAGGAACCGATGGGAATTTTCGTTAGCGTTGGTCGCACACCGAACTCTGGGTTGATTAAATACCTTGCAGACATAGATTCCGCCGGATACGTCATTACGGACGAAGACATGCGTACGAGGACTCCAGGACTGTTCGTGGCGGGCGATTGTCGTCAGAAGAGCCTGCGTCAAATTGTGACGGCCGCTGCAGACGGCGCCATAGCAGCGACCTCGGCCATTGGTTATCTCAATGAACTCAAGTCGCTATCCCATCTGCTATAAAACGCTGATAATATATCTTATGTAAAGTAGCGAAGATATCGAAAAGCCCGCGGGGCCATTCGCCTTCCCGCGGGCTAACGAGTCGTTACTCCCCTGAAAAACGCTGCGTCTCGACTTTGGACGCGCTCATGAGATTGAGCTTGAGCTGAGCGTCATCCTCGGTATCGGTGTTCATGATCATCACGAGCGAATCCAAGGCCATGAGCCTCGTTTCTCCGCACGGAACGATTTCGACGCCGGCGCGCTCGATCATGACGATGCGAACCTGATCGGGCCACGGGACATCCTGCACGAGCATCCCCTCGAGCTTCGAGCCGGTTCCAACGTAAATCGTGTGGATGACCTTCTCCCCAAGCTCTCCGTTGATTGAGGGATCGTCTGGCGTGATGTGCAGGAGATTCGCCAAGAGATGCTCATAGAACGGGTCGACCCTAAGGAGGTTCGCCACAACGTACGAGAGAATCGCCACGATCGACACGGACAATAGCGCATCAAGCGAGCCCGTCAGCTCGAATACCAGCACGACGGCCGTCACCGGGGCGCGCACAACCGCGGCGAAAAGCCCTGCGATGCCGAGCGCGATGAAGTTGGGGTAAAAAGACGCGGGCACCTCGAACAGATCGCCGACGCACAGCGCGTAAAGCGCCCCGATGCAGGACCCCATCACAACCAACGGGAACAACGTTCCGCCCGGCGCACCGGAGCCAAAGCTGATGGCCGTGAACAGATACTTACCAAGCAGTAACCCGGCTACCAGCGCAATCGTCACGTCCTTCTCGCCGAGCAAGGTCTCGATGATCGCGTCGCCGCCGCACATGAGCTTAGGCAACGTAAAGGCCATCACGCCCGCGAGCGCAAAGGGAATAGCCAGCTTGAGATAGGGGCCTCCCCTACCGATGCGCCCATAGAGCGACTGCAGCCAGAACATGCCTACATTGTGAAGCGCCCCTAAGACGCCGCAGAGAAGCCCGAGGAACGCGACGAAGGCGTAGTCGATGCGCGGCAGGTCGGCAACGAAAACAAGGCTCAGGACCGGCTGGATTCCTAAAACCTGGCTCACCAGGAAGTCCGAGACGATCGTCGACGTCATGACCGAGATGATCAAAGGCGCGGTGAACTCCTTGTGTATCTCCTCGATGGCAAACAAAACGCCGGTCAGAGGCGCGTGGAAGGCTGCGGACATGCCTGCTGCGGCCCCGCAGGTCACCAGTAGCCGTTCCTCTCCCCTCTTGCGGCCCAGGGCCTTGGAGACGGCCTTGCCGGACATGCCGCCCAGCTGGACGCTCGGGCCCTCGCGGCCAAGCGAAAGGCCTCCGAGCGCGCACAGCGTCCCCTCGATGAACTTCGCGAACATGACGCGGTGCCAGGGCATGTCCATCTTGCCCGCAACCTCTGCGTCTACCTGCGGGATTCCAGAACCCGACGTTGCGGGCTCCCACAACATGAGCTTACAAACCACGCAGAGCAGCACGGCGAGAAACGCGAACCATGCCAGCATGGGCAGTGGCTTTCCGGCGATTGCGCTGGTGACGGCGCGCAAGGTCTTCTCGGCGCCAGATAACGAGAGTCGATACAGCGTGATGACCGCGCCTGCGGCCAGACCTACTAAGGCACCCTCCCCGACCAGGTTTACCTGGAACCGGCGGGAAAGGTGCCTAGAAACGATATTATCTGTGCGTTTGCGCATGACGGATTAGTAGGGGCCTCCGCAATAGAAGTTGAAGATATTGGCGACGCAGATGCCGTACCTGGGGTTCGCGGCGTGGACCATCTTGCCGTCGCCGATGTAGATGCCCACGTGACCGC
The DNA here is from genome assembly GCA_963591565.1 of bacterium. Classification (GTDB taxonomy): domain Bacteria; phylum Actinomycetota; class Coriobacteriia; order Coriobacteriales; family Atopobiaceae; genus Paratractidigestivibacter. The sequence continues at coordinate 24,098 of CAVAUD010000009.1, forward strand.
AGTCGTTGTAGTCGCCGTTCATGAAGACCAGGTCGCCGTAGGAAAGCTCGTCGATGCTGTACTTGGCGTTGCCGCTGTCCACGACGCCGCGGCACATGCGCGTTGCGCTGTGGCCGTACTTCCAGCCAAAGGCGTAGCAGACAAGGCCGGAGCAGTCGAAGGAATCGGGGCCGGCGCCTCCGTAGACGTAGGGCTTGCCGACCTGCGCCAGCGCGAGGGCCACGCTCGCCTCAACAGAGCTGCTGATGCCGGAGTCGCCGCCGTTGTTACCGCCGTTA
>CAVAUD010000009.1:24561-32471 GCA_963591565.1 bacterium
GCGCGGTTGCTTTCGACGTTCTCGATCGCGGCCTGCACGTTTGCGCTCTCCTGCGCCGCCAGCTGGGCCTTGACCTCCTCGTCAAGCGCGTCATAGGTTGCCGTTGCCTCAGAGACCTTGGTGCGGTACTCGGCCACCTGGCCGTTGAGGGAGTCAACCTGCTCCTGCTGGGTGGCCTGCTTGCTCTCGAGCTCGGCCTTATCGGCCTCGAGCTGAGCCTCGAGGGTCTTGACCTCGTTGATGGTCTTGGCCTTTTGCTCGGAGTACTTGTCGAGGTAGTAGATACGGCTCACGAAGTCCTCGGGGCTCGTGGAGCCAAAAATGAAGTCAAGGATGGTTGTGGCGCCCTGCTTATAGGAAGAGCGCATGTCAGAGGAGAGCTGGGCCTTCTTCTCGGCAAGCTGCTCGTTTGCGGCGTCGATCTCGATCTGCTTGCTGTCGATGTCGGCGTCGGTCTGCTCGATCTCTTCTGTGGCGGCCTCGAGGCTTGACTCAAGCGAAGACAGGCTCGCGCCCAGGGACTCGAGCTGCTCGGCCGCAGCGGCGAGATCGGACTGGGGGTCGGCGTAGGCGACGCCCGCGGGCGCGAACATGACAAGAGACCCCGCCAGGGCAAGGCTCAGGCCGGCGCAGACCACGGATTTGCTTCGATTAGTGTGCATGAATCCTCCTTTGCGCCTTTGTTCCCGCGATGGCGAGAAGTCCGGCACATACGATTAAACCACCTTACCAAATTTGGAAAGGTGGTTTAAAGAGGGGGTCTAGCCAGCGGTACAAAACCCAACGGTTAGTTCACTTTTACCAGGCTAAATACCTCGGCGTCTTCATAATCCTTGGAGATCTCCTCGCGCGGGTTCAGGAAGGCGAGCTCGAGGATGAAGGCGAAGCCTGCGACCTTGGCGCCCGTCTGCTCGACGAGCTTCGCGGTGGCCACGGCGGTGCCGGCGGTTGCCACGAGGTCGTCGGCGATAAGGACGACGTCGCCGGGCTCGAGGGCATCCTTGTGGATCTGCAGCTCATCGGTGCCGTACTCCAGCGAGTAGCTCTGGCTGTAGACGTCGCGGGGAAGCTTGCCGGGCTTACGGGCCGGGATGAAGCCGACGCCCAGCTTGTAGGCCACGGGCGCGCCGACGAGAAAACCGCGGGCCTCAGAGCCGATGACCTTCGTGATCCCCTTGTTGGTGAACTGGGCGGCGATGTCGTCGGTCAGGGCCGCCAGCGCCTTAGGGTCGGCGAACAGCGGGGTGATGTCCTTGAAGATGACGCCCGGCTCGGGGTAATCGGGGATGCTGATGATCTTGGACTCGTAGTCGAACTTCTCCATGATGCCTCTCCTTGATAAAGATTGAAACTAGCTCTCGGCCTTCGAGTGGCGAAGGCGGCGGGCTATCAACTCGTCACGCACGCTGTTGGTGAGTCCCAGCATGCGAGAAAGCGCCTGGTTGTACTGGGTGTCGTCCTGCTCGGCCTCTTCCTCGCCGTTAAGCGAGGGCTTCTTCGAGTAGACGATGAGGGCCTGCTCGAACATGGCGGACTCCCTGTTTGCCGCGATGACGTACTGGCGCAGGTTCTTGGCGCCGATGCCAAAGTGGCGAAGCTCGTCGCAGACGCGGATGAGCCCGAAGTCCTGCCCGTCCACCAAGTCGCGGCCATGGGGGCTGCGCTTGAGCTCGATGACGCCGGCTTCGGAGAGCTGGCGGACAAAGGAGACCTGCACACCGATCAACTCCGGCACGCGGTCGATGGGGTGAAGCTTGCCGACGGTCTCCTCGTCGTCAACGGGAAGCACGATGCCCGTGGCGGGCGCGCCGTCGAGGCTGACGCTTTGGCCAGAGTCGATCTTCTCGAGCTCATCCTTGATGACCTGCAACGGCAGAAAGCGGTTCTTCTGCAGGTAAAGGATGGTCTCGAGCCGGCGGACGTCCTTTTGGGAGTACAGGCGGTAGCCGCCCGGCGTGCGCGACGGGTTGAGAAGCCCCTCGTCCTGCAGGTAGCGGACCTTCGACACCGAGAGGTCCGGGTACTGGGCCTGGAGCTTCTTGACGACCTTGCCGATCGTGAGGTAACTGGCGTCAGCCATGGGAGGGCCTTAGGCGCCGGTGTTGATGCGGCCGGCAGAGGCGCTGGTGTGGAACACCATGCGGAAGGTGCCGATCTGGACCGTGGACCCGTCGCGCAGGTTGGCCTTGCTCACGATCGCGCCGTCGACCCAGGTGCCGTTGAGCGAGCCCAGATCCTCGATGCTCACGTAGCCCAGCGGCAGCGTGGTAAGGTCCATCTGCGCGTGGTGACGAGAGACGGTCATGTCGTTGAGAAAGACGCTGTTCTTAGGGTCGCGGCCCAGGCTGATCTGGGGCGTGTCGAGCTCGAACGTGGTGCCGATCTGCGGCCCCTTTAGGATGGTTAACGTGGGGTTTTGCGGTTTGGCAGAACCCATGAGGTCCGGCACCGTGGCGTCGGCGGCGGGCATCCTGAAAATCTCTGTGGCGTCGGTGTTGGCCATTGTTTCTCCCCTCAAGGTGATTTATCGGGTTAATCATATACCCGACTCGCGCGGCGCGGGCGCAGCGCTTCGCTAAATGTCGTTTACGATTCGTGGGCAAAGAGGGCGCCTTGGCCGATGAAGCCTCCGTCGTGGCGGAGAAGTCCCAGGTCCTGCAGCTGGTCGCGGGCGACGACGACCTTGTCCTGCTTCTCGCAGAGGTCGCTGAAGGGCACGGCCGAGAAAAGCAGGCGCTTTGCCGCCGGCAAGCCCACGGGCGAGACCTCTTCGAACGAAAGGAAGCTGCGCCACAAGACGCGCGCCTTGGTGGGCGGCACGAAGAGCAGGTAGGCCTCAAGGCCGGGCGTCGCCAGCGAAGGCGCGGCCACGACGGCCTGGATGTTGTCGAGGGCAACCGAGACCACCTGCCCGGGGCGCGGCAGCGCCTGGCCGTGCAGGTAGTCGCTCAAGACGTGGCCGGCACGTGCGCCCATGAGCATGAGCGGGCACAGCATCGACGTCGCGTCCTCTATCGAGGTGTTGCCAAAGGGCCGCACGCCGTCCTGCTCGGCCGTCGCGAGAAAACCGAGCCAGGCAAGGCCGATGGGGCCGCGCTCGCCCAGGTCGATGACCACGTGCTCGGTGTCGCCGCAGCGCACGACCAGCGGGATCGACATGAGGCAGCCGTCGCCGCCCAGGGCCGCCTCGAAGGCGCACTCCCCCACCGCGAGGCGTCGCCCGCAGAAGGCCGCGCCGGCGAGCGCCGCTGCGTCCGGGCCGGAAATAAGCTGGTAGGAAGCGCCGGTAAGGTCGCACAGGACACAGCCCTCGGCGGCAGCCGCGGCAGCGTCCTTCTCGGCTGCATAGGCCTTGACGACCTGGTAGTTCTCGTCCAAAGAGGGGGCGAAAGACGCGCCGAGAAAAACGTGCTCTTGGTACAGGGTTCCCATGCGAGGCGAAGGCATGCTTACTTGTTCTCCTTACGAGGCGTGGTGCGGATGATCTGGACGGCCTTTGCGGTGTAGACAAGCGCCGTGATGGCCGAGCAGACAACACCTGCGTAGACAAAGAAGATGCCGGCCACGCTGGGCTCGGCGTTGAGGCCCGGCAGCCACGAGGCGGACACGATGCCCAGGCCGCTTGTGGTGGGCAGGCCCAGCAACAGGTCGCAGAAGCCGAACATGAGAAGGGCGGTGGCGGCCTTGCCGATATAGACGACGTCGACGGGGCGCGTGCGGTAGTGCTGCAGGATGCCCGCGCCAAAGGCCAGGTAGACGTCGCGGCCGATCACGAAAACGGGCACCCACACGGGCAGCTCGCCCACGATGAGCAGGCCCAGCACGCCCGTGAAGAGAAGCACGCGGTCCATGACCGGGTCCATGATCTTGCCGAGCCAGCTGACCGTTTGCGTGCGGCGGGCGATCTGGCCATCCAGAAAGTCCGTCACTGCCGCGGTCGCGTAGCAGGCAAGGGCCACGTGACGGTTGCCGTGCGAGGCGAAGATAACGAGGAAGGCAATCGTTAGGGCCAGGCGGCAAAACGTGATGATGTTTGCCACGGTAAGGATCTCTTGCGAGGGGTTTTGCGAGGACCCGACGGGGGCGTCCTGGATGCCTTGGGCCTGGCGCAGCGCGGCGTCGGAATCTGCCACTCGTTTAATGGCTTCTTTGAGCTCGTCTAGTCTTGCGGACACGTCATCCTCAGTCTGTCTGGTTGGATACACAATGCTCTATCGTACCCAACTTGCGACGTTTAAGAATGGAATTTCGCTTAGAGGCAGGTGGACTCCAGGAAACGGATAAGGACTCGCTCGCCCTGGGCGTAGACGCGCTTGGAGATGCGCTCGTTGACGCCGTGGACGCCGCGGGCCTCCTCCTCGGGCTGTGGCCTAAAGGGGCAGATGCGCATGATGGAGTCGCAAATGCCCTCGTAGCGGACCGAGTCGGTGCCGCCGCAGACGAAGGACGGGACAAAGACGACGCCGGGGTGGAAGTGCTCGAGGGCCTCCTTGAGCTCGGCGTATCCGGCGCCGGTGGGGCTGTCCACGCGGCCGGCCGGCGTGTAGTGGAGCTTCTCGACCGTGGCGCCAAAGGGGGCGACGAGGCGGGCGACCTCGGCGAGAAGGGCATCGACGTCGCAGCCGGGAAGCAGGCGGAAGTTCACGACGCAGCTGACGTCTGCCGGCATGACGTTGGCGGCCGGGCTCGAGCCAAAGACCTGGTCGACGGCCACGGTCGTCGCGACGAAGGGGTACAGGGCACGTACCTGGGCGGCCGCCTCGGCGATCGCCTGGGCGTTGTTGGCGACGTCGCTCGCGAGCGAGGCGAAGGGCTCCTGGGTGATTTGGCTGGCCAAGGCCTCGAAGGTACCGGCCACCAGGGGCGTGAGCTCGGGGGCGGGCTTGTTCTCGCAAAGGGCCGCGACGGCGCGGGCGAGTTTCTCAAGGGAGGTGCCGCCAAAGGGGTTCGACGAGTGGCCTCCCGCGCCCTCGACGGAAATCCGCAGGTTGAGATAGCCCTTCTGCGACAGGCAGATGTCCGAGATGACGGTCCCGGGCGCGCCGTAGTCGGCGGCGTCCGCCAAGGTGGTCGTTCCCTCGTCGAGAAGGAAGGCGGCGCGCATGCCGCGCTCGGCCATCACGGCCGCGACGCGCGTGGCTCCGGTCGACGAGACCTCCTCGTCCTCACCAAAGGCCAGGTAGATGCCGCGTCGCAGGGTGCGCCCGCTGGCGAGAAGGTACTCGGTGGCCTCGAGCTCGGCCATGAGCATGTCCTTGATGTCGAGGGCTCCGCGGCCCCAGATCCACTCGTCGTCGATGTGGCCCGAGAAGGCGTCGTGGACCCACTCGTCCTCGGTGCCGGGAATAACGGGCACGACGTCCTGGTGCGCGATGAGCATCGCGGGCTCGAGCTCGGGGTCGGCGCCGGGGACGCAGATGAGAACCGAGCGACCGATTTTCTCGAAAGCAGCCACCTCAAAGACATGCGGGAAGGAGATGCGGAGAAGGTCCTGCAGACGGTCGAACTCGGCAAAATCGGTTTTCTCGCCAAGGTAGACGGTTTTGCAGGACAAGGCTTGAGAAAGACGCTGGTAGGAGCCCTCGTAGTCGAAGTCGGGGTAGTCGCTCTCGTTGGCAAAGTAGTCGTATGCGTCAAGCGCGTGAGTCATGCGTGCCTCTCGTCCGGCCAAATTGGGCCTGCAAGTAAAAGTCGGTCACGCAAAGGGTAAACTAATCCCATATGAGCGCGGCCGCCGCACGGGCGCGCGTGACAAACACGACACAAGGAGGCCACCATGTCCCAGGAGCCCAACGACAACCTCGACGCCGAGCTGCCCGAGGAGGAGACCGGCGAGTTCATCACCCTCGACTACGAGGACGGCACCAACGAGCGCTGCGAGGTCATGGGGATCTTCGAGCTCGACGGCACCGAGTACATCGCCCTGGTTCCCGACTCCGACGACGACTGCGTCTACCTCTACGTCTATGAGGAGCACGAGGACGGCATGTTCTCGCTCGGCGACATCGACGAGGAGACCTTCCCCGCCGTGGCCGAGGCCTACGAGAGCCTCATCGACGAGGACGAGGTCGACGGCGAGTAGGACGCGCGGCGCCGCGGTCTCGCGGCGAGCTTCTCCGCATGAACCAAATCGGGCTCCCCGGCAATGCGCTGGGGAGCCCGATTTTTGAATGCGGTGCTGGTAGGCGGTGGTGTCGGCGGTCTTAAACCGTGGTCTCGAACTTCTCCATGAACTCGACCAGGGCCTTAACTCCGGCAAGCGGCATCGCGTTGTAGATCGAGGCCCTCATGCCGCCCACGAGGCGGTGGCCCTTGAGGTTGACCAGGCCCGCCTCGGCCGCCTCGGCAACAAAGCGCTGGTCAAGACTCTTATCGCCGGTGACGAAGGGCACGTTCATGAGCGAGCGGTGCTCAGGCGCCACCGTCGCCGAGAAAACGCGCGACGAGTCGAGGAAGTCGTAGAGCAGCGACGCCTTCTCGCGATTGCGGCGGGCCATCTCATCGATGCCGCCCATCTCCTTGAGCCACTTGAAGACAAGGCCGCAGACGTAGATACCCCAGCAGTTGGGCGTGTCGTAGAGCGAGCCCGCGTCGGCGTGGGTCTTGAAGCGCAGCATCGTGGGCACGCCGGGCAGGTCGTCGGGGATCAAATCGCGGCGCACGACGACGACCTGAACGCCTGCCGGGCCCACGTTCTTCTGGACGCCGGCGTGGATCAGGCCGTAGCGCGAGACGTCGACGGGCTCGGAGAGAAACATCGAGGACTGGTCGGCCACCAGGACGTGGCCCCGGGTGTTGGGCAGCTGCGCGTAACGGGTGCCGGTGATCGTCTCGTTTTGGCAGATGTAGACGAAGCTCGCGTCGTCGCGCACATCGAGGTCCGAGCAATCGGGCACATAGTTAAAGTTCTTATCCGCAGAGGTCGCCAGAAGCTTGGCGTCGCCCAGGATCTGCGCCTCGGCGAAGGCCTTCTTCGACCAGTTGCCCGAGACGACGTAGTCCGCCTTGCCGTTGGTCGCCAGGTTCATGAAGACGGTCGAGAACAACAGCGAGTCTCCGCCCTGCAAAAACAGGACCTCGTAGTTGTCGGGGATGCCCATGAGGTCGCGCAGGTCGGCGGTCGCCTCGTCGAGGATGCCCTGGAAGACGCCGGAGCGGTGGCTCATCTCCATGACGGACATGCCGCAGCCGCCAAAGTCGCTCATCTCGGCGGCGCAGCGAGACAGCACCTCCTCGGGCAAAACGGCGGGACCGGCAGAGAAGTTGTAGACGCGGCTCATGGTTGGCACGCTCCTTGCGTTGTTTGTTTCGCTTGTTGGGCCACATGATATACGCGAATCATTTGCGCTAAGGTGTTTCGTAACCATAAGGAGAGAAAACATGTCCACTTTTTTGAACGCAAGCCCTGTCTTTGGGCCGGTGAAAAGTCGTCGCTTAGGCGTGTCCCTGGGCGTCAACATGATGCCTGCCGCCGGCAAGATCTGCTCGTTCAACTGCATTTATTGCGAGAACGGCCTTAACGAGGAGCGTCGGTGTCACCAGCCGCACAACGATGCCGCGACCGTCCTGGCGGCCTTGCGTGCCAAGCTCTGCGAGATGCGCGATGCGGGCGAGCTGCCTGACGTCATCACCTTCGCCGGCAACGGCGAGCCCACCGCTGCCCCGGAGTTTCCGCAGGCCATCGAAGGTGCTGTGCGCCTTCGCGATGAGCTGGCGCCTGCGGCCAAGATCGCGGTTCTCTCCAACGGGACCTATGCCGACCGTCCGGCCGTCCACGACGCCCTTATGCTGGTCGACGACAACATCTTGAAGCTCGACACGGTCGACGCCGACTACATTCGCCTGATCGACAACCCTGGCTGCGCCTACGACGTGGCGCACCAGGTTGAGACCTTTAAGAGCTTCGGCGG
>CAVAUD010000010.1:0-31220 GCA_963591565.1 bacterium
AGAACTCCTCGACGCGCGGGGTCTTCTCGCGCTCGTCGGTGAGGACGATCTTGAGGCCGCGGTTGAGGAAGGCCATCTCCTGCAGGCGGTCGTGCAGGGTGTCGTAGTCGTAGACGGTGGTCTCGAAGATCTGGTCGTCGGGCCAGAAAGAGATGGTGGTGCCCGTGTCCTCGCAGGTGCCCACGACCTGCATCTCCTGCGTGGTCTTGCCGCGCGAGAAGCGCATCTCGTAGATCTTGCCGTCGCGGCGGACCTGGGCGATCATCTTGGTCGACAAGGCGTTGACGACGGAGGAGCCGACGCCGTGCAGGCCGCCGGAGACCTTGTAGGCGGCGTTGTCGAACTTGCCGCCGGCGTGCAGGATGGTGAGAACGACCTCGAGGGTCGGGATCTTCTTCACGGGGTGGGGGTCGACGGGGATGCCGCGGCCGTTGTCCACGACGGTCACCGAGTTATCGGGGTGGACCGTCACCAGGATCTGCGTGCAGAAGCCGGCCAGCGCCTCGTCGACGGAGTTGTCGACGATCTCCCACACAAGGTGGTGCAGGCCGGTCGCGCTCGTCGAGCCGATGTACATGCCCGGGCGCACGCGGACCGCCTCAAGGCCCTCGAGGACCTTGATCTCGCTGCCGTCGTACTGCGCCTCATTATCGTTTGCCACGCGCACGTCCTCTCTTGTCAGACGAAATGACAGGCTGATTTAGCAAGTCTTAAATTAAAAACAGGTATAGCTAAACCATGATAGCGCGCGCAGGGGCGCTCAGAGCCGCTCTAAGCGCATATACACGAATTCCGCTCTACTTTGCCTTTTCGCGCCGTAAAGAATTGCTCATGGCTTTATAAGCGCTTTGCGCGAGTTTTGGCGAGAGGCCCTCGCAGGCTTTTCTCACCTGCTCCTCCTCGGCGGCCGTGAGGGGCGGCAGGTCCAGGCGCTCGGGCTTCTTGGGCGCCGTCTCGCCGGCCGGCGTGCGCTGCCCGGGCTTGCGCCCCAGCTTGTCCTGCTCAAAGCGGATGTCCGAGAAGGTCAGGCCCTCGGCGGCCATTCTCGCCAGGTAGATGTCCTTGTTTGCCGAGAAGTCCACGGCCCGCATGCGCGAGTCCACGTAGACGACCAGCACCGGCGGCTCGTTGGCGCGGCGGGGCTTGGTCACGTACAGGCCGCAGGTGTGCTTTCTCTCCAGGTCGCCGTTGGCGCGGTGCCAGGCCAGGCCCACGCGGCGGGTGCCCGTCATCTTGGCCGAGACCTCGGGGGCGGCGAAGTAGCCGCCCATGACCGAGCCCAGGCTCGATATCGAGGCGAACTCATCGATCATGGTAGGGGACCACCTCCGCGCTTTTAAGCAGGTCAGCCGAGAAGTACCCGAGGTTGGTCGTGGTGACCACCGTCTGCACGCCGTCGCGCGAGAAGCCGGCCACGGCGTCGCGGCGGGCCTCGTCGAGCTCGCTCATCACGTCGTCGAGCAAGAGCAGGGGCTTCTCGCCCACGATTTCCTCGGCGAGAAGGACCTCGGCCATCTTAAGGGCAAGCACGACCGAGCGCTGCTGCCCCTGGCTGCCGAAGGCCCGGGCGTCGCGGCCGTTGATCGCGAACGCCACGTCGTCGCGGTGCGGGCCCACGCAGGTCTGCTGGCGGCGCAGGTCCTCGGCGCGCGACTCCTCGAGACGGCGCATGAAGAGGTCGCGCAGCTCGTCTCGGTCCATGCCCAGGGCCTCGTCGCCCAAAGAGCAGCGGTACTCGCACTCCAGGGTCTCGGCGGGCGCGATCTGGCCGTAGACCTCGGACACCTTGGCGGCCAGGCGGGCGAACAGGCGCAGGCGGCTGTGAAGCAGCGTCGCCCCGCCCAGGGACACCGAGGCGTCCCAGGCCTCCAGCAGCGACCGGTCGCAGCCCTCGTCCTTGAGCAGGCGGTTTCTCTGCTCGATCGAGCGGGTGTAGTTGGCCAGCACGCGCGAGAAGCCCTGGTTGGCCTGGCGGCCAAAGTCGTCGAGCTCTGCTCGGCGCTCGCTCGCCCCGCGCTTGACCAGCGAAAGGTCGTCGGGCGTGAAGAGCACCGACATCAAGGTGCCGGCCACGTCTGCGGCCTGGCACTTCTTGCCGTTCTTGGTGAACTGGCGCCGGCGCTCGGTGATGTCGCAGCTCACGTCCAGGACGCGGCCGTCCCCCTCGAGGCGCGCGGCGATTCTCGCCTGGGACTCACCCTCGTGGATGAGCTGGCCAGGCGTCGGCCGGCGAAACGAGTAGCCGGCCGTCAGCATCTGCAGGGCCTCGACCGTGTTGGTCTTGCCCGTGGCGTTGCGGCCAAAAAGCACAGTTGTCGAGGGGGAGAGGCAAATGTTCCTCTCCCCCATGTTCCTAAAGCCCAGAAGGCTCAGCTCTTTGACCTTAAGCCCCACGCCGGCGCGTGCCCCTTGCCGCCCGCGCGCCTAGAGGCGCACCGGCATCAGCAGGTAGAGGTAGTTGATCTTGCCGTTGGACTTGAAGATGCCCGGCTGAGAGGAGCTCTGCAGCTCGAGGCGCAGCTGCTTGGTGCCGCTGACGGCGTTCACGCAGTCGAAGACGTAGTGGTAGTTGAGGCCGATCGACAGGCTCGCGCCCTCGACGTCGGCGTTCAAGATCTCGCTCGACTCGCCCTGCTCAGGCGAGGAGGCCGACATCTTCATGAGGCGGCCGTCGGCGTCGATGTCGAAGCGCACCGAGGAGTTGGTGAGCGCGATGACCGAGACGCGCTTAAGCGCGGACGAGAAGGCATCGACGTCGATGTTGACCGCGGTGCCGCAGCTCGCGGGAAGAAGCTGCTTGTAGTCGGGGAAGTTGCCCTCGATGTGGCGGGCGACGAAGGTCGTGGTCCCAAAGGTGAAGACGACCTGGCTCTCGGTCGTGCCGATGCGAATGGTGTCGGTGACGGACGGCATGCTCAAGACGTCATGGAAGACGTTGCCCGAGACGATGGCGCGGAAGGGCTCCTCACTTCCGGCCTCGACGCTCGAGTCGCAGACGGCCAGGCGGAAGGAGTCGGTGGCCACCAGGCGAATGGTGTTGTCCTCGACGGTCAGCTGGATGCCCTGCAGGATCGGGCGCGAGGTCTCCTTCGAGGTGACCTTGTAGACCTTGTCCACCATCTGCGACAGCATGTCGGAGGGAAGCTCGATTTCCTTCTCGGCCTCGACCTCGGGCACGAAGTTCCAAATGGAGCAGTCCAGGGTGTTGAGCCTAAAGGTCGACTTGGCGCTCGAGATCGAGATGGTCCTCTCGCCGCCCTCGAAGGTCACCGCCGCGTCCGAGAGGGTCTTCACGATGTTGGAGAGGACCTTGCCCGAGACCACGGTCTCGCCCGGCTCCTCGACGTTGGCGGGCACGAGGTGCCTGATGGCGATGACGAGGTTGTTGGACTGGAACTCGATGGTGCCCTCGGTGGCCTTGATATAGATGCCCGAGCAGATCGGCAGCGTGGAGTTGGTTCCCATGCCCTTGGAGACTACCGTGATGGCTTTCATCAAAGACGACTGGCTGACGGTGAATTTCATCTCGGACCTTTCTATTAGTTCTTATATATAAATTAAAAATCAGTAGTAATAATAAGCTCTGTAGAAAAGAAGAAAACTCGCTAAACACGCAGGTAGACGAATCATTTGCGCGAACGAAAGCTTAGTGTTCCCCTTAACCGTTTCCAACATTTTCGATTGCTGTAGAAAACTCATTTACAGCGACCCTTGGGTTTTCTCACCTTTTCCCACAACACTTAGACAGCTTATCGACAATCTCTTCTCGGCGCATCAAAAAACGGCGAGAAGACCGATTTGGGCCGCGCTTAGGCCTCGGCGGTGATCGAGTCCTTGAGGCGCATGACCCGGTCGTAGAAGATCTTGTCCTCCTTCTTCTTGTCGTCGACCACCTTGAGGCTGTTCTTGACGGTCGCGTGGCTGCGCCCGCCGAAGTGCTCGCCGATGTCGGCCAGGGTCTTGCTGCAAAGCTCGCGCGACAGCCAGATGGCCACGTGGCGCGGCTCCATCAGGCCCTTGTGGCGGCTCTCGCCGATCAAGGCGTCGTGGGAGATGTCGTAGAACTTCTCGACGGCCTTCTGGACGTCCTCGATCGAGATGACGATGCCGGTCGTGGGCCACGTCTCCTTGGCGATCTCGTCGATCTCCTCGAAGGTGAGGTCGCGGCCGTCCTTCTCGGCCCGGTTCTGGGCGAGAAGGCAGCGCTGGCAGAAGCCCTCGATGAGGCGGATGCTCGAGCCCGCGCGCTTGGCCATGTACTGCCAGGCCTCGGGCGAGACGGGCGAGCAGCCCACGCCCACGTGCTCTTCCTCGGAGTCCTTGACCAGGCGCTCGCAGAAGGTCTCGATCAGGCGCAGCTTGAGCTCGTAGTTGGGGATCTGGACGCCCACGGGAAAACCCGAGGCCAGGCGCGTGGTCACGCGCTCGTCGAAGGCGTCCTTGCCCATGCCCAGCTGGGCGGGGGTGCGGTCGGCCGCCAGCACGATCTGCTTGCCGTTGCTCCTGAGCACGTTGAAGGTGTCGAAGAAAAACGTGATGGTGCCCACCTTGCCGGCGAGCTTCTGCACATCGTCGATGATCAAGACGTCGATGTCCTCGTAGTTTTTCTTCAGGGCCTCGGTGACCGAGAGGTCGTGGGCGCCCATCGCCGACGTGTAGTCGTTGATGAAAGACGACGCGTCCTTGTAGACGCAGATGCGGGTGGGGTCGTTGGTCGCGATGTAGTTCTGGATCGCGCGCAAGAGGTGGGTCTTGCCCAGGCCGCTCTTGCCGTGGATGAACAGCGGGTTGTAGTTCTTGGAGCCGTTGGCCACCTGAAGAGCGGCGTTGTAGGCCATGTCGTTCTCGTCGCCGCAGACAAAGCGGTCGAAGGTGAGCTTGGAGTCTTCCTCGGGGATGGTCTCTACCAGGGGGTTTCTCTGTTTGCGGAGACGGGCCTCCTGGACGGTGCCCTCGATGGTGGACTCGTCGAGCATCTGGGCGTCGATGCGGCGCTCGCGGTACTGCGGCGCGGAGGCCGGCTGGGCCGCGGCGGGGGCCGGGGCGTCCGCCTGGCCCGACGTGGCGTTTTTCCAGCTGGCGATCTCGTCGGGGGTCATCTGCGAGGTGGCCTGCGCGGGCTTGGCCGCCGCATGGCCGTCCTTCTCGGCTAAGGCCAGGTCGAGGTGCATGCCTTCCTGGAACGCCGCGGCCGAGAGGCACTTCTCCAAAAGGTCGGAGTTTTTCGACACCGTCTTTAAAACCAGGCGCATCGGTGTCACGACGTGCAGGGTCTTGCCCTCCACGCCGGTGGGGGTGCAGCTGCGCAGCATCGCGAGGATGGATTCGGGCATTCCCTCGTGCTCAAGCACGTCGAGGGTGTCCTGCCACAGGTCTTCTGGGTCGAGCTCTATCGAAAAGTCCATGAGGGCCCATTCGTCGGTTTGTCGAAAAGTGCCCACCAAGTATATACGATTGTTGAAAACCTGCGTCTGGTTTTCTTAAATTCCCACGTGAGCGGTGCTGCGCCGCCGTTAAATCATCGAGCGGCCGATGGTGGTGAGACGGTACTTTTGCCCCGATTTGGTGATGATGCCCATCTCCATGAGGCCCTTGAGCTCGCGCGACCACGTGGGGCTCGAGCTGCCAAAGACCTGGGTGAGGTCGGTGGGGCCGCAGGAGTCGTGCTCGGCCAGGTACTCCATGACGGATTCCTGTCGAGAACTGAGCGCGGGCCGCTCCGGTGCGGCCGCTTGAGCCGGCGAGAAGCCCGCCGCGGGCTGGCCGGGGATGGCCTGTGCCTGCGCCTGGGGCTGCATCGCCGCAGCTTGCGGCGCGTATGCGGGGAACTGTTGAAAACCGTAGCCGGCAGGGGCCTGCGGGTAGGCCTGCTGTCCATAGGCCGCCTGGCCGCCCTGCTGCATCGCGGCATAGGGGTCCATGCCGGGCTGCGCGTACATCCCCTGCTGCCAGGCTTGCTGCTGGCCGGGAAACGCCTGGTAGCCGTATCCCATCGCGCCCGGCGCCTGCGGCATCTGCGCCGCGGCACCCATCTGCGCGCCCATGCCGTTGACCTGCGGCTCTTCTGCCTGTGAGTCCGCTCCCGCGACCTCGCGGGCCTCGCTCGCCTTCCTTGTGGAGATGGTCACGACGGTGCCGCCGGCGATGTTGTCCTCGATCTCGAGACTGCCGCCCTTGTCCTCCATGTACTGCTGGGCATAGGGCAGGCCGCTGCCGACGCCGCGGATGTAGTGCTTCATCTCCTCTGTCGCAGAAGACGTGCCGTACTCAAGCGCGAGGTTCTTTTCCTTGATGCCGGGGCCCTGGTCGGAGAAGCGAATCGTGTTGCCGCCGTCCAGGATGGTGATCGTGGGCGCCTGGAAGTAGGCGTGGATGAAGTTCTCGACAATCTCGCGGATGACCATGAAGGGGATGTTGCCGCCCTGCTCGTGCGAGAGCTTGTTGACCGTGGCCGTTATCTCTTCCAAGAAGGAGCGCACGTCCTGGGGCTCGACGACAACGACCCTGGGCGCGGCCGCGGCATCGTCGTACACGGCGATCCTGGCGGGGTTGTGCACCTCGCTCGCGGACCACTGCTCGTGGTCCTTCTCGACAAATGGATAGAAGTCCCTGGCCACCTTCTCGACCCCTTTTTCAACAATGTTTCATCGATTGAAGAAAACTTTTCAGACGGAATTCTATATGAAAGAAAAGTTTTCAACAAAGCGAGAAAACGTGTAGAAAACTCGGCAAATGCATATGAATTCAGCTGGAAAATCATAGCATGTAATCAACAGCTTTCATCACCTATGAAAGATTGCTTCCACCTTTTTGAAAGAATGGATTCACGACTTTTCAACGTGAATTCGGGCCTGCCCGGTGGCCTTTGGGGCCTACAGTTGTGTGCAAACCCCACAAGAGCTGGGCATATTTACAAGATTAAATTGACACTTCCCGCCCGCTACCTTTACAATCTTTGGGCTTATTGCTCTGTATTGACGTCTAAACCCAACTGGGAGGAATAGCTATGAAGCGTACTTATCAGCCCAACAAGCGCAAGCGTGCCACCACTCACGGTTTCCGTGCCCGTATGGCCACCAAGGGCGGCCGCGCCGTTCTCGCTCGTCGTCGCGCTAAGGGCCGTCACCAGCTCACCGTCTAAGTAACTTAAGATGAAGACCATCAAATCCAAGGTTGAATTTGAGAAGGTCTTCTCCTGCGGGAAGAGATACAACGACTCTCTTCTACGAATTCGCGTGGTTAGTATCGACGAGGGCGACTCTGCAAGGGTCGCCTTCGTCGCGCCTAAGAGGCTTGGCAACGCCGTGTTCCGTAACAGGTGCAAGCGTGTTTTGAGAGAGGCCGCACGTGAGTGTGGCCTGCCCAAAGACGGCTACGACATGATTCTCTTCTCGACAAAAGACACTCACGACGCGTCGCCCGCCGACGTGTCCAGGTCTTTGAGAAGGCTTCTTAAAAAGGCCGGCGTCACAGGTGAATAACACGGGGAAAGACTCTCTTTTGAAGCGAGGGCTCTTGTCGGCCATCGCTTTTTACCAAAAGCGCGTCTCTCCTCTGTTTGGTGCCAGGTGTATCTACCGTCCAACGTGCTCGGAGTATGCCCGGCAGGCCATCGCAAAGTACGGCGCCCTTCGCGGCGCCTCTCTTGCTATTCGTAGGATCTTGAGATGTCATCCCTTTCATGCTGGTGGATACGACCCCGTTCCCTAACCTGGGAGCGTCCACGGAGGAATCATGTGGGATTGGTTCATTAACTTACTGACCGTCATCCTTCAGAGCATCCAGAACGTTGTGGGTGACTGGGGCCTTGCGGTCATCATCCTCACCGTCATCATCCGTATTCTTCTGACTCCCTTGATGACCAAGCAGGTCAAGTCGACGGCCGGCATGCAGATTATGCAGCCTCGCCTGCAGGAGATCCAGGAGAAGTACGCCGACGACCCTGTGCGTCAGCAGGAGGAGACCATGAAGGTCTACTCCGAGATGAAGTTCAACCCCATCATGGGTTGCCTGCCCATCTTCTTGCAGATGCCGATCTTCTTTGGCCTGTTCTCTGTCGTGAAGAACGTTCCGACCGACGCCTGCTTCTACGGCATTCTGCCGTCCATCTCCACTTCCGTTGCCGACATGGTGGGCACGGCTGGCTGGGTCGGCGCCGCCCCTTACATCTTCTTCGACATCCTCTTTGGTGTTCTCACCTTTATCCCGATGCTGCTCAACACCTCGATGCAGGCCAACGAGCAGAAGATGCAGTCCATCACCATGGGCGCTGTCATGGCCATCATGATGGTCTGGTTTGGCTGGAGCGTCCCCGCGGCCGTTCTTCTCTACTACAACGCCTCTGCCATTTGGCAGGTCGTGCAGCAGAAGTTCATCACCTCCAAGGTGCTCGAGAAGGCTAAGGCCGAGGCCGCAGAGGCTGCCGAGAAGAAGGGCGTCGAGGTCGACGTTGTTCGCAAGGAGAAGAAGCCTCGTCCTCGCAAGAAGAACTAGTTAAGTTCTTTTATCAGCAGGTAATACATTCTATTTAGTTTCGATATTTATTGTTTTCACAGGAGGTTGGCATGGAAGATCAGATTGTCTTGGATGAGGGTGTCGCCCCTGCATCCGAGGCTGTCGATGAGTTTGCTTCCATCAGGGAGAAGTACGAAGCCAACGAAGCTTTGTCCGACGAAGAGATGGATAAGATTGCCGACCTCGCGGTTGACTACCTTAAGGCTATTCTCGCCTACTTTGGCGAGACGCAGTCCTCCATCGACGAGTATGACGGTGACGAGGGTGAGCTTATCCTTGACGTCAACGGTGGTGACCTGGCTGTTCTTATTGGTCGTCATGGTCGTACGCTCGATGCCCTGCAGATGGTTCTCTCTTCTTTGATGAGCAGCAAGATCAAGTTCTACTATCCCATCGTCGTGGATATCGAGAGCTATAAGACCCGCCGCAAGAAGAAGATCATGGGTATGGCTAAGTCTGCAGCTGATCGTGCTAAGAAGCAGGGTCGTGTGGCTTTGAACCCGATGAATGCCTCTGAGCGTCGTTTGGTTCACCTTGCCTTGATCGGTGACGATGAGGTCACTACTCACTCCGAGGGTGAGGATCCTAACCGCAGGGTCGTTATTACTGCTGTTAGATAAAACCTCTGGTAGAGTGTATTGTATGAGGGAGGATGAGAAATCATCCTCCCTTTTCTTTTGCCAATTTCTTTTGACTCACAAGTTTTTGTCAGGAGCTTATGACATGACGAACATGGATATCGAACAAGAGTTGGATCTGTCTACTTATGAAGAGAGGCTCTCTGGGTATCTCTCTGACTATGGAATCCAGGCTAGCCAGGACCAGGTGAAGTTGCTTCTAAAACATCTGGCTTTAGTCATCGAGAAAAATAAGGTTGTAAACCTTACAAGGATCACGAACGTTGAAGATGCCCTCGTTTTGCACATTTTAGATAGTTTGCTACCCCTTACTTTGCCAGAAGTCTCTGAGAGGCTTTCTAAGGCCTACCTTGATATGGGTACGGGTGCTGGCTTCCCTGGCATTCCAATCGGGCTTCTCAGCGGCTCTCAGGGGGTCCTTATTGACTCGGTTGGAAAGAAAATTTCTGCTGTCAATGAGTTTTGTGATGAGTTGGGGCTCAAGAAGGTTCATGGAGAGCATGGAAGGCTTGAGGAATTGGCTGTGACTCACCGAGGTGAGTTTGGTCTGGTCTTTGCTCGAGCTGTTGCTCAAGCTAATGTTCTAGTCGAGTATGCGACTCCGTTCTTGTCAAAGAATGGAATGCTTGTTCTGGAGAAGGCCAACCCTCAGATGTCAGAGATCAATGCCTCCAATAAGGCGGCTAAGATTTGTGGCTTAAGGATGCTGGAGCCTGTTGAGTTTGAGCTTCCAAATGAACTTGGTCATAGGACAATTCTTCTCTATGTTAAAGAAGCTCCGTCATCAATTAAGTTGCCGAGAAGAACTGGACTTGCTAAACAGAATCCGCTTGGTGTTTAGGTTATCTCATTAAATTTTATTCGCTGATCTATATCCCTGATGTTCCACGTGGAACATCAGGGATATTTGTTATCTTCGAGTCTTCGTTAACTATAAAGAGAAATATCGTTTTATGTGAAACTAGGTTATGTGTGGTTCATCTGACGTTAATGACAGTGATGATTGCAACGTTTCACGTGAAACAAAGATTTTAATGTTTCATTATGAGTAAAAGGAATTAAGAATTACGACGTTTCACGTGAAACGTTCTTTCGACGTTTCTGTATTTCAAAATAGGTCGAATACCTGGGTGTTCCACGTGAAACAATCCTCTATTATGAATAGGTATAAACGTTGAGATTCTTCTATTTGGAGGATGAATGAGCTTTAAAGACGTTAAACGTGGCTTTCCTGATAGAAAAACACGTGTAATTGCTGTTTTGAATCAAAAAGGCGGCGTTGGTAAGTCGACTACGGTTATCAATCTCGCTGCTTGTCTCGGCGAATTGAAGAAAAAGGTTTTGATTATCGATTTCGACCCTCAAGGAAATGCTTCCAGTGGCTTTGGAATTGAAAAAGAGGATCTTGAAAACGATATTTACGATGTAATTCTGCAAGATACGCCCATTGAAGACATTATTCAGGATACATGCGTTAAAAAGGTCTTTGTTGCACCGGCTACAATTCAGCTTGCAGGTGCAGAAATTGAGCTGGTTAGCGCAATGGCACGCGAATCGATCCTAAAAGAGGCTGTTTCGAGTGTTGTCGATGAATTTGACTACATCTTTATCGATTGTCCGCCTTCTTTGGGTCTTCTCACTATTAATGCGCTTATTGCGGCTGACTCGTTGATTATTCCGATTCAGTGCGAGTACTACGCTCTGGAGGGTGTTGCAAAGCTTCTCGAGTCGATGAATATGGTCAAGAAGCGCATGAACCCCGATTTGGAGATCTTTGGCGTCGTTATGACGATGTTTGATACGCGTACTTCCCTCTCAAAACAGGTTGTTGAGGAAGTAGAGACGTATTTTGGCAAGAAGATGTTCAAAACCGTTATTCCGAGAAATGTCAAAATCGCCGAGGCGCCGAGTTATGGTCAACCGGTCTGTATGTATGCTCGTGTAAGTAAGGGTGCGACTGCCTATGCGAAGCTTGCGAAGGAAGTGATTAGCCGTGGCTGAGAAAAAGAAGCTCGGTAGAGGTCTTGGTGCATTAGTTGGTGAGGCTACGGCAGAGACCGCGGCAGTTCAACCTGATTCTGTTTTAGAAATCTCTAAAATTAAGCCAAACCCCGATCAACCGCGTCGTCAATTTAATGAGCAGGAACTTAATGAGCTTTCTGACTCGATTAAGCAAAACGGTGTGCTTCAACCTCTGCTTGTTCGTAAGGTTGGCAACTACTATGAGATCGTTGCTGGCGAGCGTCGTTATCAGGCATCTAAGCTTGCGGGGCTCACTGAGGTACCGGTCATCATCCGAGAGATTTCTGATGAGGACGTTTTTAAGCTTGCCCTCATTGAGAATCTTCAGAGGTCTGACCTCACCCCCATTGAAGAGGCACGTGGCTACAAGCAATTGATTAAAGAGAAGGACCTGACCCAAGAGGAACTCTCCAAGATTCTCTCTAAGTCTCGCTCAGCGATCACGAACACTCTTCGTCTCCTGGATCTCCCTGAGGTAGTGCAAGGCTTCGTAGCAGACGGTCTTCTCACCGCCGGACATGCTCGAGCAATCCTTGCCGTTCCTAGCGATGAGGGGCGCGTGAGGCTTGCTCAGAAGGTCATTGACGAGAGGTTGTCGGTAAGGCAGACAGAAACCCTTGCACCATTGTTTTCTGTCACACGTGAGGAGACGCCAAAGCGCCAGCCTGCCCCTCAGTCCTTTAAGAGAGCAGCGAAACAGTTAAAGCTTGCCTTGGACACTGAGGTCAAAGTCAAGAATGTTCGAGGTAAGAATAAGATCGAGATTGAGTTCAATTCGGAAGAAGACCTTGTGCGCATCGTGAATATGGTCTCTGGTTTCGGCGGTGGTGGCAATGAGAATTAAGTCTGCGATTCTCTCGGCTGGACTCTTTGCAGCGGTCGGCTACCTGTTCTATCAGTACGGTTTGTCTGATGAAGCAAAGTACGCAGTGGGTCGAACAGCCACTACCATTAAGAGCGCTTACGAGAATATCAATGATATGTTGCAGGAAATGCAAGGACATCCCACCGAAGGCTACCCTCACGCAAACGTTGAGAAGCTAAATAAGGAATGGGCAGAGATAGGCTACTAGAACATATGTTCTTGCATAACCGTTAAGGCGGACCTCTCGCGGAGAGGCCCGCCTTTTTGCTGGCTTAAGGTAAAGTAGGAGCATGACTGCAGGATTCGTCACGTAAAGGTTCTCATGACTGCCGCCGATCGCGAAAACGACCCCGACGTTGTTGAAAAACTAAAGATGCTCGAGGGCATTCTCAACGAGTCAAACCAGCTTGTTCAGATGTCGTACCTCGACGACATGACGATGGTCTATACCAACGATGCTGCCGACAAGTTCCGAGGCGGCAAAGAGCCTCATAAAGGTCGTGCCTGCTACGAGTACATGATGGGTCTCGATGAACAGTGCCCCTTCTGTCCGCTTCGCAAGCAGGGTAACGAGAGATACGCTACTTCGGAGATTGACAACGGGGACCAGGTGTTCACGGTCAAGACCATGATGACCGAGTGGAAGGGCCGCCCCGCGTTCGTCGAGTATGCCGAGGACGTCACGGCAAACCGGCGCGCCCAGCTGGCCTTCGAGAACCAGATGAAGACGCTGCTCAGCTCCATCCCCGAGGCCCAAGGCGTTATGCACTTCGACCTCACCGAGAACCGCTGCATCTCGGTGAATGGGACGGCGGTCAATAATCTCAAGAGCATCGAGGCCAATGTAGAGGTAGACACGACACTTGAGCAGACCTTCTCGTTTATACCCGACATGCCCGCGCGCGAAGGCATGAGGGCTGTGTTTAACAGGGAATCCTTGGTGCAAGCCTATCGTGAGGGTCACGTTGAGATTGCCCGAGAGGTTCAGTCGTACTTTGACGACGGAAGCGTGAGATGGGCTCGCGTGACCGCGCGGATTATCCAGAACCCCACGAGCAACCACCTTGAGTGCATTTTCTACGGCATGGACATCTCGGAGGAGGTGGACCGCCGCCGCAGCTACGAAGAGCACAATCACCGCCAAGAAGCCTTGTTTAACACACTGGCCAGGGATTATCTCAACGTCTTTCTCATCCACCCAAAGGACGACAGCGCGAACATCCTGAAGCTCGACGGTTTTGTGACGAGCGGTCTTAAGAAGGGCGATACGCTGGCGTACCCTTACAAGAAGACGGTTAATCGCTACATCGACGAGCGCGTCCACCCGGACGATAAGGCTGGCCTGCGCTATGCCTTGTCCATAGATGTCGTCATCGGCGCGCTCGAGAAAGAACCCGAGTATATTGGGTCCTACCGCGTCATTGACCAGGGTCAAACGCACTTCTATCAGTTCAAATATCTCAAGGCCGACAACGGCGAGGGTATCGTCGCGGGTTTCCAGAACGTTGACGCAACCATCGCCGAGGAGCGAGAGCGCCAAGAGACCTTGAAAGAGGCCCTCGATGCGGCCGAGGAGGCCAACAAGGCGAAGTCGGTCTTCTTGTCCAACATGAGCCACGACATCCGCACGCCGCTGAACGCAATCATCGGCTTTAATGACCTGGCCAAACAGCACCTTAATGACCCGGAAGCCTTGACTCGCTATCTCGACAAAGTCAGCGTCTCGAGCGAGCATCTGCTGGGTTTGATCAACGACGTGCTGGACATGAGCCATATTGAGAGCGGGCTCGTGAGCTTGGACGAAGGTCCCATCTGCCTGCCTGCGATGTTTGACGATCTATATACCGTCATCGCCGGAAACGCCCAAAAAGCCGGCGTCGAGCTGGTTTTTGACGTTGATGGCTTAAGTCACTCGAACGTTATCGGCGACGAGGTCAAGCTCAAGAAAGTCCTGGTCAATATCCTGGGCAATGCGGTGAAGTTCACGCCCGCCGGCGGTAAGGTCTGCTTTACCGCCGAAGAGGTCGACCTGTCCGTCTCGGAATATGCGCATTTTGTTCTGCGCATTCGCGACAACGGCGTGGGCATCTCCAAGGAGTTCCAGCCCCACATCTTCGAGGCTTTCTCGCGAGAGGACCAGCCCGCGGGCAATCACGTCAACGGCACTGGCCTGGGCCTTTCCATCGTGAAGAACCTGGTCAACATCATGAACGGCACGATTCACCTTGAAAGCGAGAAGGGCAAGGGGACCGAGTTCGTGGTCTCGTTGCACCTTAAGGTGGACGACAAGGCCCGCGACGAGGCGCCTACGGCGGCCGGCGAGGACACGCGTGTCGATGTGACCGGCAAAAGCGTCCTTCTCGTCGAAGACAACGACCTCAACCGTGAGATAGCCTGCGAGATCTTACGAGGGGCCGGGTTCAAGGTCGACACTGCCCGTAACGGCGAGGAGGCCGTGGAGAAGGTCTCAGGCGCGCCTGTGGGGACCTATGACATCGTCTTGATGGACATCCAGATGCCGCGCATGAACGGCTACGAGGCCGCCCGCGCCATCCGCGAGCTCGATGACGAGCAAAAGGCGCACGTCCCCATCATCGCGCTCACCGCCAACGCCTTCTCGACAGACCGCGACGAGGCCCTGGCGGCGGGTATGGACGGCCATATCTCAAAGCCCATCGACGTTGACCTTCTCATCAACAAGATGAGTGAGCTTCTCGGCTAAGGTCCTCGAATAACACCAGGTCAAACGGTATGAAAACACCCGGCGGGACACGTGGTCCTGCCGGGTGTTTTAGGTGCGGAGAAGACCGCGGGTTTGCGGCTCGAGCCCCTTTACGCCTTGCCCAGGCGCTGCTTGAGCTGGCCGCAGGCGGCGTCGATGTCTGCGCCGCGCGAGTTGCGGATCGTGGCCTCTACGCCCACGCTGCCCAGGCGGCGCACGAACTCCTCGGCGCGCTGCGGGGTCGACGGGCGGAAGCGCGAGCCCTCGACGTCGTTGAGCTGGATGAGGTTGACGTGGCACAGGGTCTCGCGGCAGAAGTCGCACAGGGCCTCGAGCTCGTCGTTGGTGTCGTTGACGCCGCTGATCAGGGCGTACTCGTAGGTCGGGCGGCGGCCCGTGATGTTGACGTACTCGCCCATGGCCGAGTACAGGTTGAGCAGCGAGAAGCGCTTGACGCCCGGCATGAGGACGTTGCGGGTCTGCTGGACGGCCGAGTGCAGCGAGACGGCCAGGGTGAACTGCTCGGGCTCCTTGGCAAAGCGCATGATGCCGGGGATGACGCCGCAGGTAGAGACGGTGAGGTGGCGCGCGCCGATGCCCAGGCCGGCGGGGTTGTTGAGCTTGCGCAGGGCGGCCAGCGTGGCGTCGTAGTTGGCGAAGGGCTCGCCCTGGCCCATCATGACGACGCTGGTCACGCGCGTGTTGAAGTCGTCGCGCACGTGCATGACCTGCTGGTAGATCTCGGATGCGGTGAGCGAGCGAGACAGGCCCGCCGCGCCGGTCGCGCAAAACGCGCAGCCCATGCCGCAGCCGGCCTGCGAAGAGACGCAGACGGCCAGCTTGGACTTGTTGGGCATGCCCACGCACTCGACCATGGTGCCGTCGGCGAACTGCAGCAGGTACTTGCGGCTGCCGTCCTCGGACACCTGGCGGGCGACCTCGGTCACGGGGTTCAAAGAGACCTTCTCGGCCAACTGCGCGCGCAGGTCCTTGGAGAGGTTGGTCATCTCGTCAAAAGAAGAGACGTTCTTGTTCCAGATCCAGTCCTCGATCTGTTTCACGCGAAACTTAGGCTGACCGAGCTCCTCGACCAGGGCCGCGATCTCTTTGTGGGAAAGAGACTTGAGGTCTTGCAGGGGCTGACTCTCGCCAGCACTAGTAATTGGGTCCATTCACGCTCCCGTTCGCGATAAATCTTGAAAGTAGGGTTATTCTCAACAAGTATGCCTGCGCCCCCGCGCAATTGGCATGCTGCGTTTCGATTCTTACGAGTTTACCACCTAAAATCCCCGACCGGGCGGAGTGACCATGGACAGAGAAGAGCTCAAGAAACTCAAGGTCGTTGTTTTGGCCGGCGGCTGGTCGGACGAGAGGGACATCTCGTGGCTCTCTGGCCTCAACTGCCAGCAGGCGTTGGTGGAGGCCGGGTTTGCCCAGGTAGACATCCTGGACATCGCCGACGAGCACTTTTACGACGAGCTGCGCGCCGGCGGCTATGACGTGGCCTTCCCGGCCCTTCACGGCTGCTACGGCGAGGACGGCTGCATCCAGGGCTTCCTCGAGATTCTCCATATGCCGTACGCCTTCTCGGGCGTGCTGGCGTCCAGCGTGAGCACCGAGAAGGAGTTCGCGAAGGCGATTTATCGCAAGGCCGGGATCCGCGCGCCCAAGGGTGTCGACATTCCCGCAGGTACGCCGCTTACCGACGCCGAGCTGGCGCAGATGGTGGACGAGATGGGCCTGCCGCTGTTCGTCAAGCCCAGCGGCAACGGCTCGAGCTTCGGCATCTCTAAGGTTGCCCAGGCAGACGGCCTGCGCGAGGCTATTGAGAAGGCCGGGTCCAAGGGCGGCCGCGTTTTGATCGAGGAGTGCATCGAGGGAACCGAGATCACCGTGCCCGTCGTGGGCAACGACGACCCGGTGGCCCTGCCCATCATCGAGGTCGTCTTTGGCGCCGAGTTCTACGACATCACCGTCAAGTACGAGCCCTCTGAGCTGCACCATGTCATCCCTGCCCGCCTGAGCGAGGAGGTCTACCGCACGGCGCAGGAGAAGGCCGTGGCCGCCCACAAGGCGCTGGGTTGCCTGGGTGCTTCTCGCAGCGACTTCATCGTGACGGCCGAGGGCGACCCCGTCATCCTGGAGACCAACACGATCCCGGGCATGACCCAAAACAGCCTTCTGCCCGACTCGGCGCGCCACGCCGGGGTAGAATTTCCTGAGCTCTGCACCCGCTTTGTTGAGCTTGCGTTGGAAGCCTACGAGCAAAGGCACTGATAAACATGACAATTGACAAGGTTTCTTACGACGAGGTCGATCCCGCCCTCCTCGAGGACCTCCTGCTGCCCGGGACCCCGGAGTCCGTGAGGCAGAAGTACTTCTCGCTTGCAAAATTGGCGGGCGAGCAGAACTTTGGCCTGCTAGAGGACGACGTCGTGGTCTTGGACACCGAGACCACGGGCCTCTCGTTCAAGGACTGCACGCTGATCGAGATATCCGCCGCCCGCCTGCGCGGCCGCGAGATCGTCGAGCGCTTTGAGACGTTTGTCCACCCCGGCTGCCCCATCCCGCCCGAGATCACGCGCCTGACCTCGATCACCGACCTGGACGTCGCGGACGCGCCGGACGCCAAGACGGCCGTCGCCGAGCTGGCCGAGTTCGTGGGCGGCCAGCCGGTGCTCGCGCACAACGCGACCTTCGACCGCACCTTCATCGAGGCCGTCCCCGGCGGCCACCAGGTGAGCGACATCTGGATCGACACCCTTGCCTTGTCGAGAATCGCGCTGCCGCGGCTTTCTTCTCACCGCCTGCAGGACATGGCCCGGGCCTTTGGCTGCGCCTCGGTCACGCACCGCGCCTGCGACGACGTCGATGCCCTCTGCGGCATGTGGCGCGTCATCCTGTGCGCCCTGTCGCAGATGCCGGCGGGCCTCATGGGCTACTTCGCCGACATGCACCCCGAGGTCGACTGGCCCTTTAGGCCGGTGTTCTCGCAGCTCGCGCTGGGGGACACGGGCGAGTACTTCCACCTGCGCCAGGCCCGCGCCGAGCTTCTGCGCGAGAACAGCCTCAAGCCCCGCGAGGACGCGGCCGAGGAGGGCAAGCGGCTGCTGAGCGTCGCCCAGGCCGAGGTAGACGCGGCGTTTGAGCCCGGCGGGACCGTCTCGCGCATGTACGAGCGCGCCGAGCAGCGCCCCGAGCAGGTCGAGATGGCCCGCGAGATCGCGGAGGCGCTTAACACCTCGACCCACCGCTCAATCGAGGCGGGCACGGGCGTGGGCAAGTCAATCGCCTACCTGCTGCCCGAGGTTCTTTACGCGCAGAGAAACAACGTGACCGTGGGCGTGGCGACCAAGACCAACGCCTTGACCGACCAGCTGGTGAGCCATGAGCTGCCCGCGCTGGCCGCGGCCCTGCCGGGCGGCATGACCTTCCATGCCCTGAAGGGCTACGACCACTACCCCTGCTTCCTGCGCATGGACCGCGCCGTCAACGGCGAGCTTCCCGTCGAGGAGGCCAAGGTCGACGGCCGCAGCGAGAACGCCGTGAGCTGCGACATGCTGACGGCGCTGGCCGTGTGCTACGCGTTTGCCTGCCAATCGCCCGACGGCGACCTGGACGCGTTGGGCATCAGGTGGCGCTACGTGCCGCGCAAGATGCTGACGATCAGCTCGGGCGACTGCTTGAAGAGCCGCTGCCCGTACTTCCCGCGCGAGTGCCTGCTGCACGGGGCGCGCCGCCGCGCGGCGTCGTCTGACGTCGTAGTGACCAACCACTCGCTGCTGCTGCGCAACGTCGCGGCCGAGGGGCGGATCCTGCCGCCGGTGCGCCACTGGGTGATCGACGAGGCCCACGGCTTCGAGGCCGAGGCGCGTCGCCAGTGGGCCGTCGAGGTCTGCGCGGGGGATGCCCGCAGCGCCTTCGAGGTGCTGGGCGGGACCAAGACCGGCGTGCTGCACAACCTGATGGTCAACGCGCTGACCTTGGAGAACTCGACGCTGGTGACCGGTCTTCTCGCCAAGGTCGCGGCCGAGGCGGCCACGGCGTCCGTGCGGGTGGCCGACATGTTCGTGGCCATCCACGAGCTGGTGCCGCTGGCCAAGAGCGACGGCAGCTACGACGACCTGACGCTGTGGATCGACGCCGGCCTGCGCGGCAGCGACGAGTGGGCCGAGGTCGTGCGCGCGGGCGAGGCGGCGGCGCGAAGCCTCGACGAGGTCACGCGCCACATGAAGGAGGCCCGCGCGGCCCTGGCCGAGGCGGCGCCCCAGATGGCGGGCGACATCGGCGACGCGGGGCGCGCGCTGGAGGAGCTTCTCGCCGGCATCAAGCTGGTCTGCGAGGGCACCGACAGCAACTACGTCTACTACGCCCAGCTCACGCGCGCCAAGCGCCGCCTTGCGACCGAGAAGCTGGTGGCCGAGAAGATCGACATCGGCGCCGACCTGGCCCGCGAGTGGCTGCCCGAGATGGAGAGCGTCGTCTTCACCTCGGCGACGATCGCGGTGGGCGACAACTTCGACCACTTCAACCAGTCCGTGGGCCTGGCCGAGCTGGACTCGCGCGACCACAAGGACCTGCGGCTTTCCTCGAGCTTCGACTACGACAAGCAGATGTCGGTCGTGCTGGCGCGCGACATGCCCGCGCCCAACGACCGCGACTACCTGCCCGCGCTGGAGGATCTGCTCTTTGACGTGCACGTGGCGATGGGCGGCTCGGTGCTGACGCTGTTCACGAACCGCCGCGACATGGAGCGCGTGGCCCAGGCGTTGAAGCCGCGGCTGGCGGCGGCGGGCCTTGACCTGGCCTACCAGGAGAAAGGAACTTCTCCGCGCCGCCTTCGCGAGCGTTTCTATGCCGAGAAGGACCTCTCGCTGATGGCGTTGAAGTCATTTTGGGAGGGCTTCGACGCGGCGGGCGACACCCTGCGCTGCGTCGTGATCCCCAAGCTGCCGTTTGCCAACCCCAACGAGCCGCTGGTCAAGGAGAGGGAGTCGCGCGAGGACCGCGCCTGGTGGCGCTACTCGCTGCCCGAGGCCGTGATCAGCGTGAAGCAGGCCGCGGGCCGGCTGATCCGCACGTCGAGCGACACCGGCGTGCTGGTCCTGGCCGATTCGCGCCTGGCGACCAAGAGCTACGGCAAGATCTTCATGAAGTCGCTGCCCAACCAAAACGCGACGATGCTCGAGCGCGCCAACGTCGGCCGCTACATCAAGATGTGGCGCGCGTCCCACGAGTAGGGTCGGGCCGCAAGTGGGAACCGGGGCTCGTACGGCAGAGACCGTGCGAGCCCCGGTTTTGTGTTTTGGTGCGTACGGATTGCGAGGGGCCGATTCGCATCGTGTTGGAAAACGCAGTCAAAACCGCCCAAATCGTGTTGGAAAACGCAGTCAAATTGCCCTAAAACGTGTTGGAAAACGCAGTTGAATTGGCTAAAATCGTGTTGGAAAACGCGATTATCGCAGGTAGATTGGCGTGCGTATGTTACAGCGAGATATTACCAAACAGCTCCTTGAGTGGAAGCAGACCAAAACCAAGCAGGCGCTCATGGTTATGGGCGCTCGCCAGGTTGGAAAGACCACGCTTATCCGCGATTTTGCTGCGCGCGAGTACGCGACCGTCGCGGAGATTAACTTCTTTGGTAACACCCGTGCCATCGAGACCTTGGCTGCCGCAACGGACGTCGATGACCTTCTCATGCGCATCTCGGTTTTAACGGGCAAGACAATCATCCCAAATCAAACGCTGCTGTTTCTCGATGAGGTTCAGGAATGCAAGGACATGCTGACCTGGACAAAGTTTCTGGCCGAGCGCATGGATATCGACATCATCCTCTCCGGCTCGCTCCTGGGCCTCGACGCCTACGTTCAGGCGCGCTCCTTGCCCGTTGGTTTCTTGCGCAAGATGACGATGTATCCGCTGACGTTTAGGGAGTTCTGCTTCGCCCGCGGGATCGCTCGGAACGTGTGGGATGCCATGGAGCAGGCGATTCTTGCCCATAAAGAGGTCCCTGGCTTTATTCATGAGAAGCTCTCGTCGCTGTTTAGCGAGTATCTTCTTGTTGGCGGTATGCCCGACGCGGTGCAGGCGTACGTCGATTCCTCGCAAATCGGCCCTGCCCGCAATGTCCAAGAAGGCATCGTTGATTTGTACGAGAGCGATATCGTCAAGTATGTAGACAATGCCCTTGAGGCTCGCCAGATCAAGATGGTCTACGATGCGATCCCCGCCCAGCTCAACGCACCGACGAAGCGATTCAAGTATGCGCGCCTCGACCGCAACCTGCGTTTCGCGAACCTCGAGACCGCGTTCGATTGGCTGGTGAGCGCGGGTATTGCCATTGAGGCTACGAGGGTAGGGCAGGTGACCTACCCCCTTGGTCTTGCCGAGGATCGCACCTCGTTCAAGTTCTTCTTCAATGATATTGGCCTTCTGACCTCCCGTCTTATGGGTAGCGTTGATCTGGACGTTATCAACGGGAGAACCAACATCAACTATGGGTCGCTATACGAAGCCGTGGTGGCTCAGGAGCTGCTGGCGCATGGGTTTACCCCGCATTATTACTCGTCGAAGAAGCGCGGCGAGGTGGATTTTGTCATCGAGAACAGCGCTGGCCAGACCCGTGCTATCGAGGTGAAGTCCGGCAAAGACTACCGCAGACACAGCGCTCTCACGACATTACTTGAAGCGGGAGAGGCCCAGGATGCGGTTGTTCTCCATAACGAGAATACGAAGATCGACGGGAATAGGATTTACCTGCCGGTTTATGCGGCGTACCTTGTGATGGGTGTATAAGCGCTGCGCGGGCCGGGTTGTCGTCTGGCCCGCGCGACAGGCGTCCTAGGCTTCCAGCTGAGCGGCGGCGTAGTCGCGGGCTAGGCGGTTTACCTGCTCGTTATTGGTGGTAACGGTGCCGCCGCAGGCCGCGATCTGGCGGGGGAGCCAAGCGCTGTTCTCGAGATAGGGGATCTCTGCCTCGCCGCGCCCGTCCTCAATGGTTAAAATCTTGATGTCTGGCCACCAGAGGTACTTCTCGATAAAGGCGGCATCCGAGAAGGTCAGGCGGACCATGGTCTGCCTGCGGGGCCTCTCGCCGGCCGCAGCCGCGGCCTGTGCCTCGTGCACGGCGTCTGCGGGGACATCCTCGCAGGTCAGCCGGGACATGCGGTCGATCCTAAAACGGCGCGTCGCCCTGCGTCCGGTGTCGTAGCAGTCGAGGTACCACAGGCCTTCCTCGCAGGTAATCGACCTGGGAACGACCAGGCGCTCGGCCGCGCTGGCCGCGTCGTCATTTACCTTGGCGTACCAAAAGCGCAGCGCCTTCTTGTGGTGGATCGCCTCCGAGCAGGTCTGCACGTGCTCGGTGACCGCGACGTCCTTCTCGCCGCCTAAGCTGCGACGCAGCGTCTCGCCGTCTACCTGCGCGTCGGCAGACAGCACCGAGGCCGCCAGCTTCTCGCGCAAGGGGTCGCCTGCCCGGGTGCCCAGCTTCTCGAGCGCGGCCAGCACCGCGCGCGTCTCGCTGGCGCTCAGGCGAAGGCCATAGCCGCGGGCGCCCGTGGTCGCGTTGCCCAAGACCAGGTCCTGCTCGTCGTCATCGGTGTAGAAAGAGGGGATCCAGTTGTCCGTGTAGGCAGAGCCCACCAGGTAGATGAGCTTTTTTGCCCGCTCGACGTCGCAACCCAGGCGCTTGGCGATGGCCTCTGCCTCGATGCGGTCGCCCTCGTCGTCCAATGTGGCGAGAAGGGCGAGAAGCTCGCGTGCCTCGTCCACGGCACCGGTGCGCCCGGTCTTTCCGGCCTTAGGCATTCCCAATCACTCCCTCAAGCAGCTCTTTCCAGGCATCTACCAGCTCTTTTGGCGCCAGGGGCCTGATTGCCCAGGCGATGGCGCAGCTGGCCGCGGCCCGCGCGTCGCTCATGTCGACGCGCCATTCAAAGCCACCGGCAACAGCTTCCCAGCTGCCCTTTTCGTCGGCGTTCATGCGCATCTCGTGCTCCTGGCGCGCCGGCACGAAGAAACGCGCCTCGCCCACGGTCGGGCCGATCTGGAAGGAAAGGCGCCGGAAGGAGGCGATGTCGAAATCGCCCGGAACCTGGTAAGTGAGTTTTGCCAGCTTCTTGGCCTCGCTGATGCGGTTGAGCATGAAGGTCCTGGGCTCGCCGATCTTGCCCAGGCCCTCGCCCTTCTCGCCGTCACGCATGATTGCGGCGACCATGTATGCGCTGCCGCGCTTGGTGAAAAACCCGTACGGCGCGAGGACGCGGGTCGACTTGACGCCTGCCGCGTTCGTATAGGTCACGCGCGCCGGCCGGCCCGTCTCCAGGCAGTCGCGTAGGGTCTCGGACACGCGCGTCGCGGCCGCGACCCGGCCCTGGACCGCCAGCGACGCGTCGCTGAACTGCCGGTCGATCTTGGCCAGCGCAAGGCGCAGCTCGTTGGAGTAGGGAAAACCCGGGTCGTTGACCAGCGGCTGGCAGGTGAGGTTCAAGACGGCGGCTTCGTCGGGGTCGAGCTCGGCTCCGCCCTTGAGGCTTGTCTCGTCGATTGCCCAGGAGGCCTCGTCGTCGCCGTGCAATTTCACGATCTTGACCCCCATGGCCGCCAAGTCTTTGCGGTCACGCGAGAACGTCTTGTTGAAAGTGTCGACCGTAAGGTCGCCGTAAAGCTCTTCTCGGATGGAAGAGGAGGTCAGGGGCGTTTTGGAGTTCGTGAGCATCATCGAAAGCGTGACAAGGCGGCGGGCCTTCTCGTCATCGCTTGTAGTTTTTATCTCGTCGAAATCGCCCATGTTATCAATCCTTTTGGACAATAATTTGTGCCGTCTGTCACTTTTGTACCGCTGTATCTGCGTTTTTCAACGAAAAACGATTGTTAGACGTATACTCTTTTGATTGTATGTAAATGAAACCCTAACGTCTCTAGGACCTACCAAAAAGGACGTACGGCATATGGCCATGACACACGACTATATGGACTACCTGGACGAGCAGATCTCAATCGCGCCCGCCGGTAGCCAAGAGGAACTCCAGGCGGCAGAGACCATCGCCAACATGATGCGCGAGCACGGCTGCGAGCCTTACATCGAGGAGTTCGACGCCCGTAAGTTCGCCAACCTCATCCCCGCCGCGCTGCTGATCCTCATTTTCCTGGGGATTTTCCTGGCGGGTATCGGCTCGGTGCTGCTGACCGCCATCGGGTTTTTCCTGGTAGCCGTGCCCACGGCCCTGTTTGTCCTCAAGTTCCTGGGCACCGACGTCATCAGCGACCTGGGCCCTGCCGCGCGTAGCCAGAACGTCATCGCGTTCCACAAGGGGTGCGGCGAGAAGGTCCAGAAGGGCACCCGCCCCATCGTGGTCGTCGCCCACTACGACTCTCCGCACGAGAACCCCCTCTACAGCACCCCGGTGGCCCAGTACCTGCCGCTGCTGTGGAAGTACAGCCGCTACTTTGTCCTGGGCGTGGCTGTTTGCACCCTGTTCCAGATCCTGGGCTTCTTGCCCGAGGCCTTCCGCCGTTTCCTTTGGATCATCGGCATCCTGGGCTCGCTGCCCCTGCTGTTGCTGGGCGTGAGCAGCTTCCTCGAGCACTTCTCGCCGTGCACCCTGGGCGCCAACGACAACAAGTCCGGCGTGGCCGCCATGCTGGGCGTGCTGGAGAACGTCATGCCGTCCGGCAAGCAGACCGCCTACGAGGTCGAGGTCTCCCGCGCCGAGCAGCGTGCCGCCGAGCAGCGCGCCGCGGCCGCCCGCGCCGCCGCCGAGCAGGCCGCCGCTGCCGAGGCCGCCGCTGCCGCACAAGCCGCCGCGGCTCAGGCTGCTGCCGAGCAGGCCGCCGCTGCGGCTGCCGCGCGTGCCGCTTCCCGCATCGAGATCCTGGGCGTGCGCCACGGCGAGGAGACCCTGCGCTCGCTGGGCATGCTGCCTGCGGACTGCGAGATCGTGTACGACCTGGAGCAGTACGCCGAGCCGGCCGTCGTCGAGCCGGTCGCCGCGCCGGTTGCCCCGGTTGTCGAGACGGCCGCAGCGCCGGCCGCCGAGGTTGCCTACGCCGAGCAGCCCGCGGCCTACGCCGAGCCCGTCGCGCCCGTCGCGCCTGAGGCGGAGTCCTTCTCCGCGCAGACCACCGCCTCGTTCGAGCAGGTCGCCGAGCCCGAGGCCGCGACCACCATGGAGACCATGCCCGTCGCCGCCCCCGCTCCGGCTCCCGAGGCCCCGGCCGCGGGCGACGCGGACGTGACCGCCGCCCAGACCGGTAACCTCAACTTCGCGTCCCTCTCCGCCGACGCCGACCAGGCCTCTGCCTGGCAGTCCGCCGGCGACACCTCCGGCCTGGCCGCCGAGGTCAACACCGACGACATCAGCTCCACCCAGCCCGTGGGCGTGAGCGCCGCTCCCAAGCCGGCGGCTCCCGAGGACCCGACCTGGGGCCAGAGCGAGTTCGAGCCCAAGATGTCCAGCGTCGCTCGCCGCGCTTCCCTGTTCGACCTGCCCGCCGTCGACGGCACCGTTAAGGACCCCTTCGAGTCGACCAACCCGCAGGGCCAGGCCGTCGTCGCGCCGGTGCCTGCCGTTCAGGTCCCGCCCACGGTTCCCGCGCCCACGCCTGTGCAGGCGCCCGCCCAGGGCGACCTGCCCGTCATGAGCTCCGAGGACGAGGTCTACTCCGACTTCTTCTTCGAGCCCGAGGGCGAGAGCCGCTCGTCCGAGACCTTCAGCAACTTCTTTGGCAAGGTAAAGGAGAAGTTCGCGGGCTTCTCGCGTAACAAGGCTGCCGGCGCCGGAGGCGACGCCGAGATGGCCGACGACTCCCAGGCCCAGGACGGCCCCGCCAACCACCAGAGCCCCTGGCGCGGCGGCGCGACCACCCGCAGCGACCTGCGCGTCATCGAGGGCGGCGAGTCTGCCGAGGGCGCTCCTTCCGAGGAGGACCTGCGCGACGCCGTGCTCTCTATGAACGACGACGATCTTCTCGCCCACGACATCTGGTTCGTGGCCCTGGGCGCCAGCGGCCTTGACCACGCGGGCATGCGCGCCTTCATCAACAAGCACCGCAAGGACTGCCGCGGCTGCTTCGTGATCAACCTCGACTCGGTGGGCGCGGGCGACCTCACGGTCTACTCCAACGAGGGTCTTCTCACCACCCGCCGCACCGACCGCCGTATGCTCCGTATGCTGACGAGCACCGCCGCCGACCTGCACATCGGCATCCAGACGCGCGAGCACGACTGGGGCAAGACCGACGCGACCGTGTCGATGCTGCGCTCGATGAGGTCGGCCACGATCACCGGCCTCGACCCCGCGACCGGGCTGACGGCTCTGTCGCGCACCCAGGACGACGTGGCCGAGAGCGTCGATCCCGCGCAGGCCGTCCAGGTTACCCAGCTTGTGACCGAGTTGATTCGCCGCGCGTAGAAGTGTGCTAGAATACAGTCTCTATGCGGGCATCGCCAAGTGGTAAGGCATCAGCTTCCCAAGCTGACATCCGCGGGTTCGAGTCCCGTTGCCCGCTCCATAGATTAAAGAGGCCGGCTCCTTTGGGGCCGGCTTTTTCGTGCGCCGAGAAACCGGCCTTATACCCGCGCGCCCCGCGGGGTATGTTAGTAGGGGCCGCGCGGGCCTTGGCGCTTAGTGCCCGTCTCGCCCAACCAAACCGATTCAAGCCACGTCTCAACCAAGGAAGCGAGAAGAACTATGGCTTATATCCCTATGACCGACGAGGAGTGCCGCATCGCGACCGACGCCCTCTCTGAGCAGCTCGATCTCTACGCCGACCTGCTGGTGAAGAAGGGCGCGGCCTTGAAGCCGGGCCAGGAGCTCGTCGTTCAGGGCCCCGTCGAGCGCGCCGACTTCGTGCGCAAGGTCGTCTCGGCCGCCTACGCCGCAGGCGCCGGCCACGTGACCGTCATCTGGGCCGACGACGAGGTCACCCGCCTGACCTACGAGAACGTCGAGCTGGCCTACTTCGAGCACACCCCCTCGTGGAAGATCGAGCAGCTCAACTCCCTGGCCGAGGCCGGCGCGTCGTTCCTCTTCCTCGAGGGCAGCGACCCCAACGCGCTCAAGAACATCGACCCGGCCAAGCCCGCCGCCGCGTCCAAGGCGAGAAACACCGAGTGCCTCTCGTTTAGGAACGGCATGGACTTTGGCAAGAACGTCTGGTGCATCGCCGGCGTGCCCGTGGCCGCCTGGGCCCGCGAGGTCTTTCCGCAGGCCAGCGAGGCCGAGGCCGTCTACCGTCTGTGGAACCTGATTCTCGAGGTCGCCCGCGCGGACTCCGACGACCCCAAGAGCGCCTGGGAGACCCACAACGCCTCGTTCGAGAAGTCCAAGCGCTTCCTCAACAGCCACCGCTTCGACGCGCTGCGCTACCAGTCCTCCAACGGCACCGACTTCACCGTGGGCATGAACCCCGGCCACCTGTGGGACGGCGGCGCCTCGAAGACCCAGGACGGGACGTCGTTCTTCCCCAACATCCCCACCGAGGAGGTCTTCACCACCCCCGACCGCAACCGCGCCGACGGCATCGTCTACTCCGCGCTGCCGCTGGTCCACGCCGGCCAGGTCGTCCGCGACTTCTGGGTGCGCTTCGAGGCCGGCCGCGTCGTCGACTTTGGCGCCGAGCAGGGCGCAGACGTTCTCCGCCACATCATCGAGACCGACGAGGGTGCCCGCCACCTGGGCGAATGCGCGCTGGTCTCTAAGAACACGCCGATCCGCCAGTCCAAGACGCTGTTCTTCGACACCCTCTACGACGAGAACGCCAGCTGCCACCTGGCGCTGGGCATGGGCTTCCCCGAGTGCCTGGCGGGCGGCCTCGACATGGAGAAGGACGAGCTTCTCGCCCACGGAATCAACCAGTCGGCCACCCACGTGGACTTCATGATCGGCTCCGACGACCTCAACATCTGGGGCGTTGCCGCCGACGGCACCGAGACCCCGGTATTTGTTAACGGCCAGTGGGCATGGGAATAGTCCGGATGTGGTAACATACCGAGCAATGCGCCGTTAGCTCAGTTGGTAGAGCAGGGGACTTTTAATCCCAAGGTCCAGGGTTCGAGACCCTGACGGCGCACCACCTGCTTGCAAGCGGGCCGCGCCCTTCGGGCGCGGCCCGCTTTTTGCTGCCGGATTCGGGTTAACATGGCTCAACTTCGCCTTCGCGAAAAGAAAAAGACGATATTGGGAATCCATTTCGCGATTTGGCGCGAAGATACCCGTTTTCAACCAGAGCCAACTGGGGTTTTATTGCTCAAAGTTGTGGCTTAAGCCTTGTATCGAGAATTAGGTTCCCAATATCGCAAAAAATTGAGAAGCGGTCGCCCGATGCGCGGAAATCGCCGCTTGTCGGTGGTCGCCGGCCCCTTGTTTTATTTCAATCGTAAATCGATTCGCAATTCCCCTTGCGCCGGCCCCCCGAGCAGGCCTATAGTCGGCTATGTTGATTGCAGCCCCGCGCACATATCGCGGGCCACTAGTCTTTAGGGGAGGCGAAAGAAGCCTAATGAAGAGTTACCGCGCCACATTTGTGTGCCTTGTTAAGGGCGCCGCCGCCTCTTCTCCCCTCATTCGACGCCAAAACCGACGAATCTAGCCCGCGATGTCGCGTGCGCGCGAAGCTGTCCTTAGGTTGTGCTATCCCAATCTAGACGCTGTTCCCGCCGCCTGCGCATCTCGGGTCCTATAGCGCTGCACTTCATCGTTTCACCTACTTATACCTGCATATTTGCCAATTGAAAGGAAATCAAAATGGCTGAGAAAGATAAGGTTGTTCTTGCGTATTCCGGCGGTCTCGACACCTCCGTCATCGTGAAGTGGCTCCAGGTCGAGAAGAACCTCGACGTCGTCGCCATCTGCGGCAACGTGGGCCAGGACGAGAAGGACCTCTCGTGGGTCGAGCAGAAGGCCCTCGACATGGGCGCCGTCTACTCCAAGGCCGTCGATATGCGCCAGGAGTACGCCGAGAAGTACCTGACCCACGCCATCAAGGCCAACGCCAAGTACCAGAAGGTCTACCCGCTGCTCTCTGCCCTGTCCCGCCCGCTGATCTCTAAGCACATCGTGGACATCGCCCACCAGTACGGCGCCAAGTACGTCGCCCACGGCTGCACCGGCAAGGGCAACGACCAGGTGCGCTTCGAGACCGAGATCCGCGCCCTCGACCCCAGCCTCGAGATCATCGCTCCCGTGCGCGTCTGGGACCTGACCACCCGCGACTCCGAGATGGAGTGGGCCGAGGCCAACGGCGTGCCCGTGCCCACCACCAAGAAGAAGCCCTACTCCATCGACGACAACCTGTGGGGCCGCGCCATCGAGTGCGGCGTCCTTGAGGACACCTGGAACGAGCCTCCCGCGGACATCTGGACGATGACCGCCAACCTCGAGGATTGCCCCGCCGAGCCCGAGACCGTCGTCATCTCCTTCAAGGAGGGCATCCCCAGCGCCATCAACGGCGAGGAGATGGACATCCTCTCGCTGATCATCAAGGCCAACGAGATCGCCGGCCGCAACGGCTTTGGCCGCATCGACATGGTCGAGAACCGCGTCGTGGGCATCAAGTCCCGCGAGTGCTACGAGTGCCCGGGCGCCCTTCTGCTCATCCAGGCCCACGAGACCATGGAGCAGATGTGCCTGGACGTCAACACCCAGAAGACCAAGCGCGAGCTCGACGAGCAGTGGGCCGACCTGGTCTACAACGGCCTGTGGTTCTCCCAGGCTAAGCTCGCCATCGACGCCTACAACGACTTCACCTCGAGGTTCGTCACCGGCGACGTGCGCATCAAGCTCTGCAAGGGCGGCCTGTTCGTCGACGGCATGCGCTCTCCCTACAGCCTCTACGACTACGGCCTGGCCACCTACGACGAGGGCGACACCTTCGATCACACCGCTTCCCGCGGCTTCATCGACCTGCACGGCCTCGAGTCCCAGACCTGGTCCAAGGTCCAGGGCCCCAAGAGCGGCCTGACCCCGGTCGACTAAGGCGCGACCTGGTAATCTAATGTGAGTGAGCGGCGCGTCCGGTGCTGTCCGGGCGCGCCGCGTTTTTCGATGAAAGGGGAGCTCAATGGCTCTTTGGGGCGGCAGGTTTGAGAAGGGCGTCGACGCCTTTACCCAGGAGTTCGGCGCGTCGCTTGAGGTCGACAAGGCCATGGCCCAGCAGGACATCGCGGGAAGCCGCGCGCACGCCAAGATGCTGGCCGAGCAGGGCATCATCAGCGACGACGACCAGGCCGCCATCGACGCGGGCCTGGCCGACATCGCCGGCCAGATCGAGCGCGGCGAGTTTGCCTGGGACGTCAACGACGAGGACATCCACATGGCCGTCGAGGGCGCCCTCACGCGCAACATCGGCACCCCGGGCGCGCGCCTGCACACCGGCCGCTCCCGCAACGACCAGGTCGCGACCGACATCCGCCTTTACGCCAAGGAGCTCTGCCAGCACCTTCTCGACGGAAACGACGCCCTGCGCCGCACCTTGATTGACGTTGCCGAGAAGAACTTCGACGTCGTGATGCCCGGCTACACCCACCTGCAGCACGCCCAGCCGGTGCTCTTCTCGCACCACATGCTGGCCTACTTCTGGATGTTCACCCGCGACCACAAGCGCCTGGCCGCGGCCCTGGACGCCGCCGACGCCAACCCGCTGGGCGCCGCGGCCCTGGCCGGCACGACCTACCCGCTGGACCGCCAGCGCACGACGGAGCTTCTCGGCTTCTCGCGCGCCATCCCCAACTCGCTGGACGCCGTGTCCGACCGCGACTACCTGCTTGACCTCGAGTACGCGTGCAGCGTCAGCATGATGCACCTGTCGCGCCTGTGCGAGGAGATCGTGCTGTGGAGCTCCACCGAGTTCGGCTTCATCACGTTGTCCGACGCCTACTCGACCGGCTCGTCGATCATGCCGCAGAAGAAGAACCCCGACTTCGCCGAGCTCACCCGCGGCAAGTGCGGCCGCGTCTACGGCGACCTGATGGCCCTTCTCACCACCATGAAGTCGCTGCCGCTGGCCTACAACAAGGACCTGCAGGAGTGCAAGGAGGGCCCGATCGACGCGGCCAAGACCTTGTCCGACTGCATGGAGATCGCCTCGGGCATGCTGGAGACCATGACGGTCAACGCCGACGTCATGCTGGCCCAGGCCAAGACCGGCTTCACCGCCGCGACCGACGTGGCCGATTACCTGGCCAAGAAGGGCATGCCGTTCCGCGAGGCGCACCGCGTCGTGGGCGAGCTGGTCCTTTATTGCGAGAAGAACGGCAAGGGCCTCGAGGACCTGACGGCCGAGGAGTTCCGTGCGGCGAGCGAGCTGTTTGACGACGACATCGCCAAGGACCTCGACCCCGAGGGCATCGCCCGCGCCCGCACGACCTTTGGCGGCACCGGGCACGAGGCGGTGGCCGAGCAGCTCAAGCTGGCCAAGGCGGAGATGGGCGCGTAGCGTAACGCACTGTACCCTCCGG
>CAVAUD010000011.1:0-12505 GCA_963591565.1 bacterium
AGTGGAACGACTACTGCACCGCGGTCACCGACTGGGAGCGCGAGCACTACTATGGCGGCTACTAGGCTTTAGGCCGCTGACCTTCGATTGAGTCGAAACCCGCCGCCCGGGCGCGCCCGGGCGGCGGGTTTTGCTGTCACGGCGCCTGTTTAGGGGTGCTTCGGCGCGCTTGACGTAACGAACTCTGACTTTTCGCACATTAAAACTCGACTCGCCAAG
Organism: bacterium; assembly: GCA_963591565.1. Lineage (GTDB taxonomy): Bacteria > Actinomycetota > Coriobacteriia > Coriobacteriales > Atopobiaceae > Paratractidigestivibacter. The sequence continues at coordinate 220 of CAVAUD010000011.1, forward strand.
TAGCCGCCCCGTTGGAACCGACGTTTGCCCAGTTGGCCGGGAACCAAATCCCCGGGCTACTCACCCAACCCGGATTTAAAGTGCGAAAAGTCAGAGTTCATGGTGTCGGGGTTCGTGAACAGCCGGTGACAATCGGGTAAAGAGAAGGCGCGGCCTTCTTGGCAGCGCGCGTACGCTGGGGGAGACTGGGAATCAGCATCACCCCACCACATAAAACCGCGTCCCCAGGAGGCCACCATGAACACCAACAACTCGCTCGATCGCCGTAGCTTCCTGGGATGCGTCGCCGGCGCGGCCGCGACCCTGGCCCTTATTGGCTGCAACTCCGGCGGCTCTTCCTCGAGCAGCAGCTCCGCCTCCACCAGCGCCGCCACCACCGACGACGCCTCCTACACCTTGGTCCAGGACGGCAAGCTCCTCGTCGCCTCCGATATCGCCAACCCGCCCTTCGACTACATGGAGGACGGCGTCGCCAAGGGCTTCGAGGTCGACCTCCTCGACATGATCGCCGGCAAGCTCGGCCTCACCTGCGAGTACCTGCCCCAGATGAAGTTCGAGACCCTCATCCCCCTCATCAAGGCGGGCGGCAAGGCCGACGTGGGCGTCTCCAACTTCACCATCACCGACGACCGCAAGAAGGAGATCGACTTCACCGATCCCTACATCGACTCCAACCAGGGCATCGTCGTCAAGACCGGCGCCGAGAAGACCACTGTCGAGGCCCTGAACGCCGAGGGCGTCCAGGTCACCTGCCAGACCGCCACGACCGGCGAGGCCTGGGCCCGCGAGAACCTGCCCAAGGCCACCATCGTGCCGCTCGACGACCCCGTGACCTCGGTGACCGGCGTCTCGACCGGCCTCTACGACGCCTGCGTTGCCGACCTGCCCGTCATGAGCTACCTCTGCACCAACTCCTTCAAGGACTGCGAGGTCTCGGTCGAGATCCCCACCGGCGAGCAATACGCCATCGTCGTCTCGAAGGACAACCCGGCGCTCACCAAGGCCATCAACAAGGCCCTGGCCGAGCTCGAGAGCGACGGCAGCCTCGACGAGCTTGAGATCAAGTGGTTCGGCACCACGATTTAACGAACCCTGAAAGGCGCCCTTTATCTGGGCGTCTTTCGTCTATACTTATGGGGTTTGTATAACCAATTGAACCAAGGAGCATCACTTATGAACCTTTCCCGCCGCCAGTTCCTCTTTGGTGCCGCCACCGTCGCCTCCGGCGCAGTTCTCGCCGGCTGCAACTCCGGCCAGAAGGGCGCCACCACCGCCGACAACATCTCCACCGGCGTGACCGACGTCGTGAACGAGGCCGTCTCCGACGAGTACAAGCTCGTCGAGGAGGGCAAGCTGACCGTCGCCGCCGAGCTGGGCTTCGCCCCCTTCGAGTACATGGACGAGAAGACCGGCGAGCCCGTGGGCTTCGACGTCGACCTCATCAAGGCCGTCGCCGAGAAGCTCGGCCTCGAGGCCTCCTACCTGCCCAACCAGAAGTTCGACACCCTCGTTCCCCTGGTCAAGCAGGGCGGCAAGTGCGACGTCGCCATCGCCGGCATCACCATCACCGACGACCGCATGAAGGAGGTCGACTTCACCAGCGCCTATCTCGACTCCAACCAGGCCATCATCGTCAAGAAGGACTCCGGCGAGACCGAGGAGAGCCTCAACGCCGCCGGCAAGAAGGTCGCCTGCCAGTCCGGCACCACCGGCGACGAGTGGATCACCGAGAACCTCACCGCCTGCGAGCGCGTGCCCCTCGACGACGTGACCGCCGCCCTCACCGGCGTCTCCACCGGCCTCTACGACGCCATGGTCATCGACCTGCCCGTGGCCTCCTACATGCTCACCCAGTCCTTCTCCGACCTCGAGGTCGCCAAGGAGATCGCGACGGGCGAGCAGTACGGCATCGCCGTCGCTAAGAACAACGGCGCCCTGAACCTCGCCATCAGCTCCGCGCTGAGCGAGTTCGAGGACGACGGCACCATGAAGCAGCTCAAGCTCAAGTGGTTCGGCTCCGAGATCTAAGGCTCGCCGCCCCACGTTAAGACAAGGCGCCGGCCACCCGGCCGCGCCTTCGATTATCAGCATGTACCTCGCGGGGCCCTTGCGCGTACGAGGGCCCCGCCTGTTTTTAAGCGAGGAGAACCTATGGGTTGTCTAAGAGCTAGGGGCAAAGGGAGGCTGGCGGCCGCGGTCGTGGCCGCGCTGTTCGCCGTCCTTCTCGCCATGCCTTCGCAGGCCCTTGCCTTGACCTGCGACAAGGCCACGGCCAAGCCCAACGAGGACGGCGGCTCCGGCGTCATCGGCGCCATGGAGACGCGCCTGACCTGGGAGGGCACCGTCGAGGAGGGCGAGTCGGTGACCTCGGTCACGCTGGAGCTGCCCGAGGGCGCCTCCTTCGACGCGTCGACCTCGCGCATCACCGTCCTTGAGGGCCTGACGCGCATCTCCATCGACGGCGAGGCCAAGCCCGCGGGCAACTCGATCACCCTCACGTTCTCCGAGGCAATCCCGGCAGGGTCGCTGCTTCGCCTGGAGATCTCGAACATGATGTTTCCCGCGGACGGCGGAGACTACCAGGTAGCCGGCTCCTACACGACCGAGGCCGGCGCCGAGACGAGCCTTCCCGCCTCGCCCTCGATCACCGTCATCGCCAACACGCCGCTGCAAAAGATCGTGAACTGGCTGGACGAGCAGCCCTGGGTCGCTGCCTGGAACTCCAACCAGTTCCTCGGCATGTTCCTCAAGCCGCAGCTTCTGGTCACGTCCTTCTCGTCTTTGGCGCCCGGCTGGGTCCTGTGCCTGGGCATCGTCATCGCGAGCTACCCGTTTGCCATCGCGCTGGGCCTGTTGTTCGCCCTGCTCAAGATCTCGAAGCACCGCCTTTTCCGTGCCGTCGCCGTGGTCTACATCAACATCCTGCGCGGCACGCCTCTGTTCCTGCAGATCTACATCATGTTCTTTGGCCTGCCGATGGTCGGCATCAACATCGACAACAACCTTCTGGGCATCATCGTCATGGCCGTGAACTCCTCGGCCTATCTCGCCGAGATCTTCCGCGCCGGCATCCAGTCGATCCCGCGCGGCCAGTACGAGGCGGCGAGCTCGCTTGGCATGAGCTACGTCCAGACGATGTTCTCGGTCATCCTGCCGCAGACCGTCCGCCGCGTGATCCCCACGGTGACCAGCGACTTCATCACCGCGTTCAAGGACACGTCGCTTTTGTCCTCGGTGGGCGTCATGGAGCTCATGATGTTCTCGAAGAACCTCACGACCGTGACCGGCAACATTACGCCGTACGTGGCCGCGGGTATCTTCTACCTCATCGTCACGCTGCCGCTGATCAAGGTCGTCGGCATCGTGGAGGAGAGGATGGCCGCCTCCGAGTCCGGCCTTTCGCGCGAGACCCGCAAGCCGCGTCGCCGCGACTTTAAGAAGGGGGTTCCCAATGCCCACTAAGAAGCTGCACCTTCACGCAGCGCCGGTCGACGCGCCGGCGCCGATGCCCGCAGATGAGGCCGCCGCCACAGCCTACGCGGCCGACCAGGGCCTCACCAACCACCACTTCACCCCCGGCGAGCACCCGATCGTTCGCATCGAGCACCTCAACAAGAGCTTTGGCGAGACGCTCGTCCTGCGCGACGTCAACCTCAACGTGTGGCCCGGCGAGGTCGTCGTGGTTCTCGGCCCCTCCGGCTCGGGCAAGTCGACCATGCTGCGCTGCGTGAACCTGCTCGAGACCCCGACGGCCGGCCACATCCTGATCGAGGACGAGGAGATCACGGGCAAGTCCGTCGCCGACGTCAACAAGCTGCGCCGCGACGTGGGCATGGTCTTCCAGCAGTTCAACCTCTTCCCGCACCTCACGGCCAAGGAAAACGTCATGATCGGCCAGGTCAAGGTGCTCAAGAAGGGCAAGGAGGAGGCCGCCGCCGAGGCCATGAAGCAGCTCGCGGCCGTGGGCCTCGCCGACCGCGCCGACTTCAAGCCCGGCCAGCTCTCGGGCGGCCAGCAGCAGCGCGTGGCGATCGCGCGCGCCGTGGCCATGCACCCCAACGTGCTGCTCTTCGACGAGCCGACCTCGGCGCTTGACCCCGAGCTCGTGCGCGGCGTCCTCGACGTCATGCGTGATCTGGCCGAGAACTCGGGCATGACCATGATCGTCGTCACACACGAGATGGGCTTTGCCCGCGACGTCGCCGACCGCGTCGTCTTCATGGAGGACGGCGTCATCGTCGAGCAGGGCATCCCGGCCGACGTCTTCGACCACCCCAAGAACCCCCGCACGGCCGAGTTCCTGGGTTCGATCGACTAGGCGAGAAGAAGCCGAGACTCCCGGGCGCACGCCCGGGACGCAGACCGACAGAGAAGGGCGCGGAGCCGATGTGGCCTCCGCGCCCTTCTCGCTTGTTATCCCTGTTTTGCTTTTTTAAAACTCACGGTAACTAAGCGCAGGTCATATGGTAATCTTCTTGCAAATATTTGTCTAAATTCAGGGGGCACAAGGGTGCATCACAAAAACATCCTGCTCATATCGGCGACCACCCGCCTGCACGATCGCATGCGTGAGCTCTCTCACTCCATCGACGTTTCCATCGCGCTCGCCAACGAGGCCACGTTCTCGCAGGCCGCGTCCTCTGGCCACGAGTTCGACCTCATTATCTTCGACGGCGAGGGCATGAGCCAAGAGACCCACAACGCGGTCGACGCCTACGTGGCCGAGAACGGCTTCATCCCGATGCTCTTTGTCCAGGACGCCGAGAAGCTCTCTTCTCTGCACATGCCGATGCAGGGCAAGAACGACTTCATCGTCTCTTCTGCCAGCGCGGCCGAGCTCGAGATGCGCGCGACGCTTCTTCTGTGGCCCGGCGAGGAGAGCGCCCCGGCAGACATCGTCACCGTCGACAACATGACCATCAACCTGGCCACCTACCAGGTCTACATCGACGACAAGCCCGTCGACCTCACCTTGATGGAGTACTCGCTGCTGAGCTTCTTGGCCACGCACCCGTCGCGCGCCTACTCGCGCGAGACGCTGCTGCACCGCGTCTGGGGCTTCGAGTACTGCGGCGGCACCCGTACCGTCGACGTCCACATCCGTCGTGTGCGCTCGAAGGTGGGCCCGCAGGTCGCCAGCCACGTGGTCACCATCCGCGGCGTCGGCTACCTCTTCCGCGTGTAGGCGGTTTTCGCGAGTTTGCGACTTCGATCCCCGGCGATCTTCTCGCCGGGGATTTTTTATGCCGCGAGGACGCGCCGCCGCGCTGGGCTTCTCGGCCTTTGAAATCGACGGTTATGGGAAGGCTGATCGGACGTTTTGACGCTTGTCGGAAGATTTTGGTTCCCATAACCGTCAAAACGTACGGTTCGCGGGCCCAGAACTTCCCATAACCGTCGAATCGTAAGGCGTGATTGCCGGCAAGCGCGAAATCGCACGGGGCCGCCGCGCTGGGCTTCTCACCTGGGCTTTAAGGTTGGGTCAAAGTGCTTTTCAGGAAGGAAAAAGCCTAGTGCCCGCCTTGTGTCATGCGGGCGGCGACGCTTTGACCCGCGCCGGTTGGGGTACAGTCAACAACGTAAAGCCGACACGAGCTCGTGCCTCAGATATTCCAAGGGAGAAGATCATGGACGAGAACAACTACACCCCGCAGCCGCCCTACGGCGATGACCAGCCCACGGCCGAGCAGCCCACGGCCGCTCGTCACACGGCCTTTGTGCCGCCCATCCCCGGGCAGGAGCCGGGCTTCGTGCCCTACGAGCCCGAGCCCGAGAAGCCCAAGCGCTCCAACAAGGGCCTGAAGGCCGTCGCCGCGGGTCTTCTCGGCGGCGTCGTGGGCGCGGGCCTGCTCGTGGGCGTGCTGTACGGCACGGGCGTCATCGGCAAGACCACGACGACCCTGTCGACCGGCAACTCGCAGAACATCACGATCAGCACCGCCAACGAGTCGACCACGACGGCCACCGCGGTCGCGGCCAAGGCGCTGCCCTCCGTCTGCACCGTCAACGTCACGTCGTCGGGCTCCTCGGGCCTGGGCTCGGGCGTGGTTCTCGACACCGACGGCAACATCATCACGAACTACCACGTCATCGAGGACGCCGACTCCATCACCGTGACCCTCAACGGCAAGACCTACGACGCGACCCTTCTGGGCTCCGACTCCTCGAGCGACCTGGCCGTTATCCACATCGACCTCAACGGCGACTCCGTGACCCCGATCGAGGTCGGCGACTCGTCGAGCGTCCAGGTGGGCGACTGGGTCATGACCGTGGGCAGCCCCTTTGGCCTTGAGCAGTCCGTCTCGCAGGGCATCGTGAGCGCGCTTACCCGCAACACGCTGTCTACCAGCACTTCTGGCAACACCCTCTACACCAACCTCATCCAGGTCGACGCCGCGATCAACCCGGGCAACTCCGGCGGCGCGCTCGTCGACGACGAGGGCAAGCTGATCGGCATCTGCACCCTGTACTCCTCCGACACCGAGAGCTTCGCGGGCATCGGCTTTGCCATCCCGGGCAACTACGCCGTGTCCGTCGCCAAGAAGATCGTCGCCGGCGAGACGGTCACCCACGCCCACATCGGCGTGTCCATGCAGACGGTCAACTCGCAGAACGCCAAGGCCAACAAGCTGTCCGTGAGCCAGGGCGCCTACGTGGCCGAGGTCACCGAGAACGGCCCGGCCGCCGAGGCGGGCATCGAGGTCGGCGACATCATCACCGGCATCGACGGCACGCAGATCACCTCGGCCGACGGCGTCATCCTGGCCGTTCGCTCCCACGAGATCGGCGACACCATCACCGTGACCGTCATGCGCGGCAGCAGCGAGAAGACCTTCACGGTGACCCTCGACTCCGACGAGGAGCTCCAGAAGCAGCAGACCACCACGAACGACATCAACAGCTACCAGAACCAGAACAACAACACGAACACCAACAACACCGATAGCTGGACCGAGCTGTTCCAGCAGTGGATGCAGCAGCAACAGCAGCAGAACACTAACGGGTACGGTGGCAACGGGAGGGGCTACGGATACGGTAACTAAGGGTTAACGGCTTCCTGGCTCATGAGGTTTTCTGGTCTTGTCCTCGGCTCAGCGCTCGCTGCGCTCGCTCGCTGGCGCGATTCGCCGCTGACAAGACCAGAAAACCTCTGCTAACCAGATAGGTTGACTCCGGGTTCTCCGCCTCGGGGGTTCTCGTCGATGTCGTCCGAGATAGAGAAAGGGAAAATACGGGTCCTGACTCTGTCGTTTAATTTAGATATTTATATAGTTGCTAGCTAATAGAATTAACCAACCGTAAGTGGGGGAGTCGCAACTGCGATTCCCCTTTTTTGTTTGAGGGGGAGCTCGAACTTGGGGAAGGGGCGGGGTTTTCTCTCCAGGCGAATCGCGACAGCGAGCGAGCGTAGCGAGCGCTGAGTCTGGAGAGAAAACCCCGCCCCTTCCCTCGGCATCCTCCCAGGTCTACTCTTCTGTGCCGTCGTCGCTACCCGCGCCTAGGCTCTTCCTGCTTTCGCGTGCCTCGTCGAATTTCGCTTTCATTGTCGGGTTGCCGTGTGTGAGCTTGCGGATCGTCAGGCGGTCGGTCTTGTCGTTGGCCAGGCGCAGCTGGCGCTCGGAGTTGACGAGCGCGTCCTTGACTTTCTGCAGGTGGTCGATCGACTTGTCGATCTCGTCGATGGCCGTGCCAAAGCGCTTGCTGGCCAGCTCGTAGTTCTTGCCAAAGTCGTTCTTGAACTTCTCGAGCTTCTCCTCGAAGTTGGTGATGTCGATGTTCTGCTGGCGAATCTCGGCAAGCTCTTGACGTGCAGAGACGGCGTTAAGCCCGGCGTTTCTCAGCAGCGAGATGAGCGGCAGGAAGAACTGCGGGCGGATGACGTAGGTCTTGGGGTAGAGGTAGGAGACGTCGACGATGCCCGAGTTGTAGAGGTCGCTCTCGGGCTCCAAGGTCGAGACGAGAACCGCGTACTCGCAGCCCTTGTCGCGGCGGTCCTTGTCGAGCTTCTTCAAGTGGTCCTCGTTCTTCTTGCGGTTGGTCGAGTTGTCGTCCTCGTTTTTCATGTCGAACATGATCGAGACGATCTCGACCCCGGAGTCGTCCATCTCGCGGAAGACGTAGTCGCCCTTGGTGCCGTCGACGACCTCGTTGTCCTTGTGGAACTCGGCGTGCGGGAAGGCCATCATGCGCACGCGGTTGAACTCCATCTCGCAGTGCTGCTCGAGCGTCTCGCCGATGAGCTTGACCGAAAGGCGGCTGCGCTGGTTGCGCAGGCGCTCGATCTCGTCCTCTTTGTCGCGGATGGTCTGGTCCTTGTAGGCCATCTTCTCGGTGAGCTGCTGCCTGAGGCTGGCCTCGACCTGCTTCTTCTCGAGCTTCGTGTTGTCGACCTGGGCCTGCAGGGCCGTGATCTTAAGGTCCTTCTCGCCGACGGCCTTTTGGACGGCCAGGTCCTTTTGGATCTGGAAGGACCTGTCGGACTCCTCGAGACGGGCCTTCAAGGACGCGATGGTAGTCTGGCTTGTCGCCTCGCGCTCGCGGGCCTCGCGCTCGAGCTTGGCCTGGGCGTCCTGGGACTTCTGGCGCAGCTCGGCCTCCTTGGCCTGGGCCTGCGCGCGCAGCTGCGTGGCCTCGAGCTCGGCCTTTTGCTGGGCGTCGGCAAGCTGCTGACGGGCGCTCTCGAGCTCGTCTCGGCTTTCCTCGCGCGTCTTGGCGACGATGGCCGCCAGGTCGGCGGCGTTCTTCTCCTCAACCAGGCGCAGGCGCTCTGCCAGCTCCTTCTCGAACTCCTTGTCACGGATCTGCTTGACGATGTTTGCGTAGTGCGACTCGTCGACGGTGAAGCTCTTGCCGCAGTGCGGGCACTGAATCTCTGCCATGGGGCCTCCTTAACTAGATGAGTTAAGGGTACCCGTTGCACCGGACATTAATTGGCGGTACTTGAGGGTGCGGAGTAAAACTTCCTCCATCCGGAATCCAATTTGGCGTTTGCCCAGGATAGGGCTGCGACAGGTGACGGTTGGAGGAAAATCACCACGCAGGCGTGTTGACTCGATACCCCATAGGGGTATAGTCTGATGCGGAGAAAATACCCTGTGGGGGTATCGCCACGCACAGAAAGGACTCGCGATGGGCGAGGAGAAGAAGACCTGCTGCCACTGCGCGGCTCACAAGAACACGCCGCGCTCGGCCGACATGAAGACCGACGTCACGAAGCGCATCAACCGAGCGATCGGGCAGCTCAACGGCATCAAGACCATGGTCGAGGAGGATCGCTACTGCGGAGACGTCCTCACGCAGCTCGCCGCCGTCGAGTCGGCCGTCAAGGCGATCTCGCGCGAGGTCATGCAGGACCACCTCAACACCTGCGTCGTCGAGCGCATCCAGGCCGGCGACACCGAGGTGACCGAGGAGGTCATGGGCCTCTTCAAGAAGTTCATGTAAGGGGAAGCCGTGAAGGAAACCTTTGATATCCAGGGAATGACCTGCGCCGCGTGCTCGTCGCGCGTGCAGAAGGCCGCGGCAGGGGTCGACGGCGTGATGGCCGCTAACGTGAACCTGCTCAAGAACTCGATGGAGCTCGACTACGACGGCGGCGAGAAGACCGCGGCGGCCGTCGTGGAGGCGATCGAGAAGGCCGGCTACGGCGCGACCCGCCGCGCGGCGAAGGCTGCCGCGGCCGCCCCCGCAGATCCCGGCAAGGCCGCGAAAGACGCCATCCACCAGCGCTTTATTGAGCTGGTGGCGTCTCTTGTCCTGGCTGTGCCCCTCTTCTACATCGCCATGGGGCCGATGCTCGGCTGGCCCGAGGTCCCGGGCCTCGACGGCATGGGCGGCATGATGGCCGCCGCGCTCACGCAGCTCATCCTGTGCGCGCCGATCCTCTTCATCAACCGCCGCTACTTCATCGTGGGCTTCAAGACGCTGGCGCACCTCTCGCCCAACATGGACTCGCTGATCGCCGTGGGCTCGGCCGCGAGCTTCGCCTACAGCCTGGTGAGCCTCTACCAGATGGCCTGGGCCTTTGGCGCGATGGACATGGAGGCGGCCCACGCGGCGATGCACGGGCTGTACTTTGACTCGGCAGGCCTCATTCTTGCCCTCATCGACCTGGGCAAATACTTCGAGGCGCGCTCCAAGGCAAAGACGACCGACGCCATCACGTCGCTCATGAACCTCGCGCCCAAGACCGCCCGCGTCCTGGTGGACGGCCAGGAGACCGAGGTCTTGACCCAGGACGTCCAGGTGGGCGACCAGGTCGTGGTGCGCGCCGGCGAGGCGGTGCCGGTCGACGGCGTCCTTCTCGACGGCTCGGCCTCGATCGACGAGAGCGCCCTTACCGGCGAGCCCCTCCCCGTGGAGAAGGCCGCGGGCGACAAGGTCACGGGCGCCACGACCGCTACCAGCGGTTGGTTTGTCATGGAGGCCCGCGCGGTGGGCGAGGACACGACCCTGGCCGGCATCATCCGCCTGGTCGACGCGGCCACGAGCTCCAAGGCCCCCATCGAGCGCATGGCCGACAAGATCGCGGGCGTCTTTGTCCCGGTCGTCATGGCGATCGCCGCGGTGACGTTCGCGGTGTGGATGGTCATCGCGGGCGACTTCGCGACGGCCTTGAACCACGCGATCTCGATCCTGGTCATCAGCTGTCCCTGCGCGCTGGGCCTGGCCACGCCCACGGCCATCATGGTGGGCACGGGCCGGGGTGCGGCGCACGGCATCCTCATCAAGTCGGCCGAGTCGCTTGAGACCGCTTGCGACCTCGACTACGTGGTCTTCGACAAGACGGGCACCATCACCGAGGGCAAGCCCCGCGTCTGTGAGGCCGTGCTTGCGAACGGTGCCTCTGAGCAGGAGCTTATTGGTTTGGCCGTCTCGCTTGAGCGCAAGAGCGAGCACCCGCTGGCCGCGGCCGTCTGCGCCTGGGCCGACGAGCGCCTCGCCGCAGCGGAGACGGGCGAGGAGTCCCTGCGCGTCGACGACTTCCGCCAGGTCCCCGGCGGCGGCCTCGTCGCCCGGGTGGGGGCCGACGCCGTTCTCGCCGGCAACGCCCGCCTTATGGCGGACAACGGCATCGACGTCGCGGCGGTTGCCCAGGCAGCCGAGAAGGCCGCCGACCTCGGCCGCACGGCCCTCTACTTCGCCCGCGCCGGCCGCCTTCTGGGCATGGTCGCCGTGGCCGACCCCGTGCGCCCCACGAGCGCCGCGGCCGTCGCCCGCCTTCGCGAGGCCGGCATCAAGACGCTGCTGCTCACCGGCGACGCCCCCAAGACGGCCGCCGCGGTTGCCGCCGCCGTGGGGATCGACGAGGTCATCGCAGGTGTCCTGCCCGACCAAAAGGAGCTCAAGGTCCGCGAGCTCAAGGCGGCCGGCCACAAGGTCGCCATGGTCGGCGACGGCATCAACGACGCGCCGGCCCTGGCCCGCGCGGACATCGGCATCGCGATCGGCGCCGGTACCGACGTGGCCATCAGCTCGGCCGACATCGTCCTCATGCGCTCCGACGCCGCCGACGTCGCGACCGCGATCGAGCTCTCGCGCGCCACGATGCGAAACATCAAGCAGAACCTCTTCTGGGCGCTCTTCTACAACTCGATCTGCATCCCCGTGGCCGCGGGCGTGCTGGTGGGCGTAGGTATAACGTTGAACCCGATGTTCTGCGCGGCGGCGATGGGCTTCTCCTCGGTCTTTGTGGTGGGCAACGCCCTTCGCCTGCGCCGCTGGAAGCCCAGCGAGGTATCTTTGGACAAGGCAACGACGGCGAGCGCGCCCGTGCTTCTCGCCGAGGAAAACGACGGGGCGGTTCCCGTCGCGCAAGTCACGAACGTAAAGGAGAACACCATGGAGAAGACCCTGAAGGTAGAGGGCATGATGTGCCAGCACTGCGTGAAGCACGTGAGCGAGGCCCTGAGCGGCGTCGCCGGCGTCACGGCCGTCGAGGTGAGCCTCGAGGCCGGGACCGCCACGGTGACCTGCGCCGAGGGCGTGGCCGACGAGGACCTTCTCGCCGCCGTGCGCGCCGCCGACTACGAGTGCGCGATGGCCTAACGCGGGCCTTAGACACATGCCGCGCCGGCCTGGCGCGGGGCCTTGGGCGCGACCCTTCGCGGGGTTGCGCCTTTTTTGCCCAGAAGGGTTGCGCAGGGCATGGGACCGGTCATTGTTGCGTATGATTTCTAGGCGAGAAACCCGTGCGGCCCGCGATTCCGCGGCGGCCGCGACACATACCATGACAGCCCCTTTACCTGGGCTTTATTTGATTGGAGACCTATGGCTGGCGAGAAGA
>CAVAUD010000011.1:12630-20512 GCA_963591565.1 bacterium
GAGCTCAACCGTCTTCTCAACACCTACGCCTACAGCTACTACGCCTTGGACAAGCCGCAGGTGACCGACGCCGAGTTCGACCGCCTGCTCGTCGAGCTGCAGGGCCTCGAGCGCGCCTATCCCTCGCTCGTCACGCCCGACTCCTACACCCAGCGCGTGGGCGGCTACGTCGACGAGCAGTTCGAGCCGGTGACCCACGCCGCGCGCATGTACTCGATGGACGACGCCATGGACCTCGCCGAGCTCGACGAGTGGCTGCGCCGCACCGAGGATGCCCTGGGCGCCTCGGCCGCGCACCCGGTCGCCTACACCTGCGAGCTCAAGATCGACGGCCTGGGCGTGGCCCTGAGCTACCGCGACGGCCAGTTCGTTCGCGCCGCCACCCGCGGCGACGGCACCACCGGCGAGAACGTCACGGCCAACGTCCTCACGATCGCCGACGTGCCGCACGAGCTCTCGGCCGCCGGGCGCGAGAAGGTCGAGGGCGCGGGCCTGGGCCTCACCGTGGAGGTCCGCGGCGAGGTCTACATGCCCAAGCACAGCTTCGTGCGCTTGAACGAGGACGCCGACGCCGCCGGCCGCGAGCCCTTCGCCAACCCGCGAAACGCCGCCGCCGGCAGCCTTCGCCAGAAGGACCCGCGCGTGACCGCCCATCGCGACCTCGAGACCTTCATCTACGCCGTGGCAGACGAGGCGCCGCTGTCCGTCTCTTCTCAGTGGGAGTTCTTGCAGTGGCTGGGGAGCTGCGGCTTCTCGGTCAACCCCAACGCCCGCCGCTGCGTGAGCGCCGCCGAGGTCCACGCCTTTTGCGAGGACGCGCTGGCCCGGCGCGAGGAGCTCGACTACGACATCGACGGCGTCGTCGTGAAGGTCGACTCCTTCGCCGACCAGGCCGCCCTGGGCTTCACCGCCCGCGCGCCGCGCTGGGCGATCGCCTTTAAGTTCCCGCCCGAGGAGAAGCGCACGGTCCTTCGCCAGATCCGCGTGCAGGTGGGGCGCACCGGCGTCCTGACCCCGGTCGCCGAGTTCGACCCGGTGTTGGTCGCCGGCTCCACGATCGCCCGCGCGACCTTGCACAACATCGACGAGATCCGCCGCAAGAACGTGCGCGTGGGCGACACCATCGTCGTCCACAAGGCGGGCGACGTCATCCCCGAGGTCGTGGGCCCTGTGCTTGACCTGCGCCCGGCCGACGCCGTCGAGTTCCAGATGCCCGAGTTCTGCCCCTCGTGCGGCGCGCGCGTCGTGCGCGAGGAGGGCGAGGTGGCCTACCGCTGCGTCTCGATCGACTGCCCCGCGCAGGCGACGGAGCGCCTGATCCACTGGGGCTCGCGCGGCGCCATGGACATCGACGGCCTGGGCGTCGAGATCATCAACCACATGGTCGACGACGGGCTTCTTCGCGACGTGGCCGACTTCTACGACGTCTTGACCGAGGACGCTTTGGCCCAGGTATCCGTCGGCCGCCAGTCCGTCGACGGCGACGACATCGTCGTGGGCAAGGTCATCGCCAAGAAGGTCATGGCGCAGGTCGAGGAGTCCAAGGGCCGCGGCCTCTCGCGCGTCCTGTTTGGCCTGGGCATCCGCCTGGTGGGCGCCAACGTGGCCGGGCTTCTCGCCAAGCGCTTTGGCTCCATGCAGGCGCTGATGGAGGCCACGGCCGATGAGATCGCCCAGGTAGACGGCGTGGGTCCCAAGATCGCGGCCTCGGTCGAGGACTTTTTCGCGGTCGAGAAGAACGTCGAGGTCGTGGGGCGCCTGGCCGCCGCGGGCGTCCTTCTCGAGGAGCCCCAGACGGGCGACGAGGTCCCGCAGACCCTGGCCGGTCTCACCTTCGTCCTTACCGGTACGCTGGAGAAGTACGGCCGCGCCGACGCCGGTGCGCGCCTCAAGGCGATGGGCGCCAAGGTCGCGGGCTCGGTCTCGAAGAAGACGAGCTACGTCGTGGCGGGCGCCAATGCCGGCTCCAAGCTCGACAAGGCCGAGGCCCTGGGCGTCACGGTCCTGGGCGAGGACGCGCTCGATCAGATCTTCGCCACCGGCCAGGTCCTGGCGGGGGAGTAGGGCGGCGGCCCGCGAAGCCGCGGGGCCGGGCCGCGGGCCGGGGGACGTAACTGACCCGCGCCACCGCGCCTTTCTCGCCAACCAATAAACGCAAGGTAAACCCATACGAAAGGGGAGAACATGACCATCGAGACCCACATCACCAAGGACATCGCCTACATCGGCGTGAACGACCACGACGTCGACCTCTTCGAGGGCCAGTACGACGTGCGCGAGAACGGCATGGCCTACAACTCCTACGTCGTCTGCGGCGAGAAGATCGCCGTGACCGACACGGTCGATGCCCACTTCGTGGACGAGTGGCTGGGCAACCTCGCCTCTGTCCTTGGCGAGAAGACCCCGGATTACCTGGTCGTTCACCACATGGAGCCCGACCACTCCGCCGGCATCGCGGCCTTCGCCGAGCGCTACCCGGCCGCGCAGATCGTCGCTTCGGCCCCTGCGTTCAAGATGATGCAGGCCTATTTTGGTTGCGACTTCGCCGAGCGCCGCGTCGTCGCCAAGGAGGGCTTCGTGCTCGACCTGGGCGCCGGCCACAGCCTGGCCTTCGTGGGCGCCCCCAACGTCCACTGGCCCGAGGTGCTCTTCTCCTATGACGCCGCCGACAAGGTGCTCTTCTCGGCCGACGCCTTTGGAAAGTTCGGCGCCAACGACGTCGAGGACCCCGAGGGCTGGGCATGCGAGGCCAGGCGCTACTACTTTGGCATCGTGGGCAAGTTCGGCCGCCAGGTCCAGGCCGTGCTCAAGAAGGCGGCGGGCCTCGACATTAAGATCATCTGCCCCTTGCACGGCCCCGTCTTGACCGAGAACCTGGGCTACTACCTGGAGACCTACAACACCTGGTCGAGCTATGAGCCCGAGGACGCCGGCGTGACCATCGCCTACGCGAGCGTCTACGGCAACACCAAGGAGGCGGCCGAGTACCTCGCCGAGCAGGTCGAGGCCGCGGGCGTCAAGGCCTCCCTCTTCGACCTGGCCCGCGACGACATGGCCGAGGCCGTCGAGGACGCCTTCCGCTATGACCGCCTGGTGCTGGCCAGCGTCACCTACAACGGCGACGTCTTCCCGTACATGGCGACCTTCCTGCACACCCTCGAGGAGCACGCTTACCAGAAGCGCACCGTGGGCCTGGTCGAGGCCGGCTCCTGGGCGCCCGTGGCCGGCAAGAAGATGCGCGAGCGCCTGGAGTCTTTCGCCGACATTACCGTGCTTTCCACCGTGCCTTGCGTGCGCGGCGCGGTCGACGATGCTACAAAGGAGCAGCTGCGCGCGCTGGCCGCCGAGCTTTGCCAGGCCTAGCGCCGCACGCGCCAACAGCAATGAACAGCGCCCCCGGCGGCCACGGCCCCGGGGGCGTTCGAGGGAAGAGCGTTAAGGAGTTAGTTTCGTGAGCAGCACCAAGAAGACCCGTCTCGCCGAGAAGGGCATGGCGGGAGAGGGCGGGTTCAGCCGTTCCTACCGCATCCTGTGCGTCGTTTTGCTGGTCGTCCTCGGTTTCGCGCTGGGCGCGTCCGAGTTCATCGTCATCGGCATCGAGCCCGACATCGCCGACTACTACGGCGTGACGCTTGCCCAGGCAGGCCAGCTGATCAGCTTCTTCGCGATCACCTATGCGATCCTGACGCCCGTGCTGGCGCTCACGACGGGGCGCTTCCGCCGCTTCCAGCTGCTCGTCGCCTACTCGGTTATCTTCTGCGCGGCCAACGTGCTGCAGGCGATGGCCCCGAGCTTCGAGGTTCTTCTCGCCAGCCGCGTGTTGATCGGCGCGGTGTCCGGGGCCTTCTTGGCCGTGGGCGTGACCTACATCCCCGAGCTCATGGGGGCGGGGCGCACCTCGATGGTCATCTCGGTCGTGTACGCGGCCTTCTCGGTCGCGATGGTCCTGGCGACGTCTTTGGGCAAGCTCGCGGCCGAGTTCCTGGGCTGGCAGGTGGCCCTGTGGGCGACGGTGGTTCTCGCCGTCTTGACCTGCGCGGCCCTGATCGCGGTGCTGCCCAAGCAGGGCGCGACCGACGAGCCCGCGACCTTCTCCGAGCAGGCCGGCCTTCTTAAGGAGCCGCAGGTCATCACCTGCATCGGCATCTTTGTCTTTGGCGTTGGGTCGACCTATGTCTTCTACGGCTACGTCACGCCCTACCTCGAGGGGGTTCTCGGCCTCGACGCGATGTCTGCCAGCGCGGCCCTCATGGCCTACGGCGGGGTCTGCTTCGTGTCGAACCTGATCTCTGGTTGGGTCGATGCGCGTTTTGGTATCCGCGCCCTTCTCGCCGTCTTCGTGTTGCAGGCGGCATCCCTGCTGGGACTTTGGGTCGCCGGCGCCGCGATGCCGGCGGGCCTCGCGCTGGTCATGTGCGTGGGGCTTCTCATGTACGTGGCCTCGGTGCCCTGCATCAGCATGTTCATGAAGACGGCGCGCCTGCGCCACCCCAAGGCCCTGACGCTCGCGAGCTCCCTTGAGCCGATGGCCTTCAACATCGGCATCGCCTTCGGCACCTTCGTGGGCGGCATCGTCGTGTCCGGCCCCGGAATCGCGCAGGTCGGAGCCGTTGGCGCGTGCTTCTCGCTCGTGGCCATGGCCCTCGTCTTCGTGACCTTGAGGCTCTCCCGCCGCGAGGGCGTCCGCAGCTAGCCTCAACTCGACCCGCTCCCTAAGCGCGCCGATGTTTGTGCAAACTTCTCCCTTAACCGAGAAGAACGTGCAAACATCGGCGCTTTTTTAGAAGCGAGAAGCCCCCAGGCACAAACATCGGCCCAAACCCGGAAGGGGCTACGGCCTGGAAGGGGGTCGCGGCTCGCGCGGCGCGCGCGGGCGTTTTAAGCTACCCAAAAGGCTCGGGGACGTTTTACGCACAACTCCTACCTGCGGCTTTACCTAAAGCTGATTTTCAGGGGCGCTTTGTAATCTCTCAATCAAGGACGCGAACCGCGCGCCTTGACCTAAGGAGGTTGCAATGACCTGCGCACAGCTCACCTTCAAGCGCTACGAGACCAAGTACCTTCTCAACCCCGACCAGCGCGCCCGCCTGGAGGCCCTCGTCAACCACACGATGGTGGCCGACGAGCACGGCCCCTCGACGGTGAGAAACGTCTACTACGACACCCCGACGGCCCTGCTCGCCCGCCGCTCGGCCGAGCACCCCTTCTACAAGGAGAAGATCCGGCTGCGCTGCTACGGAGACCCGCACCCCTTCGACCCGGTCTTCGTCGAGCTCAAGAAGAAGGCCGACGGCGTGGTCTACAAGCGCCGCGCCCAGATGCCGCCCGCCGACGCGGCCGAGCTGCTCGCGGGCCGCGGCCGGCCCCAGAACCAGATCGAGCGCGAGCTCGACTGGACGGCCCGCCGCTACGAGGGCCTTCGCCCGACGGCCTACCTGGCCTACGACCGCGTGGCCTTCTACTCGCCGACCGACCGCGACTTTCGCCTGACGATCGACACCGGCGTGCGCGTGCGCTGGGACGACGTGAGGCTTGCCGGCCCGGACGAGGGCGACCCCGTGATCGACCCCGCGATGTCGATCCTTGAGGTCAAGACCTGCGGCGGCATGCCCCTGTGGCTGGTCGACGAGCTATCGGCCATGCGCCTTTCCAAGACCAGCGTCTCGAAGTACGGGCGCGCCTGGCAGCTGCGCGGCGTCGATACCGTCATCGCCCGCCAGCCGCAGCTCGTCGCGGTGAGAAGCGCCGCCCCCTCGCACTTCGCGCCCGCCTTCCAGACCGTCGCCTAGCCCGGCGCGTCAGCCCCCGAGCCCCGCCCCTTCACACAGATTGGACCCGCAATGCTTTCCTCGATCTACTCGACCGACCTTCTCTCGTCGTTCGACCTCGTCTCCTTTGTGGCCTGCCTGGGCTGCGGCCTTGTCTGCGGCCTCATCCTGGCCGTCCTCTACAGCGTCCGCAGCCGCCATACCTTGAGCTTCGTCTGCACCGTGGCCGTCCTGCCCGCCATCGTCTCGGTCGTGATCGGCCTGGTGGACGGCAACGTTGGCGCTGGCGTGGCCGTGGCCGGCGCCTTCTCGCTCGTGCGCTTCCGCTCCATCCCGGGCAGCGCCAAGGACATCGGCTTCGTCTTTCTCGCCATGTGCGTCGGCCTGGCCTGCGGCATGGGCTACCTCACGCTGGCCGTTCTCTGCACGCTGGTCATCGGCGGCGCGTACACCCTGTTTAACGTTGTAGGCGAGAAGCACGTGAGGTCGAACCTCGAGCGCACCCTGCGCATCACCGTGCCCGAGGACCTCGACTACACGGCCCTCTTCGACGACGTCCTGGACAAGTACGTCATCAAGCGCGACCTGCGCCAGGTCAAGACCGCCAACATGGGCAGCCTCTACAAGCTTACGTACAACGTTGTACTACGCGCCACGGCCAGCGAGCGCGACATGCTCAACGACCTGCGCTGCCGCAACGGAAACATGGAAGTCTCCCTGTCTTATGCCGAGGTGAGCAACAATGAGCTCTAACAAGAACTTTGCCGAGAAGAACCTCGTGACCATGCGCGTCGCCCGCGCCGCCTGCGCGGCGGGCCTGGCCCTTGCCCTGGGCGTCATGCCCCTGGCCGGCTGCTCCGCGACCTCCGCGTCGACCTCTGCCGCCGCGACCGCGACCGCCTCCCAGGCCTCCGCCGCGGGCGAGGCCGTGACCCTGGTCGACATCAACGACATGGTGAGCGACCGCGACCAAGACCCCTCCTATGACGAGTCGAGCGCAACCAAGATCGCGTTGTCAGACTCCGGCGCCACGGTCACCGGCACAGGCGCCACGCAGGACGGCACGACCGTCACCATCACCCAGGCGGGCACCTACATCGTGACGGGCACCGTCTCGGCCGGCCAGATCGTCGTCGACGCCGAGGACGCCAAGGTCCAGATCGTCCTCGCCGGCGCCGACGTCACCTGCGCGGACTCGGCGGCCCTCTACGTGAAGAACGCCAAGAAGGTCTTCCTCACCCTGGCTAACGGCACCACGAACAGCCTCACTACCAGCGGCGAGTTTGTCCAGACCGACGACAACACCGTCGACGGCGCGATCTTTGCCAAAGACGACCTGACCATCAACGGCGAGGGCGCGCTTAGCGTCACCAGCGCGGCGGGCCACGGCATCGTGTGCAAGGACGACCTCGTGCTCGTGGGCGGCCAGGTGAGCGTCACCGCGGCCAAGCACGCCGTCCAGGCCAAGGACTCCGTGGCCGTCGTGGGCGGCACCTGGACCCTGGTCGCCGGCACCGACGGCATCCACTGCGAGAACAGCGACAACGCCGAGAAGGGCTACGTCTGCGTCGCGGGCGGCACCATCGACATCACGGCCGAGTCCGACGGCTTCGACGCGGCCAACGTCCTTGAGGTCGACGGCGGCTCCATCACCGTCGCGGCGGCCGACGACGGCCTGCACGCCGAGCTCGACCTGGCCGTCAACGGCGGCGACATCACCGTCACCAAGAGCTACGAGGGCCTCGAGGGCCAGACCGTGACCATCACCGGCGGCACCATCGACATCGTCTCGAGCGACGACGGCATCAACGCGGCCGGCGAGCCCAGCGACTCGACCTCCGGCGAGACAAGCGGCGAGCAGGGCGCGGCGCCCGGCGGCGACGCCAACGGCGGCCCCGGCGCAAACGGCGAGACGACCGGCGAGCCCCCGGCCAAGCCCGAGGGCGACCAGACCGGCGCCGGCGCGACCACCTCGACCGACGGCTCCACCTCGACGACCGACGGCACGTCTCAGCAGACCCCGCCCTCGATGCCCGACGGGCAGACGGCCCCTGGCGGCGACTCCGCGCAGACCACCGACGGCACGCAGACCACCGACGGCCAGCAGCCCGGCG
>CAVAUD010000011.1:20531-29727 GCA_963591565.1 bacterium
CGGCCAGCAGCCCGGCGGCGGCATGGGCGGCGGGGGAGACGAGTACGACTCCACCGCGCAGGTCACCATCACCGGCGGCACCATCACCATCGAGGCCGGCGGCGACGGCATCGACTCCAACGGCGACTTCACGGTGTCCGGCGGCGTGACCACCGTGAGCGGCCCCACCGGCGGCGGCAACGGCATGCTCGACTTCGCGGGGACCGGCACCATCACGGGCGGCGAGGTCTACTGCGCGGGCACGACCGACATGCTGCAGATCTTTGGCGACGACTCGACGCAGGGCTGCGCCGCGGTGACCCTCACGGGCAACGCCGGCGACACCGTGACCTTAACCGACGAGAGCGGCAACACCGTCGCGTCCTTCTCGCCTACAACGTCGTACCAGTGCGTGGTCTTCTCGGTTGCCGGAATCGAGTCGGGCAAGACCTACACCGTCTCTAACGGCAGCTCCGAGGTGAGCTTCACGACCGAGAGCCTCATCTACAACGGCGTGAGCTCCTCGGGCGGCATGGGCGCCGGCATGGGCCAGGGCGGCCCCGGCCAAAACGGCGGCGAGCAGGGCGGACCGGGCGCGAACGGCCAGCAGGGCGGCCCCGGCGCCGGCGGCCAGGCCCCGGGCAACACAACCTCCCAGACCACCTCTTCACAAAGCGCCCAAAACACCCAAACGAGCCTGCAGGGCAGCTCCACGACAACCGCAGCGTAACTACGGCATCCCAATCTACCAGCGCTTTATTGAGTGGCCACCTCGACCGCGAGGTGGCCACGTTTCGTTTGCGTTTCTCGCTTTGGTCAACGTTATTACTAAGGCGAAACAAAGAGGCTTCAAGCACGTAGCATCTTAATCTCGGTTTGGCCGAGGGACGCCCGCGCCCCATAGACTAAGACCGATAGATTCTGCCGACCGTCCATAAAGGCCGGTAAAGGAGAGGAAAACGATATGACCCAACAAGTCGATAAGGCCGCACAGCCCGGCCTGTATCGCAAGGAGTTCGAGCACGACGCCTGCGGCATCGGCGCGATCGCCCACCTCAAGGGCGTCCGCAGCCACCAGACCTTGGACGACGCCCTGTCCGTCCTGGTCAACCTCGAGCACCGCGGCGGCAAGGGCCTCGAGCGCAACACCGGCGACGGCGCCGGCGTGCTGTTCCAGGTGCCGCACCGCTTCTTCCGCAAGGAGGCGCAGAAGGAGGGCCAGCTGCTGCCCGGCATGGGCGACTACGGCGTCGCCATGCTCTTCTTCCCGCACGACGACCCCCAGGGCGTGATCGACGCCAAGCGCACCTTCGAGGAGGGCTGCGCCAAGTGCGGCGTGCCCCTGATGTTCTGGCGAGAGGTGCCCGTCGACCCGCATGATCTGGGCGACTCTGCCCGCGCCTGCATGCCCACCATCCTGCAGGCGTTCCTGCGCCGCCCCGAGGACTGCCCGGCCGGCCAGGACTTCGAGCGCAAGCTCTACGTCTGCCGCCGCACCATCGAGCGCGCCGCCGACGCCAACCCCGCGCTTGCCGGCAAGATCTTCTACGTGTGCTCCATGTCCTCGCGCACCATCGTGTACAAGGGCATGCTCGTCGCCACGCAGATGCGCCGCTTCTTCATCGATCTCAACGACGCCGCGGTCGAGACGGCCCTGGCGCTCGTCCACTCGCGCTACTCCACCAACACGACCCCCTCGTGGGAGCGCGCGCACCCCAACCGCTTCATCATCCACAACGGCGAGATCAACACCCTGCGCGGCAACGTTTCCTGGATCCGCGCCCGCGAGCCGCACCTCTACAGCCCGGTCTTGGGCGAGGACCTCGAGAAGGTCGTGCCCATCATCAACAAGGAGGGCTCGGACTCCGCCATTCTCGACAACGTCCTCGAGTTCCTCACGATGAACGGCCGTCCCCTGGACCGCGCCGTCACCCTGATGATCCCCGAGCCCTGGGACAAGAACCCGCACCTGTCCGAGAAGCGCCGCGCCTACGACGCCTACCAGTCCATGCTCATGGAGCCCTGGGACGGCCCGGCCGCCATCGCCTTCACCGACGGCACCATGCTCGGCGCCGCCCTTGACCGCAACGGCCTGCGTCCCGCCCGCTACTACGTGACCCGCGACGAGCGCATCATCTTGTCCTCCGAGGTCGGCACCATCGACGTCGAGCCCGAGAACATCCTGCAGACCGGCTGCCTCGGCCCCGGCGAGATGCTCGAGGTCGACACCGCGCAGGGCCGCGTCATCTGGAACGACGAGATCCGCGACCGCTACGCGAGCCAGAAGCCCTTCCGCGACTGGCTGGACGACGAGACCCTGGGCCTCGACGACCTGCGCGAGCCCAAGGCCGGCGAGCTGGGCGAGGAGCGCGACGCCGACGTCGACCTCGTGACCCGCATGGCCAAGCTCGGCTACCACTACGACGACGTCGACGAGGCTATCCGCCCGATGGCCACCGCCGCCAAGGTGCCCCTGGCCTCCATGGGCGTCGACGCGCCGCTGGCGTGCCTGTCCAAGAAGACCCGCTCGTTCTTCGACTACTTCAACCAGCTCTTCGCCCAGGTCACCAACCCGCCCATCGACGCGCTGCGCGAGAGCCTGGTCACCAGCCAGGTCCTTTACCTGGGCAACCACGGCAACCTGCTCGAGGACTGCCGCGACAACTGCCGCCTCGTGCGCCTCGAGGGGCCGCTGCTTTCCCGCGACGACTTCGAGCGCATCTGCGCGATCGACCGCGTGGGCTTCAAGACCGCGCGCCTCTCGGCCACCTACGCCTACGGCGCCGGTGCCGACGCGCTTGAGAAGGCCCTCGACGCCCTCGCGGCCGCGGCCGAGGAGGCCGTCCACGGCGGCGCCAACATCCTCGTGATCTCTGACCGCGCGGCTGCCGGCGAGGTGCCCATCCCGTCGCTTCTCGCCCTGGGCTGCGTCCACAACCACCTCATCCGCTGCGGCCTGCGCATGGACGCCGACCTTGTCGTCGAGACCGGCGACGCCGTCTGCGCCCACGACTTCGCCTGCCTGGTGGGCTACTCCGCGAGCGGCATCTATCCCTACATGGCCCACGACTGCATCGCCGACCTTTGCGAGAAGGGCGCGATCGACCTCGACGTCGAGCAGGCCCAGGCCAACTACAACAAGGCCGTGACCTCGGGCATCACCTCCATCATGTCCAAGATGGGCATCTCCACGATGCAGGGTTACCACTCCGCGCAGATCTTCGAGATCCTGGGCCTTTCCGATGAGCTTGTCGAGAAGTACTTCACCTCGACGGCCACCCGTATCGGCGGCCTGTCCATCGCCGATGTCCAGAAGGAGGAGGACGCCCGCTACGACGCCGCTCTCGCGCTGGCCAAGTCCCCGGCTCCTTCTCAGCTGCCGACCCTGGGCCTCACCAAGTGGCGCCCGGTCGACGGCGAGGAGCACCTCATCGACCCCAAGACCATCTATCTCTTGCAGCACTCCTGCCGCGAGGGCGACTACGAGGAGTTCAAGGAGTACTCGGCCTGGACGCACCGCGCCGGCCGCGCCGTCACCCTGCGCGACCTCATGGACTTCAACTACGACGCCGCCACCCCGGTGCCGCTGGATGAGGTCGAGCCCGTCGAGTCCATCATGCGCCGCTTCAACACCGGCGCCATGTCCTACGGCTCCATCTCGCGCGAGCAGCACGAGTGCCTGGCCATCGCGATGAACCGCATCCACGGCCGCTCCAACACCGGCGAGGGCGGCGAGGACCCGGCCCGCGAGACCCCGCTTCCCAACGGCGACTCCAAGAAGAGCGCCATCAAGCAGGTCGCCTCTGGCCGCTTTGGCGTCACCTCTCGCTACCTGCGCAGCGCCATCGAGATCCAGATCAAGATGGCCCAGGGCGCCAAGCCCGGCGAGGGCGGCCACCTGCCCGGCAAGAAGGTCTACCCCTGGATCGCCGAGGTCCGTCAGTCCACGCCCGGCGTCGGCCTGATCTCGCCTCCGCCCCACCACGACATCTACTCCATCGAGGATTTGGCCGAGCTCATCTTCGACCTCAAGAACGCCAACCCCGACGCGCGTATCTCGGTTAAGCTCTGCGCCCTGGCGGGCGTGGGCACCATCGCCACCGGCGTGGCCAAGGGCGGCGCCGACAAGATCACCATCTCGGGCCACAACGGCGGCACGGGCGCGGCTCCCCGCGACTCCATCTACCACGCCGGCATCCCGTTCGAGATCGGCCTGGCCGAGACCCAGCAGACCCTGTTGCTCAACGGCCTGCGCTCCCGCGTCGTCGTCGAGACGGACGGTAAGCTCATGAGCGGCCGCGACGTCGCGATCGCCGCCCTTCTCGGCGCCGAGGAGTTCGGCTTCGCCACCATGCCGCTCGTCGTCTGCGGCTGCCTCATGCAGCGCGACTGCCAGCAGGACACCTGCCCGGCCGGCGTCGCCACCCAGAACTGCAAGCTGCGCTGCCGCTTCTCCGGCAAGCCCGAGCACGTGGTCAACTTCATGACCTTCGTCGCCCAGGAGATGCGCGAGTACATGGCCCGTCTCGGCTTCCGCACCGTCGACGAGATGGTCGGCCACGCCGAGCTGCTGCGCCAGGTCGAGGTCGAGGGCAACTGGAAGGCCAACACGATCGACCTCACCGATCTTCTCGCCACCAACACCAACGAGTACGGCAAGCAGATCCCCGGTGCCGACGGCAAGCACTTCCTGCCCTCCATGGCGCCCGACCTTGAGATCGAGAAGACCCTGGACTCGACCCTGTTCGTGCCCTACACGGCGAGCGCCCGCGCGCACCTCGAGCCCATCCACTTCCACGCCGACATCGCCAACGTCAACCGTTGCGTCGGCACCCTTCTGGGCTCCATGGTCACCAAGCAGCACCCGGGCGGCCTGCCCGAGGGCTCGATCGTCGTCGACTGCGACGGCTCCGGCGGCCAGTCCTTCGGCGCCTTTTTGCCCGCCGGCGTCACGCTGAACATCGCCGGCGACGCCAACGACTACTTTGGCAAGGGCCTCTCCGGCGGCATCTTGTCTGTGCGCCCGTCCGAGAAGGCGACCTACAAGTTCGACGAGAACATCGTCATCGGCAACGTCGCCTTCTACGGCGCGACGAGCGGCCGCGGCTTCATCAACGGCCTGGCCGGCCAGCGCTTCGCGGTGCGCAACTCCGGCGCCACCGTCGTCGTCGAGGGCTGCGGCAACCACGGCTGCGAGTACATGACCGGCGGCTGCGCCCTGATCCTGGGCGAGGTCGGCCTGAACTTCGCGGCCGGCATGAGCGGCGGCGTGGCCTACGTCTACGACGAGTTCGGCACGCTGGACTCCCGCTGCAACCACGAGATGGTCGAGCTCAAGAAGCCGAGCGAGGACGAGATCGAGCTCATCCACAGCCTGATCGAGGAGCACGCTCTGCGCACCTCTTCTCCGCGCGGCATCAAGATGCTCTACCGTTTCAAGTCCATCTCCAAGAACTTCGTGAAGGTCATCCCCAGAGACTACGAGCGCGTGTTGAACTACGTGGCCGAGGCCGAGGCTCGCGGCGCTTCCCACCAGGACGCCTTGCAGTACGCCTTTGATGCTATGAAGGAGGCAAGGTAACCATGGGAAAACCCGGTGCTTTTCTTAAAGAGGGCCGCAAGGCGCACAGCCTGCGCCCCGTCGCCGAGCGCGTCAAGGACTATGACGAGCTCTACGTTAACTTGAGCCACGACGAGCAGCGCACGCAGGCCAGCCGCTGCATGATGTGCGGCGTCGCCTTCTGCCAGACGGGCGTCTCGTTTGGCAAGGCGCGCCCCTCGGGCTGCCCCCTGCACAACCTGATCCCCGAGTGGAACGACCTGGTCTACCGCGGCCTTTGGAAGGAGGCGGCCGAGCGCCTGGCGCTTACCTCGCCGCTTCCCGAGTTCACGAGCCGCGTCTGCCCCGCCCTGTGCGAGGCGGCCTGCAACCTGGGCCGCGACGACGAGGCCGAGACGATCCACGACAACGAGCGCGCCATCTCCGACCGCGAGTGGGAGATGGGCGGCCCCAGGCGCTTCGAGCCGGCCGCCGCTGACGCCCCGTCCGTCGCCGTCGTTGGCTCCGGCCCCGCCGGCCTGGCCGCCGCGTGGGAGCTTGCCCGCCGCGGCGCCCGCGTGAGCGTCGTCGAGAAGTCCGACCGCGCCGGCGGCCTTCTCATGTACGGCATCCCCAACATGAAGCTCGAGAAGTCCGTGGTCGATCGCCGCGTTAACCTCATGCGCGAGCTGGGCATTGAGTTCCGTCTCTCCACCGACGCGAGCAAACCCGAGGTTGCCGCGGCTTTGAAGGCCGAGTTCGACGCCATCGTCGTGGCGGCGGGCGCCCAGGCACCGCGCGGCCTGTCTGCTGTGGGCTTCGCCGAGGGCCTGGCCGCGGGCGGCGTCGTCTACGCCGTCGACTACCTGACGGCGGCCACCAAGTCCGTCCTGGACGGTGGCGAGCCCGCGATCAGCGCGGCCGGCAAGGACGTCATCGTCATCGGCGGCGGCGACACCGGCAACGACTGCATCGGCACCGCCGTGCGCCAGGGCGCCAAGTCTGTGCGCCAGTTCGAGTTCATGCCCGCCGCTCCCGACAAGCCCGCGGCCTCCAACGCGTGGCCGCAGTGGCCCAACGTCAAGAAGACCGACTACGGCCAGGCCGAGGCCATCGAGATGATGGGCGCAGAGATGCGCGAGTGGGGTATCGACACCCTGCGCATCCTGCTCGACGAGGACGGCCAGGTGCGCGCCCTCGACGCCGTCGACCTTGACTGGAGCCAGGGCAAGCCTGTTCGCAAGGACGAGACCGAGCGCCGCTACCCGGCCCAGCTCGTGCTTATCGCCTGCGGCTTCACCGGCCCTCTCGCCGAGGTCTTCTCGGCCTTCGACGTGCCCATGGCCGCCGAGGGCAGGCCGCTGCCCCAGATGGTGCGCAACTGCTCCCACAAGGCCAAGCGCACGGGCGAGGTTGCCGGTGCGTCCGTCTATGCCGCGGGCGACGCGCGTTGCGGCAGCTCGCTGGTCGTCTCGGCCATCGCCGATGCGCTGGCGTGTGCCGCGGAAGTCTCGGATGAGCTAGGACTGTAGCCATGAGTGAGCCAGGAGACATCCCCACCATCGTCCACGCTCCCGAGGCAAGCGGCGAGCTTGTCTGGATGGAGGACGGCGTCGAGCGCCCCTTCGAGGACGTGGGCGCCGAGAGCCACCACACCTGGCTCGAGGACTCCTTCGACTGGACCGACCCGGACCAGGACGAGGACGAGGGGGACGACGAGGACGGCCCCAAGGACGACGGAATCGTCTGGCTATAGTATTTACCTGCACTTTGTTTGAGAGGGTGTCGCTTCGCGCGGCACCCTCTTTTGTATGGCGGGGCGGCGGCGGTGCCTTGCGTGCTCCTAAATCGCCACTCGTCGGTACTTTCTTCCGAAATCTGCTCCTGATTTGGCGCTCGTCGGTACTTCTGGAGGGTCTTCTCTGCTAAGCGAGAAAGTCGCGAGCCGTCTACCTGCGGGTTTGTAATTGTGTTCCATAAAACAAGGCCCTCGGAGCCCTGAATAGTACCGACAAGCGCCAAATCGCGAGCACTATTTGTTGAGAAGTACCGACATGCCCCAAATCCGGAGCATCGGCCTCCGGTGACGTTCGGCAACGGGACTATCGACCGCAGAGCATTTTGGGAAATTCATATTTTTACTCACTGTGTGTAAAAGTGCAGGATAATTAGGATCTAATTAGAAAATGCTGAGAAACACTCGTCTTCTATGGCCTATTTCTCTCTAAAACAGCGCCATTTAGCTGCGGCGTCAGATAAGTGATAGATTCGTGCAAGGTTTCCGTAAGGATAAGAACCTTAACTAATCGCACGTGCAAATGGGCCAATGGGGGAGTAATGTTGACCCATGGACATCGTGCTCACACATGCATCGGCTTTACGGCTTATCAGGAGCAGGCGCTTTCCGGCGACGACCGGGCGGACCTGCTCTTCTCGACTGCCGGACAAAATGCCTAGTCCGGCAGAAGTGGCTGAACTCAAGAGGGCCTTGCCCGAACTTGCCGAGGTCGAGGGGCCG
The DNA here is from genome assembly GCA_963591565.1 of bacterium. Classification (GTDB taxonomy): domain Bacteria; phylum Actinomycetota; class Coriobacteriia; order Coriobacteriales; family Atopobiaceae; genus Paratractidigestivibacter. The sequence goes on from CAVAUD010000011.1 coordinate 28,568, forward strand.
ATTGGCATTCTTTTGAGCAAGAAGGCCGCGACGCACCGATCCGATAATCTGGCTCCCCATGTTTGGTCGGCCTCCTTGCCCAAGGAATCCCTGGTAGAGATTTTGCCCGGCGTGCGCTGCGTATCGCCTTCTTTGCTTGCTGTCCTCATGGCTCCTCACCTGATAGACCTGGAGCTTCAGATGCTTCTCGCTGAGCTCATGGGCCTTTTTGCCCCGAGCGATGATTTTGATTTGGGCCTGCGCCAAAGAAAAGACCCACTTGTAACCCGAGATGGTTTGGCGCGTTTCCTCGACTTGATGGGCGCGGCAAGGGGAACTGCCCTCGTCAGGCGCGCCCTGGCGTTTGCGCCTGTCCTGGCGGCCTCGCCCCTAGAGGCCAAGCTTTACCTTCGCGTGACGTACCCCTTCTCGCAGGGCGGCTATCGAATGGGCGAGATTGTGCTCAATGATCCCGTTGAGGTGCATCGTCTTACCTGTCGCTGCACTAGCTTGCAGAGAAGAAAGCCCGACTTGCTATTCAAACATGGCGATGCAGGGGTGTGCCTCGACTATATGGGTGCCTGGCACGATAACCCCGACAGCGTTCGAAGGGATACCGAGCGCAGAAACGAGCTTTTGGCCGCGGGCTTCAAGCCGTATGAGATCTTCAAGGAAAAGTATGACGACCTCGACTATATGGACTCACTTATGGCGGAGATTCGCGAAGAGCTTGGCCTGCCGAGGATAAAGTCTGGGAAAGAGCGAAAGCTGGCTCGTCGTCAGGCGCGCCTGCGGCTTTGGGCCGAGCTAGAGAGCATAGATCTTCTCAGCTGGGAGATGCGCCCGGACCTTCGATAGCCATGGGGCCATGGCTGCTCCTAATTCGGCGTCCATCGGTACTTTATTCCGTAAACTGCTCGCAATTTGGCGCTTGTCGGTACTTCTGGAGGGTCTTCTCTGCTAAGCGAGAAAGTCGCGAGCCGTCTACCTGCGGGTTTGCAATTGTGTCCCATCGAGCAAGGCCCTCGGAGCCCTGAACAGTACCGACGAGCCCTAAATCGCGAGCACTTTTCGCCGAGAAATACCGACGTCCCCCAAATCCGGAGCGCGTGACGTTGATTCGACGCACAAAAACGGGCGCCGACCAATGCCGGCGCCCGTGGAAAGGGGGTCTTGCCTGT
>CAVAUD010000012.1:0-10719 GCA_963591565.1 bacterium
CTCCTACAAAGACGCCCCCGACTTCACCTTCATCAACGGCAAATACTCCCGCTAGTAAAAAAGGCCTCCTTGCCGCCGCCAGGCGCAAGGAGGCCAACTTTTTCTCTTTCCCCTGTTGAGTGAGCAGCCCAAGCGAGGAGTACGTCACCACTAGGCCGAGAGGCCCTGCCCGGTTTCAGTTTCTCGCGAGTTCCGCATGAGCCGGAGGCCACTTAATGTGGCCTCCGTGCGAGCGCAGGACTGTCGAGCGAGAAACTGAAACCGGGCAGGGCCTCTCGGCCGCGGGATCAGTTGCCCTTACAAGTGCAGCACGCGGTCCTTGATCTCCTCCGTGCGCCCCTGATTCCAGAACTGCGTTCCGATGTACCCGCAAGTACGTCTCGCCACATTGAGCTTGGACTGATCACGGTTCCCGCAGTGAGGGCACTCCCACACGAGCTTCCCGTCGTCCTCCACGATCTGGATCTCCCCGTCAAAGCCGCAGACCTGGCAGTAGTCGCTCTTGGTGTTGAGCTCGGCGTACATGATGTTGTCGTAGATGTAGCGCATGACGGCGAGAACGGCCTCGAGGTTGTCCTGCATGTTGGGGACCTCGATGTAGGAGATGGCGCCGCCGGGGGAGAGACGCTGGAACTCGCTCTCGAACTTGAGCTTGGTGAAGGCGTCGATCTTCTCGCGAACGTTCACGTGGTAGCTGTTGGTGATGTAGCCGTGGTCGGTTATGCCGGGGACGTTGCCAAAGCGCTTCTGCAGGCACTTGGCGAACTTGTAGGTGGTGGACTCCAGCGGGGTGCCGTAGAGGGAGTAGTCGATGTTCTCGGCTTCCTTCCACTCGGCGCACTTGTCGTTCATCTTCTGCATGACGGCCAGGGCAAAGGGCGTGGCCTCGCGGTCGGTGTGGCTGTGGCCGGTCATGGCCTTCACGCACTCGTAGAGGCCGGCGTAGCCCAAAGAGATCGTGGAGTAGCCGCCGTAGAGCAAAGCGTCGATCTTCTCGCCCTTGTTGAGGCGGGCCAGCGCGCCGTACTGCCAAAGGATGGGGGCGGCGTCGGAGAGCGTGCCGCAGAGACGGTCGTGGCGGGCGCGCAGGGCGCGGTGGCAGAGCTCCAGGCGCTCCTCGAAGATCTCCCAGAACTTGTCCATGTCGCGGCCGGAGGAAAGGGCCACGTCGGGCAGGTTGATGGTAACGACGCCCTGGTTGAAGCGGCCGTAGTACTTGGGCTTGCCCGGCTCGTAGTTCTTGGCGCGCGCCACGTTGTCGTAGCCGTTGCCCGAGCGGTCGGGCGTCAGGAACGAGCGGCAGCCCATGCAGGTGTAGACGTCGCCGTTGCCCTCGGTCTCGCCCTTGGACAGCTTGTACTCGCGCATCTTCTTCTCGGAGATGTAGTCGGGCACCATGCGCTTGGCGGTGCACTTGGCGGCCAGCTTGGTGAGGTAGTAGTAGGGGCTGTCCTCGTCGACGTTGTCGTCCTCGAGCACGTAGATGAGCTTGGGGAAGGCAGGCGTGATCCAGACGCCGGCCTCGTTCTTGACGCCCTGGTAGCGCTGGCGCAGCATCTCCTCGATGCAGAGGGCAAGGTCGGCCTTCTCCTGCTCGTTTCTCGCCTCGTTGAGGTAGAGGAAGACGGTGATGAAGGGGGCCTGGCCGTTGGTGGTCATGAGGGTCACGACCTGGTACTGGATCGTCTGGATGCCGCGGGCGACCTCCTCGCGCAGGCGCTTCTCGACGATGGCGTCGATCTTCTCGGCGCCGGGGTGGGCGTCGATGGCCTCCATCTCGGCGTAGACCTGGCGGCGGATCTTCTTGCGCGAGACGTCGACGAAGGGCGCGAGGTGCGTGAGCGAGATGGACTGGCCGCCGTACTGCGACGAGGCGACCTGGGCGATGATCTGGGTGGCGATGTTGCAGGCGGTCGAGAAGCTGTGGGGCTTCTCGATCAGGGTACCCGAGATGACGGTGCCGTTCTGCAGCATGTCCTCGAGGTTCACGAGGTCGCAGTTGTGCATGTGCTGGGCGAAGTAATCGGCGTCGTGGAAGTGGATGACGCCTTCCTCGTGGGCACGCACGATGTCCTGGTCGAGAAGCTCGCGCATGGCCAGGTCCTTGGAGACCTCGCCCGCCATGTAGTCGCGCTGGACGCTGACGACGGTGGGGTTCTTGTTGGAGTTCTCCTGCTTGACCTCCTCGTTGTTGCACTCGATGAGGGACAAGATCTTGTCGTCGGTCGTGTTCTTGTGGCGCTTCTGGGCCTGGACGTAGCGATAGATGATGTAGTGGCGGGCCACCTCGAAGTGGTCAAGGGCCATCAGCTGGTCCTCGACCATGTCCTGGACCTCCTCGACCGTGACGGTGTGGCCGGCGGTCTCGCAGGCGTCGACGACGTTGGCGCAGGCGAACTTGATGCCGCGCTCGCTGATGCGCTGATCGGGGGCCACCTCGAGGTTCGCGGCGCGGATAGCGTTTTCAATTTTTATGCTGTCGAAGGTGACTTCGGAGCCATTACGCTTGATGATCTTCATATGCGCCGTCCCTCTTCTTTAAAAAGCGACGCGTCGTTTGGCGCGTCGCGAGTTGGCCTGGAGCTCTCTGTTTGACGTAGATACTATGGCACAACCCATTGTGTATTTGTGCGGAAATTGGCCCCATATATTGTGAAAATGGGTCTTGACATGCGCATTTGTTTGTAGTTTCTCTCCATAAGGGCAGGTGGGACGCGGGGGCGTTGTATAAATCTTTATAGGAACTTTTTTAGGTCGCGAAGCCTTACCAGAACGCGACGTGAAGACTTGGTTGAGGCCCCTGCAAATTGCACGAAAACGCCGCCCGTTGTGTTACAGGCGGCGAGAATTTCGTGCTATCTGGGGTTGTTGCCCGGGTTAGAAAACAGCTGTCGAGAAACCCTATGCGGCGAGGCTCTGCTTGCGCGTGTCCACGACCATGAGGACGACGACCGGCAAGAACAGGCAGATGGTTCCCACAAAGCTCGCGGTGCCGTTGATGGCGCCCGTGATCCAGAAGATGGAGCCGCTCTCCACGGCCGTGCCCGCCTGGCAGAAGATGGCGATGTTGATGAAGTTGTTCATCCAGTGGATGGCGCATCCCGCAAGCGGGGTCCTATAGACGACGTCCGCCACGTACATGCCCACGGCCGCCACCAGGTAGCCGCCCAGCGTGACGACGACCGCAAGTGCGTCGCCTTGGGTCGTGACCTCGGGGTTGGAGGCGTGGATCAGCATGAAGATCACGCAGCTGATGAGGGCCCACAGAAGCGCCTTCTTGCCCGGCTCGAGCTTGTCTCCGCCGCCGGCGCGGAGGAACGGGCAGCGGAACAAGATCTCCTCGGCCGTGGTCTGCATCCAAAGAAGGGCCAGGCAGATGACCAGGTTCACGACGATGGGGACGGCGCCGATGGGGTTGATCTCCATCGTGGCGGTGGGGTCGGGGAAGAAGGTGTTGACGACGAGTGCCTGCAGCGCGGTGCCGACCACGATGGCCGCGCACATCTTGAGGCAGAGCTTCTTGTCGAAGGTGCCCGTGGAGTTCAAGAGCAGGTCTCGCACCGAGGTCTTGCAGATTTTCTTGCAGAGAAGGGCGAGAAGGAAGTAGGTGAGGACAAAGCCCAGAAGAGGGCAGAGAAGGTCGGGCAGCCAGGCCCAGTTGCCTTCCATCCTCCAGTACTTCTGGACGACCTGGAAAACGCCCTGGGCGCACGACATGGCCACGAGGCCGACGACGAAGAAGGCGATCCAGCGGCCGGCGGGCGCCTCGTTGGGCGCCCAAGTGGGCTTCTCGGCCGTTTTATCTTTTGACATCGGGGTTCCTTTCTGGGGTTGGAGCGGCGCCGAGCGGCGCGGGTGACTGTACGAGTATAGGCCTTCCCGACATCTGTTGTTTTGTAAGGTTATCGTTGCGTTTGCTTTGGGCCGCGCTCCGGGCGTGGAGCGGGGCGCGGCGCAGGGGCGCGGCGGCCGCCTGTCCGGCGCCGCTCACGTTACCCTTTGGGCAACTGCGGGAGCGCGGGCGCTTTGTTGGGCTAAAGTGGGTGGGCTTAGCGTAATTGTCCGATTGGAGCGTCCATGCAGTTCTCTAAACGTCTTGACCTTCTGGGGGACGAGGTCTTCGCCGCCCTCAACACGAAGCGCCGCGAGCTCGAGGCCAAGGGGCGCACCGTCTATGACCTCTCGGTGGGCACGCCCGATTTCCGCCCGCCCGCGCATATCGTTGACGCCCTGGTCAAGAGCGCCCAGGACCCCGCCAACTGGAAGTACTCGCTGCACGACAAGGACGAGCTTCTCGCCGCCGTATGCGACTACTACCAGGACCGCTACGGCGTCGACTGCGTGAAGCCCGACATGATCATGAGCTGCCGCGGCACCCAGGAGGGCATGCTCTCGGTCTGCGCGGCCCTGATCGACGAGGGCGACACGGTGCTCGTGCCCGATCCCTGCTACCCCGTTTTTCGCAACGCGACGCTGCTCGCGGGCGGTGTGTGCAGCTACTACCCGCTCGACGCCGAGCACGACTTCTTGCCCTACGTCGCCGGCATCGACGACGCGGTGGCCGACGCCGCCAAGTACATGATCGTCTCGCTTCCCGCGAACCCCGTGGGTTCGGTGGGCACGCCCGAGGTCTACCAGGAGATCATCGCCTTCGCGAAGGCCCACGACATCGTGATCATCCACGACAACGCCTACTCCGACATCGTCTACGACGGGCCGGCCGGCGGGTCGTTCTTCTCCTACCCCGGTGCCCTTGACGTGGGCGTCGAGTTCCTGAGCCTGTCCAAGAGCTTCAACGTCACGGGTTGCCGCCTGTCGTTTTTGGTCGGCCGCGCCGACATCGTGGCCGCCGCTAAGAAGCTGCGCAGCCAGGTGGACTTCGGCATGTTCTACCCCGAGCAGGACGCCGCGATCGCCGCGCTCACCGGCCCGCGCGAGCAGGTCGAGGAGCAGCGTCACCTCTACCAGGAGCGCCGCGACGCCCTGTGCGACGGCCTGGAGGCCATTGGCTGGGAGCGGCCCAACGCGCACGGCTCGATGTTTGTCTGGGCGCGCCTGCCGCACGGCCGCATGGACTCGATGGACTTCGCGCTTGAGCTCATGGAGAAGGCCGGCGTGATCGTGACGCCGGGCGCGAGCTTTGGGCCTTTGGGCGAGGGCTTCTGCCGCATGGCGCTTGTCTTGCCGCCCGAGAAGATCCGCGAGGCCGTGGCCGCGATCGCCGCGGCGGGGATGTAGGAGGGGTACACCATGGACTACCAGGAGTTCGTTGACCTTGCGAGGTCTTCTCGCACCTATCGCCGCTATGACGGCAAGCCCGTGGCCGAGGAGGTGCTGCGCGGCCTTGTCGACGCCGCGCGCATGGCCCCGACCGGCAACAACATGCAGATGCTGCGCTTTCATGTGGTGGGCGAGGAGAGCCCGGCCGCCTCGCAGCTGGTCTTCTCGCACCTGCACTGGGCGGGTGCCCTCAAGGACTGGGACGGCCCCGAGGTCTACCAGCGCCCCGGCGGCTACGTGGTCATCTGCCTGCCCACGGCCGCCGCGGCGAACCCCATCCGCCTGATCGACGTGGGCATCGCGGCGCAGACCGTGGCCCTGGCGGCCGCGGCGCAGGGCCTGGGCTGCTGCATGCACAAGAGCTACGACGCCGTCCTGGGCGACGAGCTTGGCTTAACCGAGAAGGACCTGGCCGTGGCCATGGTCATCTCGGTGGGCGGGCGCGGCGAGAAGGTCGTGCTCGAGCGGGCCGGCGTCGGCGCCGCCGAGGCGCATGGCCTTGTCTACTGGCGCGAGGCCGACGGCTCGCACCACGTCCCCAAGCTCGAGCTCGAGGACCTTCTCGTCTAAAGCGGGGTCATCGCGCCGGGGTCTCGAACCCGTTCCTAAGAAGAGCCGACCTTTGTGCAAAGGCCGGCTCTTTTTGAGAAAAACGGGGTTGTTTCCACAAACATCGGCGAAGTTTGAGAAGTTTCGCACAAACATCGGTGCGCGCTCGCGGCGCGTGGATCGGCGCGCGGTCGCGGCTCGTGGGCTAGCAGACCTCGGTGATCGTGAGGTCAAGCTCGCTGGCCTCGAGGGCGTCCTTGCCGCCAAAGACGCAGACGCCGTGCTCGGGCGCCTCGTCGCCCAGGGCACAGGCCAGGGCGCGGACGTCGTCCAACGTTGTACCCAAGATCTCGCGGCGCAGCTTCTGGCGGTGGTCGGCGGGCTTCTCGTTGAAGCGGGCGATGTCCTGGCGGCGGGCCAGCAGGCGGGGCTTCACCGGCGCGTCGAGGGTCGCGACGCTGCTCACGATGTAGCCGTCGAGCTCATCCTGGCTGCCGTCCCAGCTCTTGAGCCACTCGGCGCAGGCGTCGTAGCGCTTGAGCGTGGCGTCGATCGAGGGGTCGCGGTAGGACCAGAAGGCGCGGGTGCCGGTGCCGCCGCCGTGCCTGAAGCCGCAGCCGTAGGCGCCGCCCTTCACGCGAACCTCGTTCCACAGGTAGTCGTACGAGATCGCGCGGTTGGCCACGGCCCAGCTGCCCAGCGTCGCGGTGTCGTGGGCCGACTTCGCGCCGATGCGCACGACGTAGCTCACGTTGGAGGGGATGACGAAGCCCTCGACCTGGGGGCCGCGCGGCGCGACGTCGAGGACGTGGGCGGGCTTCTCGGCGCTGACGGACAGGCCCAGGGTGCCGCCGGCGGCCCAGAAGCGCTCGCGGTCGGCCGCGTCGCCCACGAAGCTCACGGTGACCTCGTCGGCCGTGAAGATCTTCTCGCTTACCTGGGCCAGCTTGGCAGAGAGAGCGTCCTTCTCGGCTTCCCAGTTGTTGAGAAGGTCGCGCAGGTAGAGGTAGTAGTCGAGGCCGCCCATGAGCTCGGTCGCGCGAGCCGAGGCAGAAAGGTAGGTCGTCGCGCGGGCCATCGCGGCGGAGTGGCCGGCGCCCACGAAGTACTGCTCGAGGGCGACCTTGCGCTGCGTCAGGATGTCGCGGATGGCGTCGGTGTCGGTGAAGAGCGTTGTGGCCCAGACCTCCTGCGGGATGGACGCGAGGTGGGCGACCTTGTCGGCCAGGGCGCTCGCCGTGACGCGGAAGACCGGCACAGCGCGGGCCAGGTCGTCGCCGGGGGCATAGGACTCAACCGAGAAGGACAGGTTGCCGAGGTTCGTCTCGGCCAAGGTGTCCAGGTCAGAGGCGCTGTGGGCCTGGGTGTCCAGCTTGCCGAGAAGGTCCGAGAGGACGCCGGCGTAAGGCAGCTCGTCGACGGTCAGGCGGCGCAGGTCGAAGTAGAGATAGAGGTAGTCGATGCCGTGGGTGTCGAGCTCGTGGGCGATGCAGGGCAGGGGAGCCTCGGCGTCGAAGCCTTGGGGCTCGGGGCGAGGGTCCTCGATGTCGTCGACGCCCAGCTGGGGCAGGGTGGCCAGGGCCTCGGGCGAGTCGGGGGCCTCCTGCTCCCGGCGAAGGGCGGCGACCTCCTCGGCCACGGCGGCGACCTCGGCGTCGGACATCTTGGCGCGCAGGGCGGCCAGCTCGGCCTCCTCCTCGGCGGCGTCGCCCTCCTCGACGGGGACGAGCTCGACCTCGGCGCAGTGGCCGCTGTTGCACACGACGTCGGCGAGAAGCTCCTCGTAGAGTCCGGTGTCGAGGCCGGCCTTGGCCGCGGCCAGGGCCTCCTCGTAGCGCACGTAGTCGAGGGGGCGCTCGTCGTCGTAGAGCCAGGAGGACATGACGGTCATGGACAGGCCCACGCCGTCGGGGTAGCCGCCCCAGTCGCCCTCGCGCAGGTTGAACTCGGACTGGGCAAGCGACGCCGCGAGCTTGTCGCGCGGGACGCCGGCCGCCGCGATTTGGGCGCAGGTGGACTCGAGAAGGGCGCGGAACTTCTCGCCGGCGCCTTCGCGGGCGCCCTTCAAGGTGAACATGACCTGCGGCTGCAGGACGCCGTCGATGAGGCTCGCGTCGAAGTCGTCGCCCAGGCCGGCGTCCAGGATGGCGCGCTTGAGCGGGGCCTCGTTGGAGCCGCACAGGGCGTCGAGCAGGACGTCGACGGCCATGACACGGGCACGGTCTGCCGCCTGGCCGATGACGTACGAGACGCCTACCTCGGCGTTTCCGGGGGCGGTGGCCATCTTGACCACGCGCTTCTCGGCGCGCACGGGGGCCTGGACCTCAAGCGGGTTGGGGTCGCCGGCGTCGCGCGGGGTCGCGGCGTTGAAGCGGGCGTCGATAAAGGCCAGCTCGCGCTCGATGTCGAGGTCGCCGTACAGGACGGTGTAGCTGTTCTTGAGGTTGTAGTGGCGCGCGTGGGTCTCGATGAACTTCTCGTAGGTCAAGGTCGGGATGGCGCGCGGGTTTCCGCCCGACTCGAAGCCGTAGGCCGTGTTGGGGAAGAGGCTGTTGGAAAGGGCCTGGTACAACACGTCGTCCGGGTCCGAGAGGGCGCCCTTCATCTCGTTGAAGACGACGCCGTTGTAGGTGAGCTTGGCGCACTTGCCCTCGCCCTCCACCTCGAGGTGCCAGCCCTCCTGCTCGAAGATGCGCGGGCGGTGGTAGATCGCCGGGTGCAGGACGGCGTCGAGGTAGACGCCCATGAGGTTCTCGAGGTCGGCCGTGTTGGTCGAGGCCACCGGGTACATGGTCTTGTCGGGGAAGGTGAGGGCGTTCAAGAAGGTCTGCATACTGGTCTTGAGGAGGTTCACGAAGGGCTCCTTGACCGGGTAGGCGTCGCTGCCGCACAAAACCGAGTGCTCCAGGATGTGGAAGACGCCGGTGTCGTCTTTGGGCGGGGTCTTGAACGAGATGGCGAAGGACTTGTTGTTGTCCGCGCAGGCGAGCCACAGAAGGCGCGCGCCCGTGGCCTGGTGTTTCATGATGTAAGCGTGGCCCGAGATCTCGGAGACGGGCTCGACGGAGAGGACCTCGAAGCCGGCGTGGACGCTGCCGGGCGCCAGGGTCTTCTCGGCCAAGGTGAAATCGGTGGTGGTCATGGTGCTCCTTAGGTTGCTTTTGTACCTGTGCAGCATAGCGCACCTTTGGGGTGTTACTCTGTCTTGGCAACTAACCTGTAAGGAGATACACGCATGGCCCAAGACGCACCCTCTACCACTACGGACGCCGAGCGCCGCGCGCGGATTCGCCGCGGGGTCGTGGCCACGTTGGTGGGCGGGACGTTTTGGGGCCTCAACGGGACGGCCGCGAAGTACCTGATGGATGCCTACGGGGTGACGCCCCTGTGGCTGGTTTGCGTGCGTGAGCTCGCGGCCTGCTGGTTCTTTATCGCCGCCGCGGCGGCCACGCCCGCGGGGCGCGACAGCCTGCGCGGGGTCGTGCGCGACCGGCGCGGCCGCCTCGAGATCCTGGCCGTGTCGCTGTTCGTCATCTTGTTCTCGCAGGTCGCCTACCTCGAGGCGATCAACTGGACGAGCTCGGCCATGGCGACGGTCATGCAGAGCCTGGGTATGGTGCTCGTTCTGGTCTACACCTGCGTGAAGAAGCGCCGCGGGCCGCGCCGGCGCGAGGTCGCCGGGCTTGTATTGGCGCTTGTGGGCACCTTCTTGATCTCTACCGGCGGAAACTTCGGCCAGCTGACGATTCCTCTGGGCGGCCTGATCTGGGGCCTGGTGTGCGCCGTGTCCTCGGCCTGTTTGTCGATCCTTCCGGCCAAGCCCATGCAGAAGTGGGGCAACTTCACGGTGAACGGCCTGGCTTTCTTGGTCTCGGGCCTGATTCTTGCTGTGGCCTACCGCCCGTGGGAGCACATGCCGGTCCTCGACGGGACGGCCATTGCGCTCCTGGTCTTCTGCGTCGTGATCGGAACCTTTGGTTCCTATGCCCTCTACCTGCAGGGCGTTCACGACGCCGGGTCGATGCGCGCCGCGCTTTTGGGCACCTCCGAGCCCATCGCGGCGACTCTGTCCTCGGTGCTGCTGCTCGGCGCGACCTTTGCCCCCACCGACATCGTCGGCTTCGCGATGATCCTTTTCATGGTCTACCTCACCGCGTAGGGTATTCGCAGCGCCGGTTTTGGCCTTCTGATTTCATTTTTCACGAAAGTTGGAGCCTGTCTGGGCCTTCGCTAAGTAGCGAAGGCCCTTGGCTCTCAACAACCTGGGGTTTTGTTGGCGCCAAAGCCTTGCTACTCACCGGTTCCCAAAACAGGCTCCAACTTTCGCAAAAAGTGTGTGCGGCCGGCCCCTAAAGGCACGCAAAGTAAAGGAGCCGCCCGGGGATAGGCCGGGCGGCTCCAAGTGTGCGGGTTGTGCCGAGGGCTAGATGAGCTCCATCTGGGCGGCGACGGAGGAGTACCAGAAGTCGGCGTTGGGCGGGCAGTACATCTGGGCGCCGTCGTAGGTGAGGTGGCCACCGTAGATCGAGGCCAGGCCCTTGGTGTGCGCCCGGATCGCGGTCTCCCAGCTGTCCCAGCTCACGCTGCCCCAGCCCCAGGCGTTGTGGGGCTTGAAGCAGTAGCGGCCCTTGCCGCTCTCGATGCACGAGATCGCGGGGGAGAAGCGCGGGTCGCAGCCGTAGTCCCACGCGGCCTCGGCAAAGACGCTGCCGTAGCCGGCAAGCGGGCTTCCGGACAGGTACGCGTCGATGCGCGCGCCCCAGCTCGAGACGAAGGTCGCCTTGTCGCTGCTCCAGTCGACGGTGCCGGGGTCGGCGTTGTCGGGGACGGTGATCTCGCTGCTGCCGCCCGAGTTGGTGTCGAAGTTGCTGCCGGAGTTGCTGCCGGAGT
>CAVAUD010000012.1:10761-16987 GCA_963591565.1 bacterium
CGCTCTCGGAAGAATCGCTGCTCGAGTCGGCCTGCGTGTTCTGCACGGCCGCGGCCGCCGCGGCGACGGCGGCCTGACGCTGGGCTTGCTCGGCGGCGGCCTGCTCGGCCATCTGCTGCTCGAGGGCCTGGCGCGCAGAAACGGCCGCGGTCAGGGACTCGGCCGCCTCCTGCTTGCTGGCCTCGGCCTGCTGCCTCTCGGTCTCAAGCGACAGGCGCGTCTGGGCCAGCTCCTCGTCCAAGGAGACCAGCTCGTCGATGGCGTTGTTGTTGTGGCTGTTGATGATGTCCAGGTACTGGATGGTGGAGATGAGCTCGTTGAAGTTCTCGGCGGAGAGAAGCAGCTCGATAAGGCCGCTGGTGCCCTGCTGGAGCTTGTACTGGACCTTCATGCACTCCCCGGCGGCGGCGCGCTTCTCGGGCAGCTCGGCCTCGATCTGCGCGATGCGCTCCTCGTTGGCGGCGATCTTGGCCTCGATCTCCTCGACCAGCTTCGAGGCGCTCTCGTAGCTCTCGTTGGTCTGCTCGATCTGCTGCGTGAGCTCGTCGACCGTGGCGGCGTCGGCAGGAGCCGCGCCTAAGCCGAGAAGACCGGCACAGATGACGGCGGCCGTGGTGGCGGTGAGAGCGGGCCTTGCGACCCATTTGGTCAATTTAGGAGTCAAGGCATCGAACCTTCGCGTCGGGGTCCCGGAAAATCGCCGGGCTTTCAGACGTGCTAGACCCCTTACTTTAACCTACTTGAGGGTTTCTCACCGTATATCCACGTGCCGCCGTCGGCTTCGTGCATCAAAAATCGAATGAACCTCTTACCGTTTGCGCAGCTACTTCACGATAAGCACGTCGCACTCGCAGTTACGCGTGAGGAAGGTCGAGATGGACCCCAGGATGGCGTACTTGATGGAGGAAAGCCCGCGCGCGCCGCAGACCACGAGGTCGGGGTGGATGACGTCGAGCATGTCGTCCTTCAGGGTCTCGCGGATACGGCCGTTGCCCACCATGACCTCGACCTTCTTGATCTGCGGGTTGGCCTCGGCGGCCGCGACGGCGGGCTGGATGGCCTCGCGGAACTCGTTCTCGAGGTCCTTGATGATGCTCGCGGGGAAGGCGCCGGCGCTCTCGAGCGCGGTGGTGTCGATGGCGTGGCCGATGTAGAGCTCCGCCTCGTCGTTGGCGGCCAGCGCGATGGCGCGGTCGAGCACCTTGCCCTGCTCCTCCGAGCCGTCCAGCGCGACGAAGATCTTCTCGTAGCCCAAATCCTGATAGTTGTTTGCGCCCATGGTGTTCCCCTTTCAAACCGACGGCCGCGCACGGCCGCCTACCTGGTTGCATGTTTAGGACATACCCCAATGGTGGCCCGGCAGACGCGGCATGGTGACAAAATTTGCCGCACCCGCCTGTTTTTCGGCGGACGGCGGGCGCACCGCGCCATGCCCCCCTCGGATGGTTTTTCGCTGGGCATGGCATTTTTAGCGCCGAGAAGGGCGCGTGCGATAGGAAACTTAACCCATCTGTCTCTAAACCGGGAGGTACCGTGGATTTCATTGAGCTTTTGAAGGCCGCCGTCTTTGGCGTCGTGGAGGGCATCACCGAGTGGCTGCCCATCTCGTCCACCGGCCACATGCTGCTGCTCAACCAGTTTTTGACGATGAACGTCTCGACCGACTTCTGGGACATGTTCCTGGTCGTCATCCAGCTGGGCGCGATTCTCGCCGTCTGCGTCATCTTCTTCCACCAGCTCAATCCCTTCTCGCCGTCCAAATCGGCGGCCGAGAAGCGCGGCACCTGGACTCTGTGGGCCAAGACGATCGTGGCCTGCGTCCCCGCCGCCGTCATCGGCATCCCCATCGACGACTGGATGGAGGAGCACCTGGGCAGCCCCTTCGTGATCGCCGCCGCCCTGATCGTCTACGGCATCGCCTTCATCATCATCGAGTCCGCGCGCGAGAAGAAGGCCGACGCGGCCCTGCCCGCCGCGCGCGGCGCCTCGATGGGCGCGCCCAAGCACATGGCCCCCGTCGCCTTTAGCGAGCCCGAGACCAAGTCTCAGCTGGCAGACGCCGACGCCCGCATCCAGACGGTCCACGACATCGACTGGAAGACCGCCATCGGCATCGGCCTGTTCCAGGTCCTCTCCATCGTGCCCGGCACCTCGCGCTCGGGCTCCACGATCATCGGCGGCCTGCTTCTGGGCTGCTCGCGCACCGCGGTGGCCGAGTTCACCTTCTACCTGGCCATTCCCGTCATGGCGGGCGCCTCGGGCCTTCGCCTGGTCAAGTTCTTCCTCAAGGGCAACGCGTTTGCCGCCGGCGAGCTGGCGATCCTTCTCGTGGGCTGCGCCGTGGCCTTCGTGGTTTCGCTTCTCGTCATCAACTTCCTGATGAGCTTCGTGCGCAAGCACAACTTCAAGCCCTTCGGCTGGTATCGCATCGTCCTGGGCGTGCTCGTCATCGCCTACTTCGCGCTGGTTCGCTAGTCATTGAGAGGGGAGAGGGACGTGTCGTTTTTGTCGCTCAATAAACGCCTGGTCAACGGTGTTGTTGCCGTGTCGGTGGCCCTGGCCGCCGTTCTTGGTGCCACGCCCGTGCGCGCCCTGGCCGCCGTCGACTACGCAACCGCCGCGAAGGCCGCCGCGGAGGTCACGGGCCCGAGCCTCACCGCCGGCGCCGCCGTCGTCATCGACCGCAGCACCAACACGGTCATCTACGAGAAGAACGCCACCGAGCGCCGCTACCCCGCCTCGATGACCAAGGTCATGTGCGCCCTTGTGGTCCTCGACCGCTGCGACATCCAAGAGACCGAGACCGTCACCCAGGAGGACCTCAACCAGATCACCTCGGACAGCTCGACCGCGGGCCTGGTCGCGGGCGAGACCCTGACCATCGAGAACCTTCTCGCCTGCCTGCTCTTGCCCTCGGGCAACGAGGCGGCATACACGCTGGCGCGCCACGTCGCCGGCGACTACCAGGCCTTTGCCGACATGATGAACGAGAAGGCCGCCGAGCTGGGCTGCAGCGACTCGCACTTCGTGAACCCCTGCGGCCTGCACGACGACGACCACTACACCTGCGCGGCCGACATGGCCAAGATCCTGGCCGCCGCGATGGAGCACCCCGACTTCGTGCGCATCACGGGCAGCGCCACGTGGGACCTGCCGGCGACCTCGGGCAACGCCGCGCGCACCCTCACCAACACCGACCTGCTCCTCAACCCCGAGAGCGACTGGTACCTCGACGGCACCGTCACGGCGGGCAAGACCGGCTACACGCCGAGCGCCGGCCGCTGCCTGGCCGTCGGCGCGAGCTGCAACGGCCTTGACCTGGTCGCCGTTGTGATGGGGGCGAGCAACGACCTCAAGGGGACCTACGCCGCCGTCAGCGAGATGCACGACCTTCTCGAGTGGGCCTACGAGTCCTGGACGACGACCGACGTCGTTGCCGCGGGCGACGCGGTGGGCACGGCCGACGTGCGCCTCTCCGACGAGGGCACCTCGGTCGCCGCGCTTTCTACGGGCGCCCTCAAGGCGACGGTCCCGACGGGCACGCAGCTCGCCAACCTGGGCCTCACCGCCTCTTGGACCGCGGCCGTCGACGCCCCGGTCGAGCAGGGCGACGAGCTGGGCCAGGTCGCCGTGAGCTTCGGCGCGCGCGGCCTGGGCACCGTGGGTGCCGTGGCGGAGAAGGGCCTGGCCCTCTCGATCCCGCTCTTCCTCATGGACTGGCTGAGCGACCCCTTGCACCTCATGATCGTCGTGGTGTGCGCGGTGGTCGTCGTGTGCCTGATCGGCCTGGCCTGCTCCAGCAGCGCGAAGAGGCGCCGAGACAAGCAGATGGCCCTGCGCCGCGGCACGACCTACACGCACGGCTACGCCGGCGTCAAGCTCGAGCAGCCGCGCCGCGCGAGCTACACGGGCCACTCGCAGCTCAAGGGCGGCGGCCACGGGGCTTCCCGCAAGGGCGGCCGCGGCGATCGCCGCTCGGGCGGGGCGCACTTCAATGGGTAGGCCGCAGGTGGGCGCGGGCGCCACGGCGAGCAACGCGTCGCAGGTCGCAGCGGGTGTCGATGCCGTCACCCCGGCCCCGACCCGCATCCTCTTCATCTGCCACGGCAACATCTGCCGCTCCACGATGGCCCAGTTCGTGATGCAGGACCTGGTCGAGAAGGCCGGCCGCGCCGCGGACTTCGTGATCGACTCCGCCGCCACCAGCACCGAGGAGATCGGCAACCCGCCGCACCACGGTACCGTGGCGAAGCTTCGCGAGGTGGGCGTCCCCGTCCTGCCCCACCGCGCCCGCCAGATCCGCCGCGCCGATTACGACCAGTGGGACCACATCATCTATATGGACGCCGAGAACGCCCGCGGCCTGCGCCGCATCCTGGGAGACGACCCGCAGGGCAAGGTGAGCCGCCTTCTCGATTGGACGAGCCGCCCCGCCGACGTCGCCGACCCCTGGTACACCGGCAACTTCGACGCGACCTTTCGCGATGTTCTCGCCGGCTGCCAGGCACTTCTCGCCAGCTTATAGGCACGCAAACGGACGTTCGCAATTTTTTGTCCGGTGCCTTGGATAGACTCTTGACCTACTTACCCGCCTCGATCTTTTGGATGGCGCCATGACTCAGACTTTCGACCTTTCCGGCTTGAACCCCGCCCAGTACGAGGCCGCTACCTGCACCCGCGGCCCCTTGCTGGTCCTGGCAGGCGCGGGCTCGGGCAAGACCCGCGTCCTCACCTTCCGCATCGCGCACATGATCGCCGACGAGGGCGTGCGCCCCTGGCAGGTCTTGGCCATCACCTTCACCAACAAGGCCGCGGCCGAGATGCGCGAGCGCCTGGGAGCCCTTTTGCCGGGCAGCACCCGCGGCATGTGGGTCTGCACCTTCCACGCCATGTGCGTGCGGATGCTTCGCGAGGACCCCGAGGCCATCGGCTACAAGCCCAACTTCGCCATCTACGATGACGACGACTCGAAGCGCCTGGTCAAGTCCATCATGAGCGACCTTTCGATCGACTCCAAGCAGTTCCCGATCAACTCGATCCGCTCCAAGATCTCCTCGGCCAAAAACGCCATGATCGGCCCCGAGGAGATGGAGAGCTCCACCAACCCGGCAGACCGCGTGTGCGCCCGCGTCTACCGCGAGCTCGACCGCCGCCTTGCGCGCGCCAACGCCATGGACTTCGACGACCTGCTGCTCAAGACCCTGGAGCTTCTCTCCAAGAACCCCAAGGTGCTCGAGGCCTACCAGGACCGCTTCCAGCAGATCAGCGTCGACGAGTACCAGGACACCAACCACGTCCAGTACGCGATCACCAACCTGCTTGCCGGCAAGTACCGCAACCTCATGGTCGTGGGCGACGACGACCAGTCCATTTACTCCTGGCGTGGCGCCGACATCCAGAACATCCTGGACTTCGAGAAGGACTACCCCGACGCCCGCGTGGTGCGCCTCGAGCAGAACTACCGCTCGACCGGCCATATCCTGGCCGCCGCCAACGCCGTGGTGGCCCACAACTCTCGCCGCAAGGCAAAGCGCCTGTTCACGACCTCGGGCGACGGCGAGAAGATCAAGCTCTTCCAGGCCAGCGACGAGCGCGACGAGGGCCGCTGGATCGGCTCCGAGATCGAGAAGCTCCACGACGGCGGCGAGTCCTACGACGACATGGCCGTCTTCTACCGCACCAACGCGCAGTCGCGTATCTTGGAAGATATGTTCCTGCGCGCCGGCGTGCCCTACAAGATCGTCGGCGGCACGCGATTCTTCGACCGCGCCGAGGTCCGCGACGTCATGGCCTACCTCAAGGCCGTCTGCAACCCCGACGACGACGTCGCCGTCCAGCGCGTGATCAACACCCCGCGCCGCGGCATCGGCACCACCTCGATCCAAAAGATCGCCGGCCTGGCCGCGCAGGAGGGCATCTCGTTCTTCTCCGCCTGCCAGATGGCCATTTGCGAGACGGGCCTGCTGTCGCCCAAGGTGCGCCAGGCCCTGGGCGACTTCTGCGGCGTCATCGAGAGCGGCCGGCATGTCTCGGGCGAGTTGGCGCAGGTAGTCGAGGCGATCGTCGA
Organism: bacterium; assembly: GCA_963591565.1. GTDB lineage: Bacteria > Actinomycetota > Coriobacteriia > Coriobacteriales > Atopobiaceae > Paratractidigestivibacter. The sequence goes on from CAVAUD010000012.1 coordinate 16,829, forward strand.
CAAGGCGGGCCTCACGCAGGCCCTGGCCGCCGAGCACTCCGTCGAGGCGGACGGCCGCATCGAGAACATCAAGGAATTCCTGGGCGTCGCCGCCGAGTTCGACGAGACGCACGACGACGTGGCCGAGACGCTCGAGTCCTTAGAGCAGCTCAGGGCCGC
>CAVAUD010000012.1:17080-29286 GCA_963591565.1 bacterium
CCTGCGCCCCGCCGTCGCGGCCGAGAAGCTCCCGGCCTTCATGGAGTGGCTCGCCCTGCGAAGCGACCTGGATTCTCTCGCCGGCCAGAACCACGCCGTGACCATGATGACCATCCACTCGGCCAAGGGCCTGGAGTTTCCCACGGTCTTCGTGAGCGGCATGGAGGAGGGCATCTTCCCGCACTCCATGTACGACTCCGACCCGTCTAACCTGGAGGAGGAGCGCCGCCTGGCCTACGTCGCCATCACGCGCGCCCGCAAGCGCCTCTACCTCACCTTTGCCGCGACCCGGCGCACCTACGGCTCCACGCAGGCCAACCCGCCCAGCCGCTTCTTGGGTGAGATCCCTTCCGAGGACTACGAGCGCGTGGGCGTCGGTTCCTCGGGCTTCACGGGCGTGGGCTGGGAGAAGCGCGGCGACCGCCACGGGACCTTTGGCTCCGGCCGCGGCTCCGACGTCTACGGCGGCCACGTCTTTGGCTCGCGCACGCGCTCTACCGGCGGATCTGCGCAGAGCAGGCCCTCGGCGGCGGGCGCGGGCTCCACGGCGGGGACCTTCGGCTCGCGCCGCGCGAGCGCCGGCTTTGCCCAGGGACAGGGCTCGGCCGCCGGCGCCGGTCGCCAGCAGCGTAGCTCCTACAGCTACAGCGCGCCCATCGCGCCGCACGCCAAGAGGGCGGGCGAGGCCGCGGCAGCGCCCGCCTCGGCTGGGTCCGCAACCTTTGCCAAGGGCGACCACATCTCGCACAAGACCTTTGGCCCCGGCGTCATCGTGGGCGTCTCGGGAGACACGCTCGAGGTGAGGTTCACCCGTACCGGCGCGACCAAGAAGCTCCTCAAGGGCTTCGCGCCCATCGTCAAGGTCGAGGGGTAGGCCAACATGGACGTGCTCAGGACGACGATAGAGGCGGGCGGCGGGCTTCTCGCCAAGGGCTTCTACCTGGTCTTGGCCGTGGCCGCCGCGCTTGTGGTGCAGAGGGTCGTGGTCAAGGCGGCCAAGAAGATCCTCTCGGCCGCGGGCGTGCCCAAGGCCTCGATCTTGATCAACATCGTGCGCACCTTCATCTGGGTGGTCGCGCTGCTGTGCGTGCTGGAGCCCGTCTTTGGCATCACGCCGACCTACTTCGTGGCGACCCTGGGCGTCGTCTCGGTCGCGCTGTCGCTGGGTCTGCAGGACACTATCTCGAACATCTTCTCGGGCCTGCTGCTTATGCTGGGACGCGTCATCAAACCGGGGGACGAGATCATGGTCGGCTCGGTCAGGGGCCGCGTGACCGACGTGACGTGGAGAAGCACGACTGTCCAGGACCGCAACGGCTCGGTCGAGATCATCCCCAACTCGGTTCTCAACAAGACCTCGCTCACGCGCCTGGCGCCCGCCGAGGTCGGTAAGTACACCGTGAAGATCGCGGTGAGGCCCCAGGCCGATCTTGACGAGGTCACCGCCCAGATCGTGGAGCTGGCGCAGGAGGCCGCAGGCGACATGCTCGACCCCGCCTACGCGCCGGCCGTCCTTATCCTGGGCATGGACGAGTACGGCACGCGCGCGGTCATCGTCTTGCGTGTCGCCCAAGACATCGTCGCCGATTACGCGATCGACAAGGTGCTGCGCGCGATCCAGGGCAAGCCGTGGGTCGCCAGCGTCTATTCCGGCCAGTGATCTGCAGGCGAGAAACCCGCACCACTGCAAAGCGATTTAACCTTTGATGTGAGAACAACCCAAAAGAGCAAGGAGAGCCCCATGGACCTGATCGCAAGCTTTACCGTGAACCACCTGTTGCTGGAGCCGGGCGTCTATGTCTCGCGCAAGGACAAGGACCCCGATACTGGCGCCATCGTCACCACTTTTGACCTGCGCCTCACTGCCCCCAACCGCGAGCCGGTCATGGACACCGCCGCGGCCCACGCCCTGGAGCACCTGGGCGCGACCTTCCTGCGCAACGTCTCTGACTGGGGCAACCGCGTGGTCTACTTTGGGCCCATGGGCTGCCGCACCGGCTTCTACCTGGTTCTCTTTGGCGACTACGAGTCCGCCGACGTCATCGACCTGGTACGCCGCCTCTTCGCCTTTGCCCGTGACTTCGAGGGAGAGATCCCCGGTGCAAAGCCCGCCGAGTGCGGCAACTGGCACGACGCCGACCTCAACCTGGCTCACTGGTGGGCTTCTCGCTATTTAAAGAACACGTTGGACAATATCGACGCTGCCCACATGAACTATCCGGCGTAAGCTGGCAATAACACGCAGGTATCCGGCAACGCGACAAAAGGAGCGGCAATGAAGACGGGCATCATAGGCGCTATGGCGGTCGAGGTCGCCTCGCTTAAAGAGCAGATGACAAACGCGCAGGTCACGACCGTGGCCGGCATGGAGTTTTGCGAGGGCGAGCTGGGCGGCGAGAAGGTCGTCGTCGTGCAGTGCGGCATCGGCAAGGTGAACGCCGCGATGTGCGTGCAGATCCTGGCCGACCGCTATGCTGTCGACCGCGTGATCAACACGGGCGTGGCGGGCTCGCTTGATGCCCGTCTTGACGTGGGCGACCTTGTCGTCTCCACCGATTGCGCGATGCACGACTTCGACGTGACCCCCTTGGGCTACGAGCCGGGCCAGGTCCCGGGCCTGGACACCCTTGCCTTCCCGGCAAACGAGGGCATGGTCAAGGCCGTCGTCGACGCCGCCGCGATCGCCGCCCCGGACATCAAGGTCCTACCGGGCCGCGTGGTCTCGGGCGACCAGTTCATCTCGTCGCAGGAGCAGAAGGACCGCATCCTCTCGACCTTCGGCGGCCTGTGCTGCGAGATGGAGGGCACGGCTATCGCCCAGGCGGCGTGGTTAAACGGCCTTCCCTTCGTCGTGGTGCGCGCCATCTCCGACAAGCCCGGCACCGCCGAGCAGGTCGTCGACTACAACACCTTCGAGGCCAAGGCCGCCAAGGACTGCGCGGCTATCGTGGCCCGCATGCTGTGTCAGGCTCACGTGGGCTAGCTGCACGCACGCACTTTTCGTCTCTTAATGAACTTGCGCCCCAAGCGCAGGACGGATCCTATCCAAAGGGTCGTTTCTGCGATTGGGGTGCAAGTTCGTTTTTCTTAGGCGTTTTGACGCCTCAAATAAATAGAGATACCTCCAAGGATGGCTGCAATTGTGAGTGAGGCTACATCCAGCCGGAACTCCAGGAGTTTTGGGGTGCCGCTAATCCCAAGGCATTCGTACCACTGTGCGTAACTTGGGAAAGCCTTGAAGAGCCCGACTGGGCTTACGGACGTTATATGGGCCCCGGCGATTACTTGAAAGGCAAAGGTCAGGGCAACTTCGCTGAGAAACGCAAAGAAGAAAAACAAGAAGAATGCTCGAAAAATGCCTTGTGCCGTGCGGACTTCGGCAGCCAGTTGCCCAAGACCCCTGAAGCCCAATATTGCGAGAAAGCTGATGATCGCTCCCTGTATTTGGAGGACGAAACCCACGACGGCATGGGCTTCGTCCTCGGCTGGGAAGAAAAGGGGGATGATTACCAGGGAGAGCAAGAAGAAGAGCAGCGCAAAGCGGCAAACGAGCTCCATGCTTCTAGCAAGGCAGGAGAGGCGCTTTCGTATAAGTGGCTTGCCGTTCTCGCTCATGACGCTCTCCAATCCTTGACAGACGTTATAGCTTGGCAGTTGCCTGCCAAGGGCTAGCTTGCCAACAGGGTGAAACAGCTTCCGGAGACCTTCTAGAGACCTTGGATCGCAACGCCCACAAGCTCAGGGCCGGTGTGGACGAGAAGGTCGGCCGAGATGTCGCTGCGCACGATGTCCACGACGTTGACGATCTGGCGACGGACGGCATCCTCGAGGCGCGCGTACTCATCGCGCGTGGCCGACGTGCAGCTCAGGCCGATGCGCACCTTGGGGTACTTGCGCGCCAGCTCCTCGATGAGCTTGACCTCGGTATCGAGGGCGCGCTGCCAGCCGCGGGCCTTCTTCGACATGACGTAGCGGCCCTCCTCGTCGTCGCAGGTCAGGACCGGCTTGATGTTGAGGACCGAGCCCACGCGGTAGACGGCCTCGGAGATGCGCCCGCCCGCGCGCAGGTACTTGAGGTCGCCCACGGCGAAGAAGACGTTGGTCTGGCGAGAGACGATCTCTAACGTGGTGGCCAAAGACGAGAAGGGGACGCCCGCCTCGATCTGGCGCACGGCCTCCATGACGACCATGCCCGCCGAGACGCCGATGCTCTTGGTGTCGACGACCAGCACCGGGAAGTCCTCCATCGTGCGGGCGACCATGCGCACCGTGTCGCAGGTGGCAGAAAGGCCCGACGAGATGCTCACGAAGACGGCCGAGGTGTAGCCGTCGCGCTTGGCCGCGTTGAAGGCGTCGGTGATCTTCTCGGGCGAGGGCAGCGAGGTCTTGGGAATCTCCTGCTCAAAGCGCTCGACGACCTCGTCGGTCGTGATGTCGACGCCGCACTCGTAGCCGGTGCCGTCCGAGTAGTTGATGCGCAGGGGAACGACGCGCACGTCGTGCTTGGCGACAAAATCATCGGGCGTGTCGGTGCCCGTGTCGGTGATGACTGCGATGCGCTGGTCGTTCATGTTTTTCTCCGTTGTAAAAAGGCTGGCGAGAAATTCGCGTTTTCGATGGGATACTATAACCACTATATCTAGTTTCCAAAACTAGATGTGCTAAACCACAAGAATTGCCCACTGACAAGACTGAGGATAGCGTATGGCAGACGAGAAGAGCGCCCAGGCGCCGCAGCCCACAGTAAAAGAGCTGGCCGAGCAGATGTCGCGCGTGCACATCTCGCGCGTGGCCGAGCTGCCGCGCATCGAGCTCTACCTGGACCAGGTCCTGTCCATCGTGGACGACGAGCTGTCGTTCATGGCCCTTCCCGGCGAGGAGATCTTGACGGGCTCGATGGTCAACAACTACGTCAAGCGCAAGCTCGTGGCCGCGCCGCAGCGCAAGCGCTACACGCGCCGCCAGGTCGCCTCGCTGCTTTTCGTGAGCGCATTAAAACGTGTGTACTCAATTGCTCAGATCGAGCAAATCATGGGTATGATACTTAGCACGCAGGTCGACGTCGCCGTCCTCTATGACGAGGTCGTCGCGGCGCTGGAATGCGCGTTGCAAGAGCAGTTCTCGGTGGGCGCCGATTTCGTCGCGCCCGCGGTGGAACCCAGAATCACCCTAGAAGCTCCCGAGGGCGCCCAGGGCGTCTTTGAGCTCGCCCGCGTGCTCGAGGCGGCGGTGGTCTCGCTTGCGGCGAAGATCTATGTAGACAAGATGCTGGCCGCGCACGGCGCCCAGCACAGTTAGGCCGGGGCCTGTCGCCCTGGCAAGAAAGGGCGAGATGGCAACCAGCATCTACGAGGAACCCGCGGTTATCAAGCGAACGGAGCTCAAGGGCTCCCTGCACAAAATCACGTCGAACGGCACCATCGCCGCGGCCGTCATGGTCGCGGCGGCCCTTCTCGCCCTGGTCGTGGCCAACAGCCCGGCTTACGAGGCGGTGGAGGAGTTCATTCTTCAGCCGCTTCAGCTGGGGCTGGGCAGCCTGTCTGCCTCCATCACGGTCGAGGCCTTCGTCAACGACTTCTTGATGGCGATCTTCTTTTTGCTCGTGGGCATCGAGCTTAAGTACGAGATGACCGTGGGTCAGCTGCGGCGCCCGCGCCAGGCGGCCCTGCCCATGCTGGCGGCCGTCGGCGGCGTCTGCGCGCCTGCCCTCATCTACCTGGCCTTCAACGCGGGCGGCCTCGCGCACGGCTGGGCCGTCCCCATCGCGACCGACATCGCCTTCGCGCTGGGCGTCGTGTCCCTTCTCGGCGACCGCATCTCGCCCGAGACAAAGGTCTTCTTCCAGACGCTGGCCATCGCCGACGACATCTTGGCCATCGTGGTCATCGCCTTGTGCTACGGCCAGACGCCCAGCATCGGCTGGTGCGCCGCGGCGGGCATCGTCATCCTTATCCTGTGGGGCTTGAACCGCGCCCGCGTCTACTCGCTGGCGCCCTACGCCGTTGTGGGCCTGGTGCTTTGGTTCTGCATGTTCAACTCGGGCATCCATGCGACGCTGGCCGGCGTTATCCTGGCCTTCGCCCTGCCCTCGAAGTCCGACGTCAACCTCTCTGAGTTCGGCACCTGGCTGGGCCAGCGCGCCCAGGCCTTGGACGACACCTACGACGACGAGCACCACGTCTTGGGCCAGCACGACTTCACCCACACTGCCCTTCGCGTCGAGCGCGTGATCCACCACGTGACGCCGCCGCTCGAGCGCATGGAGAACTACATCTCGGTCCCCGTGAACTTCCTTATCCTGCCGATCTTCGCCTTCGTGAACGCGCAGGTGCGCCTTGTGGGGGCAGACTTCGGCACGATCCTGGCCGACCCGGTGACCCAGGGCGTCTACCTTGGCGCGGTCCTGGGCAAGCCCCTCGGCATCTTCCTGGTGACGTTTATCCTGGTCAAGATCGGCTTCGGTAAGCTGCCCAAGGGCATGGACTGGGTGCAGGTGGGCGCCGTGGGCATCATGGGCGGCCTGGGCTTCACCATGTCGATCCTCATCTCGGGCCTGGCGTTCGAGGCCGCGAGCGAGGTCATGGCCGCCAAGTGCGCGATTTTGCTGGGGTCGTTCACCTCGGCCGTCCTGGGCATCGTGTTTGTCAAGCTCGCCACGCGCAAACAGGGGCGCGAGGGGTAGACTCTTGCGTAGTTGTTCTTAGCGAGAAGAGAGGAAGTCTCCATGGGTGGCTTCAAGAGGCTGTGCCTGGCGCTTTGGTCGCTGGCCTCGATCTTTGTCCTGGTCGCGCTGGGCCTTACGTGGGTCGGTCCCTGGCGAGACGTGATGAGCGCGCTCATGTGCGTCGACGCCTGGTTCTATGCCTGCGAGATTTGCTTTGCCGTCGCGGCGCTGGGCCTGGTCATCACGCTGCTGCGCGCCCTCTTTTCTCGCCGTGTGCGCACCGTCGAGGTCGTGACCGTCGACGGCGGCGTCATCAGCGTTGCCAAGGAGGCCATCGCCTCGCAGGCCGCGCACGTCGTCGAGGCCGACGGCACCTGCGTCGCCTCTAAGGTGAGCGTCTCGGCCAAGCCCCGCGGCCACGTGCGCGTGCACGTGCGCGTCACCCCGCGCGAGAACGTCGATGTTGTCGAGAAGGGCGCCGAGCTCCACACCGAGCTTCTCGCCGGCCTGGCCGCCGTCTGCGGCGACAAGGTCGAGAACGTGAGCCTCGAGTTCGTGACGCCCGAGTCGCAGCGCTTCGCCGCGCCCGCCCCGGCAGACGCCGAGGACGCGGCGCTGGCCGACGAGGCCGCGTTCGAGGAGGCCGCCGCCGCGGCCGGCCCGGACAGCACAAGTGAGATCACCGTGCCCATGGGCGGCACCGTTTCTGCCGATAAGGAGGCATAAGTCATGTCGGAGGACTCTAAGACCCCCAAGGCAAAGGTCGAGCTCAGGGACGACTCCCTGGCGCCGGCGGCCAAGCCTGCGCAGGGCTCCGCCGCGGGCGGCCCCGACGCCGCGGGCACCAAGCCTGCTGGCGAGAAGGACGCCGAGGCCTACGCCAGGCGCGTCTCGTCCTGGGTGAGCCGCGCCTTCCCCGGGCACGAAAAGGCCTTCTGGGGCGGCGTCTGCGGCCTTCTCGTCGCGCTCGTCCTGTTCGCGATCGGCCTTCTCCGCACGATCATCGTCGTTGTCCTCGTGGGCCTGGGCATTGCCCTGGGCCAGATGGCGGACGGTGACCCCAAGCTCGTCAAGATGGTAAGAAAGTTCTTCTCGGGAGTTGATTGACATGAGTGAGAAAGAAATGAGCAAGACCGCCGAGTCCGCCGAGGCAGAGGCCGGGGTCGCCGCCCAGGTCGAGGAGGCCGCCCAGTCCGAGGCCGAGCTGGCCGAGACCGGCGCCGACATCGACGTCGCCACCGTCGACGACGAGGACGAGGACTCCGAGGATTCCCTCACCTTCTCCAACGGCGTCATCGAGAAGATCGTCGCGCTCGCCATGCGCGACGTCCCCGGCGTCGTGGGCATGAAGGGCAGCTGGTTCAACCGCGTGCAGGACGCCTTTGGCGCCTCCGACACGACCAAGGGCGTTACCGTCGAGGTCACGCCGGAGTCTGCCGTGCGCGTCAACATCTCGGTCTTCATCGAGTACGGCGCCTATGCCCCGCAGGTCTTCGAGGACGTCAAGAAGGCCGTCGTCAAGCAGGTCAGCGGCATGACCGGCCTTGAGGTCGCCGGCGTCAACCTGCGCATCGAGGACGTCTTGACCCCCGAGGAGTACGAGGCCCGCGTGCCCAAGGCCGCAGATCCCAAGTCCGCCGATGCGAAGGCCGCCGACCAGGCCGAGGCCGAGAAGTAACAAACAAACCCCAGCTCACGAACTATGTGGGGCGCGCCCGCAGACCCGCGGCGCGCCCTTCTCGCATAACGCGCGTTTTGCGCTTACCGGAAAGAAGAGGGCATGAAAGAGACCCAGCTTTTGTTGATCAACGACATGTGCGGCTACGGCAAGGTCGCCCTGTCCGCCATGCTGCCGGTGCTGTCGCACATGGGCTACCGCATCCACAACCTGCCCACGGCGCTGGTCTCCGACACCCTCAATTACCCCAAGTTCTACATCCACGACACCACCGAGTACGTGCGCCAGAGCCTGGCCATCTGGGAGGAGCTGGGCTTTGAGTTCGACGCGATCTCGACCGGCTTCATCGTGACCGAGGAGGAGACGCGCATCATCTCGGATTTCTGCCACCGCCAGGCGGCCAAGGGCGTGCGCGTCTTTGTCGACCCGATCATGGGCGACAACGGCTCGCTGTACGCAGGCGTGCCGGAGTCCACGATCGGCCTCATGCGCAACCTCGTGGCCTGCGCCGATTACACGGTGCCCAACTACACCGAGGCCTGCCTGCTTACCGACACCCCCATTGAGCAGGGGATTGACGCCGAGGCGGCGCGCCGGCTGGTGGACGCCGTGCGCGGCCTGGGCGCGAAGTCGGTCGTCATCACGAGCTCCAAGGTCGACGGGGCCGACGTCATCGTGGGCTACGACCACGTGGCGGGCGAGTACTTCACCATCGGCTTCGACATGATCGACTGCTACTTCCCCGGCACGGGCGACACGTTCTCGAGCGTGCTTCTCGGCCGCGTGATGGACGGCTGGAGCCTGACCGACGCGGTGCGTGACTCGGCCCGCGTGGTGCGCGAGCTGATCGCCCGCAATGTCGACCAGGTAGATAAGGCCGCGGGCCTGCCGATCGAGGCGTGCCTGGACGTGATCGACGGTGAGTAGGGGAGAGGATCTGGCGGAGAAGGGTGCGGCGGAGACGGGCGCGGGCGTGACCCCGGCCCCGGTCCCCAAGCGTGCCGGCGCGCCTCGCGGCAAGCGGCCGCGGATTAAGATTACCTGCGTCGATCAGCTGGGCGAGTGCGCGTGCCACCACGGCCACAAGCCCGGCGACGTCTTCGACTTCGACCGCGACCGCGGCCGGCTGTGCCCCATGGCCTGCCACGTGGGTTTCCCCTACATCGATATCCTGCGCTACGGCGGAACCGTCCCCGGCAACGAGCCCGGCACCGCGAAGTTCTGCTGCCCCGAGGTCGACACCCTGAACGTCTTCCTTGCCGAGATGGTCGAGGAGTAGGCCGCCGGCCCCGGTCCCGCAGGCCCGTCTCGCCACAAAATGGCCGCGCGGGCGACATGGAAAGGCCTTCTCGCCACAAAATGGCCCCACGGGCGACGCTAAAGGGCCTGCTTGCTAGAAAATCACCGCACGGGCGACAGGATTACGTCGCCGGTGCGGTGTTTTTGTAGCGAGAAGCGGTTGTCGTGTCGCCCGACCCGTGATTTTGTGGCGAGAATGGCCTCGCCTCTATTCATTACAACTGGTGCTCGAACTTAACCAGGCGACATATTAAGGATTGAACGGCGGCCGTCCTTACAGTTCCACCTTTTTCCTGTGCGGAGTTCATTCGAGCATGCTTCTGTTCCCGAGTCTGCACCTGGACCTGCAACCGAGAAGCCCTTCTCCCTGTCGGATTTTAGGTGGACGGGGGGAGATGGATCCCTTGCGCTTGGAAGCTTGAAAAACGACGAGCGATTTGCCGACTTTAAGGGTCTTCACCCAAGGTTTTCAAGCATTATCCTCGACTACTTGAGGAAGGTCTGCCTGCTGACGCCAACTGCCGTGGTAAAAACCTGCCAACTTCCGTGGTAAAATATGGCCAACTGCCGTGGTAAAAACCTGCCAACTTCCGTGGTTGTCCAGGTAGACGGCTTAGGAGGCATTATGCAGAACTACTACAGCAGAGTATGTGATGAGCTCCTTGCATTTCGTCTGCGCTCCAAAGGTGCCGTTCTTGTCGAGGGGCCCAAATGGTGCGGTAAAACGACGACCTGTGCCCAACAGGCTCAAAGCGTCCTGTATCTCCAAGACCCGCGGACGCGCGACCAAAACATGAGGATGGCCGAGCTCAATCCTTCGCTGCTGCTTGAGGGCCCCGCGCCGCGCCTTATCGATGAGTGGCAGGATGCCCCCTCGCTATGGGACTCCGTTCGTTATGAGGTGGACAGGCGCGATGAGTTCGGGCAGTTCATTCTCACGGGTTCGAGCGTGCCGGTCGACGCGCGGAAGATGGCTCATTCGGGTACTGGTCGCATCGCTCGTCTCCGCATGCGCCCCATGTCGCTGTTCGAGTCCCGCGACTCCTCCGGCGAGGTCTCGCTCAAGTCGCTGTTCGCGGGCAACAGGCCGATTGCGCGAGCGGCGGCGGGCGACATCAACGATCTGGCTTATCTCGTTTGCCGCGGTGGTTGGCCTAAGGCCTTGGGACAAGAACGCGATGTGGCGCTTCAACAGGCTCTTGATTACGTCGACGCCGTCGCCGAAGTCGACATCAGCCGCGTCGATGGCGTTTCCAGAAGTGAGCTGGCTGCCCGTTCGCTGCTTCGCTCGTATGCCAGGATGGTCTCGTCTCAGGGCACTTATGGGGCCATGCGCGAGGACATGGATCAAAGCGCGGCACTGGGCGAGACGGCGTTCGGCGGCTATGTTGAGGCGCTGCGGCGGCTGTTCGTCATCGAGGACCTTGAGGCCTGGAGCCCTAATCTTCGTTCCAAAACGGCTATTCGCACTTCTCCTACCAGGCATTTCGTCGATCCTTCGATCGCGACGGCGGCACTCGGCGCCAGCCCGGCGGACCTCGTTGCCGACCTGAACACATTTGGCCTGCTCTTTGAGAGCATGTGCGTCCGCGACCTGCGCGTATATGCGTCCGCGCTGGGCGGCTCGGTGGCTCACTACCGAGATAAGGCTGGCCTCGAGGCCGATGCGGTTGTCCATCTGCGCGACGGCTCGTACGGATTTGTCGAAGTCAAGTTGGGCGGCGACTCTTCGATCGAAGAGGGCGCGAGGTCACTTAAGGCACTTTCGGAGAAGGTCGATCAGGGTCGTATGGGCGCCCCCGCCTTCCTCATGGTCCTCGTAGGTCTCGGCGACTTCAGCTACTGCCGCGAGGACGGCGTGATGGTGGTGCCTATCCGGGCCCTTGGGGTGTAGGACGGCCTGCGCTCGGGGCCTTCTCGCCACAAAATGGCCCCACGGGCGCACCGCCGAGGCCTTCTCGCCACAAAACGGCCGCGCGGGCACGCTAAAGGGTCTGCTTGCTAGAAAATCACCGCACGGGCGACAGGATTACGTCGCCGGTGCGGTGTTTTTGTAGCGAGAGGGGCTCTTCGCGTCGCCGACCCCGTGATTTTGTAGCGAGAAGCGGTTGCCGCGTCGCCCGAGGCACGATTTTGTGGCGAGAAGGACTCGGCGGTGCCGCGTCGTCGCCCCAGCCGCCCCTAGTACCTGACCCTAAAGTCCTTCTCGGATGATTGGACGGGCTCGTCTTCCATGTCGTCGATGGTGTAGCGCGCCCAGTTGGAGAGGGACTCGCGCAAACGTCCGGAGAAGATCGCCAGCTGCTCCTGGCTCCCCTGCAAAACGCAGGTCACGGAGCCGTCGTCCTCGTTTCGCACCCAACCGGTGAGGCCCATCCCGTCGGCGATGCGCTTGGCGTTCCAGCGAAAACCGACGCCCTGGACCTGGCCCACAAAGCGGTAGCGGCGCCGGATGAGCAGCGCCGGGTCGACGTCCGCCGTGCCGGCCCCGGCCTCGTCCATCTCGGCCGCCTTCTTTCCAAAGCCAAAAAGCATGACGCCTCCGTTTCCTTCGCCCGCGCCCGC
>CAVAUD010000013.1:0-28025 GCA_963591565.1 bacterium
CCACCCCGGCGACCGGCGACACCTCGCTGACCTGCGGCGCATTGGTCGTCCCGGCCGCGGCCGGCACCGGTCTTCTCGCCTGGGCAATAGCCCGTCTGAGACGCCTGCGCAGGGCTCGCTAGTTCGTCTGCCCCTCCGACGTGCGCGTTTGCCCCGGCCCGCCCAAGCGCGTATCCTAGACAACCCTGTGTTTCGAACGCGCACGTCGAGGAGACCTATGAACATCATCGAGCAAATCGCCGCCGAGCTTGGCCTTAAGCCCCAAAACGTCGAGGCCGCGGTCAAGCTGATCGACGAGGGCAACACCATCCCGTTCATCTCGCGCTACCGCAAGGAGGCGACGGGCGGCATGGACGACGTCTCGCTGCGCAACCTTGACGAGCGCCTGACCTACCTGCGCAACCTCGAGCAGCGCAAAGAGGACGTGCTGGTCTTGATCGGCGCTCAGGGCAAGCTCACGCCCGAGCTCGAGGCCCAGATCCGCGAGGCCACCCAGCTCCAGCGCGTCGAGGACCTCTACAAGCCCTACCGCAAGAAGCGCCTGACCCGCGCGCAGAAGGCCCGCGAGGCCGGCCTTGAGCCTCTCGCCAACATGATCATCATGCAGGCGGCCGCCAGGGGGTCGGCCCTGGACGCCGCCGCGGCCTACGTCAACGAGGCCGCCGGTTTCGACACTGCCGAGAAGGCCCTTGCGGGCGCGGCCGACATCGTGGCCGAGACCATCGCCGAGGACCCCGACAACGTCGCTGACCTGCGTGCCTTTACCCAGGCAACGGCCGACATCGTGGTCGAGGCGACAGACCCCGCCGAGAAGACCCCCTACGAGCCTTACTACGCCTACGACGAGCCGCTGCGCAAGATTCCCAACCACCGCGTGCTGGCGATCGACCGCGGCGAGCGCGAGGGCAAGCTGCGCGTGCGCGTGAACGTCGACGCGAACGCGGCGGTCGCCCGCCTGGGCGAGCGCTGGCCCCGGCGCCAGGGCGTCTTCGCGCCCGTCTTCGACGCCGCGATCGCCGACGGCTACAAGCGCCTGATGGCGCCCTCGCTTGAGCGCGAGGCCCGCGCGAAGCTCACCGTGCGCGCTCAGACCGAGGCCATCGGCGTCTTTGCCAAGAACCTCGAGGGCCTGCTCAGCGCCCGTCCGGTTCGCGGCGCCCGCGTGCTGGCCCTGGACCCGGGTTACCGCACCGGCTGCAAGGTGGCCGTCATGGACGAGACGGGCAAGCTCCTCGACCACAGCGTCGTTTATCCCACCAAGCCGCGCGGCGACGTGGCGGGCACCAAGCGCGAGCTGGCTCGTCTCGTCAAGAAAGACCAGGTCAACACCATCGTTATTGGTAACGGCACGGCCAGCCGAGAGACCGAGGAGGTCGTCTCGCAGTTCATCGCGGAAGAGGCCCCCGAGCTTCGCTACACCATCGTGAACGAGGCCGGAGCGTCTGTTTACTCGGCCTCCGAGCTGGCGAGCCAGGAGTACCCGGACCTCGACGTCACCGTGCGCGGCGCGATGAGCCTGGGTCGCCGCCTGCAGGACCCCTTGGCCGAGCTGGTCAAGATCCCGCCCCAGTCGATCGGCGTGGGCCAGTACCAGCACGACCTTGACCAAAACGAGCTGTCGCATGCCCTGGGCAACGTGGTCGAGGACGTCGTCAACCGCGTGGGCGTCGACGTCAACACCGCGAGCGCGAGCCTTCTGGGTTATGTCTCGGGCATCACGGGGACGGTGGCCAAGAACATCGTGGCCTACCGAGAGGAGAACGGCGCCTTTACCAGCCGCACCGAGCTCAAGAAGGTCCCGATGCTGGGGCCCAAGGCCTACCTCAACGCGGCCGGCTTCCTGCGCATCGTCGACGGTAAGAACCCGCTGGACGCCACCAGCGTCCACCCCGAGAGCTACGCCGTGGCGACCGAGGTCCTAAAGCGCGCCGGCGTTGAGGCCGGCGAGCTCAAGCGCGGCGGCATCCCCGACATCGAGAAGCGCGCCGGTTCCGTGGCGACGTTGGCCGGCGAGCTGGACTGCGGCGTCTTGACCCTGATCGACATCCTGGGCGAGCTCAAGAAGCCCGGCCGCGACCCGCGCGACGACGCCCCCGAGGTCGTCTTTAGCCGCGCGGCCCTTTCGATCGAGGACCTCGAGCCCGGCATGGAGCTCAAGGGCACCGTGCGAAACGTCGTCGACTTCGGCGCCTTCGTCGACGTGGGCGTCCACCAGGACGGCCTGGTTCACATCTCCAAGCTGGCCAACCGCTTCGTCAAGCACCCCAGCGACGTCGTGCGCGTGGGCGACACCGTCAAGGTCTGGGTCGAGAAGGTTGACCGCGACCGCAAGAAGATCTCCCTCACCATGGTCCAGGGGAAGTAGGGGGCTTTCGGGCCTGGCACCGCGGCTCGTTTGAGGCCGCGGCGCACGTTTTTTGCGAAAGTTGGAGGCTGTTTTGCGACTCGCTGGGTAGAGGGGCCTTTCGTCCCCGCGCCAACTGGGCTTTTGCTGCCCAGAGACGCGGGCTACTCGACGAGTTCGAATTTAGGCTCCAACTTTCGTCGTTTTTGACGGCGCGAGGCCTGCGGCGGGGCCGCGGCGATGAAGAAGGGGGCGCCCGTCGTGTGACGGGCGCCCCCTTTTGCGCCTGGTTATGGGCCGCGGGCTCGCCGCCGGCTGGCGCGCTACTCGGCCGCGCCGGCGCCGGCCTCGCCGTGGAGGGCCTTTTCGGGCGTGATGGGAAGGCTGCGCACATAGTTGCCGGTGGCATGCGCCACGGCGCTCGCGATCGCGGGCGAGGGCGTGTTGATGACGACCTCGCCGATCGACTTCGCGCCGAAGGGGCCGGTGGGCTCAAAGCTGGGCATGAACTCGACGCGGATGTCGGGCACGTCCATGCGGGTCGGGATCTTGTACTGCATGAACGAGTCGGTGCGCATCTTGCCGCGCGGGTCGTACGAGACCTCCTCGCTCATCGCCATGCCGATGCCCTGCACCAGACCGCCCTCGACCTGCACGCGCGCGAGGTTCGCGTTGATGACGGTGCCGCAGTCCACGACGGCCGCGTAGTCGGAAAGCTCGTAGCGGCCGGTCTCGCGGTCCAGGTCGATCTGGGCCACGGCGGCGATGAAGGGCGGGGGAGACTGCGGCTGCGTGTTGGAGCCGTGGCCGGACAGCATACCCTGCTGCAGGCCAAAGCCGATGGCGCGGTTGGCCAGCTCGGCCACCTCCATCTCGTGCGAGCCGTCGGCGCACACGACGCGCCCGTCGACCATCTCTACCTGCGACGCGTCGACCTCCCACCACGCGGCGGCCTGCGCGCAGATCTTGCTCACCAAATCCTCGGCGGCCTTCACGACGGCGCCGCCGGTGATATAGGTGCCCGAAGAGGCGTACGCGCCCGTGTCGAACGGCGAGTTGTCGGTGTCGACGCCCTTGGTGACCACGTGGTCGACGTCGCAGCCCAAGACCTCGGCCGCGATCTGGGCGAGAATCGTGTCGGCGCCCGTGCCCACGTCGGTCGCGCCGATGCGCAGCACGTAGAAGCCGTCGTCCTCGAGCGTGATGTCGACGTTGGCGATGTCGAGGTTCGAGATGCCCGAGCCCTGCATCGTAAGGGCCACGCCGCGCGAGCGCACGCGCCCGTCGGGCAGCTCCTCGCACATGGGGCGACCCTTCCAGTCCACGAGCTCCATCACGCGCTCGAGGCACTCGTCGACGCGGCAGCTGCGAAGCGGCTCCTGGCCCAGCTGCCAGAGCGTCTCGCCGGTCTTGACCAGGTTCTTAAGGCGCAGCTCGCAAGGGTCGATGCCCAAGACGTCGGCCATCTCGTTGACCGTGGACTCGACGGCGAAGCACCCCTGCGTGGCGCCGTAGCCGCGGTATGCGCCGCCCGGCATCGTGTTGGTGTAGACGACGTCGTAGCTAAAGCGGCTGGCGGCGCGGTTGTAGAGCGGCAGCGACTTGGCGCCGACAAGGCCGATCGTGGTCGTGGCGTGGTAGCCGTAGGCGCCGGCGTTAGAGAGCGCGTACAGGTCGATCGCGCGGATGGTGCCGTCCTTCATGGCGCCCATGCGCACGCGCAGCTTCATCTCGTGGCGCGAGTTCGAGCAGCTCATCGTCTCCTGGCGCGTGTAGATGCACTTGCAGGGACGGCCCGTGCGCAGCGCGGCGATGGCGGCGAAGACCTCGTTGCAGCCCGTCTGCTTGGCGCCGAAGCCGCCGCCCACGCGCGGCTTGATGATGCGCACCTGGCTCTTGGGGATGCCCAGCGCCGTCGCGACCTGGCGGCGGATGTGGAAGGGGACCTGCGTGGACGAGACGACCGTCAGGCGCCCGAAGGCGTCCACGTAGGCGTAGCAGCGCATCGTCTCCATCATGGCCTGCTCGGCGGCCTGCGTGTGGTACTCGCGCTCGAGCACGACGTCGCAGGCGTCCATCTCGGCGTCCACCTCGCCGAACTCGACCTTGCCGGTGCAGACGAGGTTGCGGCTGCGGTCGCCCGTCTCGTCGGCGCCGTACTTCCAGTCGTCCTCGTCGTGGATGACGACCTCGTTGTCCAAGGCCTCGCTCACGTCGATGATCGCGGGCAGCTTCTCGTAGGTGACCTTGACGGCCTTGACGGCTGCCGCGGCGGCCTCCTCGGTCTCGGCCACGACGATCGCGACCTCGTCGCCCACGTAGCGCACGGTGTCGTCGAGAATGACGGTGTCGTAGGGCGAGCACTCCAGGTAGGACTGGCCGGCGAGGGTAAAGCGGTTGTGGGGCACGTCGTCCGGCCCCCACACGGCGACGACGCCGGGGATGGCCAGGGCCTTCGCGGTGTCGACGGCCTTCACGCGGGCGTGGGCCTGGTTGCTTCTCACCATGCGCACGATCAGGGCGTCCGCGGGGGCCAGGTCGTCCACGTAGGCGGGCTTGCCGGCGAGAAGGGAATAGGCGTCCTTCTTGATGGCGGGGGCCGAGATGCGCTGGCCGCGCTCGACGCCGGTCACGCCGGCCGCGGCGGCTCTGACCTGCTCCTCTGCGGCAAAGCTCCTCGGCGGCAGGGCGCCGTCGGGGTTTTTGTGGCGGGCGAGGAAGCGCCTGATCGCGCGCATCTGCCCCGTGTAGCCCGAGCAGCGGCAGAGGTTGCCCGAAAGCGCGCGGCGGATCTCTTCGTCGGTGGCGTCGGGGTTCTCGCGGTCAAGGGCGAGCACGTCCATCTCAAGCCCGGGGGAGCAAAAGCCGCACTGCTCGGCGCCCTCCTCGGCCATGCACTGGGCAAAGAGCTCGCGCGCGGTGCCGGTGCCCTCGAGGGTCGTGAGCTCGTGGCCGTCGACGCGCGCCATGTTGACCGAGCACGACAGCACCGGCTTGCCGTCGAGCCACACGGTGCACAGGCCGCAGTTGCTCGTCTCGCAGCCGCACTTCACGCTCTTGATGCCGTGCGCGCGGCACCAGGAAAAGACGGTCTGGTCGGGCTGGACGTCTTGCGTCATGGGACGGCCGTTTAGGGTGAAGGTGATCTCCATTAGGCGCTTACCTCCTGGTCAGCGGCGTTTTGAAGGGCGCGGCGAGACAAGACGCGGGCAAGCTCGCTGCGGTACTCGGCGCTGCCGCGTCGGTCTGCGCCGTACTCGACGGCCGCGGCCTTCTCGCATGCGGCGGCAAGCTCCTCGGGCGTGAACTCGTAGGGCAGGCCGAGGTCTTCTCCCTGCAAGAGCACGGCCTTCTTGGGGCGCGCGCCGATGGCCAGGCGCCACTGCCCGTCCCATGCCGCCGCGCACACGTTCAAGGTCGAGAAGTCCGTCGCGGAGTTTCTCAGGCACTGGAAATTGGCCTGGTAGTCGTGCTTCTTGACGACGATGCGCTCGAGCACGTCGCGCGCCGCGCCGCCGCCGACGAACTCGGCGAAGCTCTTGGTGCCCGCGCCGGTGAACTCGACCCAGGTGTCCAGGGGCAAAAGCGCGGTCACGATGTCCGAGAAGCCCATGCGCGCGTAGGCCGAGCCGCCCACCGTCGCGAGGTTGCGGAACTGCGTGCCGATGATGTCGTGCACGCCGTCGCGAAAGCTGTTGCGCACCATGGCCTCGAAGGCGGGGTGCTCCTCGAGCTGGGCCAGCGTGACCATCGCGCCGATGACGAAGGCGTCGTCGGTCTCCTCGATGGTGTCCAGGCCGCAGCGTGAAAGATCGATGCCCAGCGGGGCCACGCGATCAGAGAGGCGCAGCCACATCATGCCGCCGATGACGGTGGCCATGCGGTCCTGTTGCACCAGGTCATAGGCCTCTTGCGTGGTCTCGGGGCAGACGTACTTGTCGAAGCGAAGCACGGGTTCTCCTTTTGCGTCGCGTGTGGGTCGGCGGCCTTCCCTTTGGCGAGAAGACCGTGGAACTCCTCATTTTAACGCAGGGGAGAGGGGCGCGGGGCGCAGGGTCGGACGGGGTTTCTCGGCGGCTGGGCGTGCGGGGCCCGGGGACCTCACAGGCCCGGGTCGCTCGGCCGCCGGCCGTCGCCGCCTAGTGCCGGTGCGCGCGGAAGGGCAGGTGGGGAAGCCGGCCGCTGAAGGGGCTCGTGAAGGTACGGGCGGGGATGGCGGCCTCGGCCTCGGGCGGGATGGTGTCGACGACGCCGGCGGGCACGTCGGCGATCGGCATGTCGCTGATCTCGACGGCCACGGGCTCGGTGCCCTTCTCGGCAGCCTGGTCCTCGGCGCGCTCGCGGTACTTGACCATCATCTGGCTCTGCAGCTCGGTGATGCTGGGCGGGGCCCAGATGAGGGCGTTGGCGCCGGCGCGCACCGTGGCGTTTTGGACCTCGGGGCTCTTGCCGCCGGTGGCGATGATGGGCAGGTTGGGGTAGGCCGCGCGCAGGGCCTCGATGACCTCGGGCGTGTTCTTGCCGGCCGCGACGTTGATGATGCGGGCGCCGGCCTCGACCTTTTGGCAGGCGATGTCGTCGAAGCGCGTGATCGAGGCCACGACGGGGATGTCGACGGTCGAGGCGATCTGGGCGACCATCTCGGGCGAGGCGGGGGAGTTCAAGACGACGCCCGCCGCGCCCTGCATCTCGCTGACGGCGGCGAGCTCGGCGGCGCGCCGGCCCGTCGTGGTGCCGCCGCCCACGCCCACGAAGAGGGGCGCCTCCGCCACGGTGAGCAGGGCCTGGGTAATCGCGGGCTGGGCGGTGAAGGGGTAGACGGCAAAGACGGCGTCTGCGTTGGAGTTGCGGATGACGGCGACGTCGGTGGAGTAGAGCAGGCTCTTGATGCGGCGGCCAAACAGGGTGAAGCCCGAGCACTCCTCGTAGGCCTCGGGGATGCGAAGCGGCGCCTTGCGCAGGCGCCCGTCGATGGGCTGGGGCCCGTCGGCCGCAGGAATAAGGTCGCTACCTGCGCGTTCCTGCTCGGTAAAGATAATCTTCTTGGGCTGGCCCGGTGCCTGCGTCGTGACGTCTTCCATGGTTTCTTCTCCGTATATCTTCATCGTTGATCACAGAGACCCTTGTTCCCCAAAAGGGGGTGTGCCAAACCCCGCCCACCGACCCTCCACGGCCGCCGGCAGGTCTTCTCGCCGCCTTGGAATGTGCCGATGTTTGTACGAAGGTTCCTGATTCGAGCCGATGTTTGTGCGATTTGGCCTCG
Source organism: bacterium (assembly GCA_963591565.1). Classification (GTDB taxonomy): domain Bacteria; phylum Actinomycetota; class Coriobacteriia; order Coriobacteriales; family Atopobiaceae; genus Paratractidigestivibacter. The sequence goes on from CAVAUD010000013.1 coordinate 7,608, forward strand.
GATTCCTAATTTGGGCCGAGGTTTGTACAAACATCGCGCCTCTTCACGAAGCTCGTGTCCACGCGCTCGAGCTCGCGCCACAGGGCCAGGCGCGCCTGGCGGTTGCGCTCCTGTTGCTGACGGGTGAGATGGACGGCGGGAATCCCCAGGTCGTCGCGGATGCTGCGCATGAGGTCGTCCATGTAGCTCAGGTCGTCGTAGTTTTCCTTGAAGATCTCGTAGGGCTTGAACCCGTTGGCGAGAAGCTCGTTTCTCCTGCGGGCGTCAAGGCCCGCGCGCTTTTCGTGCCAGGCGCCCATGTAGTCCAGGCACACGCCGCCCTTCGGCCCGACAAAGAGCAGGTCGGGCTTGCGAACGCGTAAAGTTTTGATGTGAGACGAGATGCGCCTCACCTCGACGGGGCTGTTGAGGACGACCCCTTGCATGCCGTAACCGCCCTGCGCGAGCGGCAGCGTCGCGCGCAGGTAGAGCTTGGCCTCCTGAGGGGAGGCGGCCAGCTCGGGCGCCTGGGAAAGGGCCGAGCGAACGATCTTTGTCCCCCGGGCCGAGCCCAGTTTGTCGAGAAAGGCGAGAAGCTCAGCGCGCGTGACCAGGGGCTCGCGTCTTTGCGAGAGGCCCATCTGGGCATCCTCGCAAATCGAGTAGAGGCCCATGAGCTCGGCCAGCAGCAGGCGCATCTCCCATTTCCCAAGGTGAGAGGCGAGAAGAACCGGGATGAAGAGGGGAGAGGCACAGCGCACGCCCGGCGAGAGCTGAATCAAGGCCTCTGGCGGAAGCGGCCCCGACCAGACGCGGCCGCACGCCACGGGCGAGGTGTGGCACGCGCGCACCTTGTCGAGAAGGACCTCGGTCTTCTCGGCAAGGTACGGGTAAGCCATCCGCAGCTCGCGAGCCTCTTTTGGCGTGGGCATGCGAGACGGGAGGGCGGCCGGGGCCGCCACGAGCTCCCGCCATCGCCAGGTCCTTCTCAGCAGCTGAAGCGCATCGCTTTTCGTTACCGCGCTTGCCTACCAGCTCAACAGCTCGTAGCCGTCCTCGGTCACGACGAGCTGGACCTCCCACTGGGCGGAGTCGGAGCCGTCCTTCGTGCGCACGGTCCAGCCGTTCGCGTCGCTCGTGTCGATCTCGCACGCACCGGCGTTGACCATGGGCTCGATGGTGAAGCACATGCCCGGCGCGAGCACCATGCCCTCGCCCGGCTCGCCCACGAAGCCGACGAAGGGGTCCTCGTGGAACTCCAGCCCGATCCCGTGGCCGCCGAACTCGCGCACGACCGAGAAGCCCGCCGCCTCGACGACCTCCTGCACCGCGTGCGACACGTCGCCCAGGTACCCCCACGGCCTGATCGCCGCGAGGCCCGCCTGCACGCTCTCGCGCGTGACGTCGACCAGGCGCTGGCGCTCGGCCGAGACCTCGCCGATGCAGAACATGCGGCTCGAGTCAGAGAAATACCCGTCCAGGATCGTCGAGCAGTCGACGTTCACGATGTCGCCCTCGCGAAGCACGTCGTCCTCGCTGGGAATCCCGTGGCAGACCACGTCGTTGATCGAGGTGCAGACGCTTTTGGGGTAGCCCTCGTAGTTGAGGTCGGCCGGGGTGCCCCCGTGCTCGACGGTGTAGTCGTAGATCCACTGGTCGACCTCGGCGGTCGTGACGCCTGCGCGGATATGCTCGGCCACGTAGTCCAGCACGCCGATGTTGATCGCCGCCGACCTCTTGATGCCCTCGATATCGGCCGCGGTCTTCAAAAGGCCGCGCACCGGCACCTCCTTGCCCTGGTGGTACAGGCGATCCAGCCGCTCGTCGGCCGCCGCGTGGCACTTCTTGTATTTACGCCCCGAGCCGCACCAGCACTCGTCGTTGCGTCCGGGCACAAAATCGTTGTCATACATGGTTAACTTCCTTTCTCCTAGAGGGAAGTATGCCACTGCGCGCGTCCGCGCCGGCGCAACAATAAATTTCATGTAGAAGATGCGGCGTGCCTGACCGTCCAACAGGTCTGATAAACTTAAAAATGTTGTGCTTGTAGGGAGGGGACACCTTGCGAACAAGGCGAGAATTTCTCACCAGCTTAGCTGCAGCAATGGCGTTAGGCGCCGTTGCCATGACCGGCTGCGCGAAAACCGGTGGCCAAGCCGCCGCGACGGCTCGCCCCAAGCTCATCGTGGGCTCGGACAACTACCCGCCCTACAACTACCTTGACGAGAACGGCAACCCCACGGGCATCGACGTCGACATCGTGACCGAGGCCTGCTCGCGCCTTGGCTACGACACCGAGTTCACCTACATCGTGTGGGAAGACAAGGACACCCTGCTCGAGGCGGGCGAGATCGACATCATCGCCGGCTGCTTCTCCATGAATGGCCGAGAAGAGCGCTACGCCTGGTTTGGCCCCTACGCCACCAGTAACCAGTCGGTGGCCGTCTCGCCGGAAAGCGACATCTACACCCTGGCAGATCTTAAGGACAAGGTCGTGGCCGTCCAGACCACCACCAAGCCCGAGGGGATCTTCTTGAACCAGACCAACCCCAACGTGGGCGAGGTCCACTCGGTCTTCACGCTTGAGGACCGCTCGCTGATCTTTCCGCTTCTGGGCAAGGGCTACGTGGACGCGATTGCCGCGCATGAGGAGTCGATCAAGCAGTACATGAAGGACTACGGCGTCGAGTACCGCATCCTCGAGGAGCCCCTGATGACCGCCAATCTGGGTTACGCGATGATCAAGGGCGACCCCACGGGCATCTGCGCGAAGCTCGACGAGACCCTCTCGAAGATGCACGCCGACGGCACGCTGCTGTCCATCTACAGCAAGTACACCGACGGGGCCGAGAAGTACCTGGGGGTGGACGCCAGTGACTGCTAACGACTCCCGCGCCTCCAGCCGCAACACTGCCGCCCGCGCCGCCGCCGAGACCGTCCTGCCCGAGGCCCCCAACCGCAAGTCCGTCGCCTGGCGCGGCCCGCGCTTCTGGGCCCTCGCTGTCGTTTTGGGCATTCTCGTCTCGGTCGTCGCTGGCTGCGCCGGCTACAGCGCCGCCTTCTCCAACGCCAACGAGCGTGTGCTGCGCACCATGGACTACATTCAGCGCCAGACCCTGGTGTACGAGTCCTACAACACGGCCAACACTTCCAAGAGCGTCCTGCGCGCGCTGGAGAACGCCAGCCAGCTGGCCCGTAACCTCGCCGACGACGGTGCCGACCTCTCGCAGGATGCCCTTGCGACCTACGCCACCGAGCTGCGCATGACCGGCGTCATCATCATGGACGCGGCGGGCGCCGTCGAGGCCGAGTACTCCACGGACCCCCAGCTCACGTCCGCGACCCTGGCCGAGTACATCTCCAAGGACACCGTCTTGGATACCGCGGCCAACCCCAAGAAGGTCTACTCGTCGCGCATCAAGCTCGACGACGGTTCCTACGTGGACCTCTCGGCCGCCTGCCGCACCGATAAGGCCGGCATCGCGGTTGCTTTCTACCACACGGGCTCGGCCTTCGCCAACAAGTACACCTTGACGCAGCAGTCGCTTCTCGACGGCTACATGTCCAAGGAGAACGGCAGCATCGTGCTCGAGAGCGAGGGCAAGGTCGTCGCGTCGAACAACTCCGAGGTTGTGGGCAGCGATAACGCCGAGCTCTCTGAGACGGCCCTCAAGATCGTGAACGCTATCAAGGCCTCTTCGCACAAGGCGGGCACGCTGGGCATCGTCAGCGGCGACTTTGGCGTCTACGTGGGCGCCATGATGCACGCCCGCGACTACTACATCTATGTCTTCGAGCCCTTTGGCGATCTCTTCTCCAGCGCCTTCGCCGCGGGTGGTATCGCCTTCATCCTGTACGTGGTCCTGCTTGTCGCGGCCCTCGCGCAGAACCGCAAAAACGACCGCATCCACCTGGCCCAAAGCGTCGAGGTCGAGCGCGCCTACTCCAAAGAGCTCGCCGAGGCGGCCCTGCGTGCCCAGGAGGCCAACACGGCCAAGACCGAGTTCCTGCAGCGCATGAGCCACGACATCCGCACCCCGATCAACGGCATCCGCGGCATGATTGAGGTGGGCGAGGCCTGCGCCGACGACCTCGAGAAGCAGGCGAGCTGCCGTCGCAAGATCTGGAACGCCTCGGGTCTTCTCCTTGACCTGGTGAACGAGGTCCTGGACATGAGCAAGCTCGAGAGCGGCGAGATCGAGCTCGACCGCGAGCCCATGAACGTCGAGGAGGTCTTCGAGGAGCTGATCCAGGTCGTCGAGCGCCAGGCGGCCGAGAAGGACGTGCGCCTTGGCTGCGAGTTCGTGAACCTCAAGCACCCTGACGTGATGGCTTCTCCGCTGCACGTCAAGCGCCTGCTCATGAACATCTTGTCCAACGCCGTCAAGTACAACAAGCCCAACGGCGAGGTGCGCCTTTCCTGCACCGAGACAAGCTTCGACGGGCACGTGGCCAGCTACCGTTTTGTGTGCCAGGACACCGGCATCGGCATGAGCGAGGAGTTCCAGGCCAAGATCTTCGAGCCGTTCGCGCAGGAGAACGCCTCGCTTACCAGGCAGTACGGCAACGGCACCGGCCTGGGCATGCCCATCGCCAAGTCTCTGGTCGAGCTCATGGGCGGCACCATTGCCTTCACAAGCGAGAAGGGCGTCGGCACCTGCTTTACCGTCGACATTCCCTTTGAGGTTTGTCCCGAGGGCGTGCACTCGCGCCGTCGCCTTGAGGAGAAGAGCCGTCCGCGCGCCTCTATCGCCGGCTTCACCGTCCTGGTTGCCGAGGACAACGACCTCAACATGGAGATCGAGGCCTTCCTGCTTAACCAGGCCGGCGCGGTTGTTATCCAGGCCTGCGACGGGCAGGAGGCGGTCGAGATCTTTGGCGCTTCTCGCCCCGGTGACATCGACGTCATCTTGATGGACGTCATGATGCCGGTCATGGGTGGCTACGACGCGACCCGCGCCATCAGGGGCCTTGACCGCCCGGATGCCGCGAGCATCCCTATCATTGCCATGACAGCCAACGCGTTTGCCGAGGACCGTCGCCAGGCCCGCGAGGCCGGCATGGACGAGCACCTCGCCAAGCCGCTTGACTCCGATAAGGTTATTAACACCATCGCTCGCCTGGTGGGCGAGAGAAGGGCAGCCAACAATGGGCAGCGCTAACAAGGCCGCCGCGGACGGCGGAGACGTCGTGGCCGCGGCCGCTGGCACCGCCGAGACGGGCACGGCCGGCGAGATGGTTGGGACCGCCGAGGGCAAGGTCCAGATGACCTCGCAGGAGGCCGACCTCGAGGCTGCGCGCCTGCGAGAGACCTACCCCGTGGTCAAGTTCATGAACGCGGCTGCCTTGCAGCGGGAGGACACCTGCCTTCTGTGCGGCGAGGAGTGCCCCTGCATGCGCGTCGTGGCCCAGAAGGTTCTGGAGGCCCGTTGCGGCGAGGAGGTCCGCTCGCTTCGAGTGGACGACACCAAGCACCGCGCCTGTGCCCGCTACGTCGAGGTCGACGGCGAGCCCCAGGTCCTTCTCTGTGCCCAACCGGTCGAGCGCAGCATGGACTCCCATGCCAAGAGCCTTCTCTACCACGACGCCTTGACCGGTGTCTACAACCGCCGCTTCTACGAGGACAGCCTGCGCCACCAGTACATGGCGGCCGGCGTTGCCATCATTGACCTCGACGACTTCAAGATGGTGAACGACACCTTGGGCCACCATGTGGGCGACCTTGCCATCCGCACCGCCGCGCAGGCCATGCTTTCGTGCGTGCGCGAAACCGACATGCTGGTGCGCTACGGCGGCGACGAGTTTGTCCTGGTCCTGCCGGGAATCGCTGCCGAGGACTTCGCGCAGAAACTCAAGTTCATGTCCAAGCGTGTGGCCGAGACGGCCATGCCGGGATATCCGCAGGTGGCGCTCTCGGCGTCGATCGGCGGCGTGCTGGCGGCGGGCCGCACCATCGAGGACGCCGTGCGCCAGGCCGACAAGCTCATGTACAAGGCCAAGCAGCAGCGCGGCCTTGTGCTGATGGAGGGCGACCTCGCCGATACCCCGGCCTACCACAAGCCCGTTCTTCTCATCATCGACGACTCCGAGATGAACCGCGAGATCTTGAAGGTCATGCTCGCCGACGACTACGACATCCTGGAGGCCGACTGCGGCGAGAAGGGCCTGGAGCTGCTCGAGAGCGAACGAGCCAACATCTCGATGGTTCTTCTCGACATCGTGATGCCGGGCATCGACGGCTTCGAGGTGCTCTCGCGCATGACGCGCGAGGGGTGGATCGACGACATCCCGGTCATCATGATCTCTTCCGAGGACTCCGACGAGGTCGTTCTCAACGCGTATGAGCTGGGCGCCTCTGACTACATCACGCGGCCCTTCGACGCGCGCGTGGTGCGCCACCGCGTGAAGAACGTCATGCGCCTTTACGCCAACCAGCGGCGCCTTTCCAACATGCTGTCGCAGCAGTTCTACGAGCGCGAGCGCGAGAGCCGGATGCTCGTCGACATCATGGCCGGCGTCATGGAGCTGAGAAACGGCGAGAGCGGCAAGCACGTCCTGCACATCCGCGTCCTGACCGAGATCCTGCTTGAGCGCCTGGTGCAGAAGAGCGACCGCTATGACATCACGGGCCAGCAGCGCGCCACTATCGCGATGGCCTCGACCCTGCACGATATCGGCAAGATGGCGATCGACGACAGCATCTTGAACAAGCCGGGCAGGCTCACGCCCGAGGAGTACGAGGTCATGAAGACCCATACCGTCATCGGCGCGCAGATGCTCGAGCGGCTGGAGCAGTACCAGTCGAGCGAGCTGGTGCGGACGGCGGAGGAGATTTGCCGCTGGCACCACGAGCGCTGGGACGGCCACGGCTATCCCGACGGCCTGGTGGGCGACGAGATCCCCATCGCGGCGCAGGTCGTCTCTTTGGTCGACGTTTACGACGCGCTCACGAGCGAGCGCGTCTACAAGAAGGCGATCCCGCACGAGGAGACGATGCGGATGATCTTGGACGGGCAATGCGGCCAGTTCAACCCGCTGCTGCTTGAGTGCCTGGTGGACGTGCAGGACAAGATCCGCGACCTGGGGGAGATCCAACTTGCCCCCCCCCCAAGGCTTAGTTGGCGCAGGCGGTAGGTGCCCGGCGCAGGAGGCCCGGTAGGGTTGCGGGTTAGGTCGAGCAGAGGCCGGCGCGGCGCGCGTCACGGCGGCACGTCAGATATATGGAGTAAGAAGAATGGTTGATATCAAGAGCGCCTACGACAAGATCGGGGCAAACTACGCGGACGCCAAGCGCCGTTTGGTGAGCGATGAGCTCGTGGCTCGCTTCGCCGTTAAGTTCCTGAACGACGACAGCTTCTCCAAGTTGGAGCAGGGCATGGCCGACCGCGACGTCAAGGCCGCGTTCATGGCCGCGCACACCCTGAAGGGCGTGTGCTCCAACCTGGGGCTTTCTAACCTCTACGAGCCCGCTGCGCAGCTGACCGAGGTCCTGCGCGCCGGCAGCTTCGACGGCTCTGCGGAGCTCTTTGCCCAGACTGCCGCCGAGTATAAGAAGACCGTCGAGGCGCTGTCCGAGTAGACAGGGCGGAGAAACAAAGCGAAAGGGAGGCCCGGCTGCTACGTCGGGCCTCCTTTTTTGCTTGCTCGCGCGGGTGGTGCGCCGCGGCTACTCCTGGACCTTCAGGGCCTCGGCGAGAGGTACGCGCTTGATGGCGCGCATGTGGACGAACGCGACCACGGCGTAGGTGATAAAGCCGCACGCAAGGGCCTCTACTAGGCACTCGTTTGGGACATAGATCGTGATGTTGCCGCTGTAGCTCGTGAGCATCGCCTTGAAGATCGCGCCCAGGCTGCCGATGATCAGCGGCAGGCACGCCACGAGCGAGACGGCCACGCAGATGGTCATCGAGCGGATATAGAGCGCCGAGATCTCTGCGTCGCGGTAGCCGAAGACCTTCATGTAGCTGATCGAGCGGGCCGACCGGTCGAGGATGGCCTTGGTCAACAGGTACATGAAGATGAGGTAGATGAAGACCGCCATGCCCACCATCATGCCCACGAGGCCGCTCATCATGTCGATGAACTGGTCGCCGATGGCCTGCAGGTCGCTGGGCGTGGTCTCGTTGGCGAGGTAGGTCGCGTCGATGTCCAGGGCCTCGTCAGAGACGTAGCCGTTGAAGTAGGCGGCGTCGTTGCCAAAGAGGTCGTTGAAATCGGCGAGCGACATATAGAGGTTGACGTTGGACTCGGTGCCCCAGGTGGCGCCCGCGTCTGTGCCGTCGAAGGTCACGGTGTAGGTCTTGTCGTTGTACTTGTCGTAGAGGTCGACCGCCGTGCCTGCGGAGATGTCGTACTTCTCGACAAGGCCCGTGCCAAAGACCACGCGGCCGTCGCCGACGCCCAGGTCGGTCCAGTAGCGCGAGCCGGGGTCGACGCCGTAGACGGTGAGGGTCTCGCTGCCGTTGTCGCCGCCGCGGTCGTACTCCAGGGAGTAGACGGCGAACTTCTCGGCTTGGGCGATCTTGGTCGCGCCGTTGTCCGTCGTGTTGACGGGGTGGATGTTCTCGTCGTCCGTTGCCTCAAGCTCGAGCGGGGCCTTGAGGGTATAGAGGTGCTCGGCGGGCAGGCTGTAGCGCAGGGTTTCTCCGTAATGGACCATGGTGGGCAGGACGCCCAGGCCAAAGAGCAGCAACAGGGACGCGAAGCCGATGCCCGCGAAAAGCGTCACGAAGTTGCCGAGGTTGCGCAAAAAGACGCGCAGGCGAAAGCGCGCGACGAAGCCCAGGCGATCGGGCAGGGCGATGCCGCGGCGGGTGCCCTTCTTGCCGCTTGCCTCGTGGCGCAAGAACTGCAGCGGGCTCTTGCCGATCTTGCGGAGAAGCCCCAGCAGCGTCGTGGCGACCAGCACGGCAAACGGGATGACGGCGGTCTTCACGAAGATCGCCCAGTCCCAGGAGACGACGAAGGGCGGCAGGCTGTAGGAGCCGTAGTAGAGGTCGCGCATCGGCGCCGTGAAGACGGCGACGCCGCAGGCCGTGCCGCCCGCCGCGGCCACCAGGCCGATCAGGCAGGGGAGGGCCAGGTAGTGCAGCACCAGCTCGCGGCGGCGGTAGCCGCTGGCCAAGAGGGTCCCGATGATCGCGCTCTCCTCCTCGATGGTGCCCGCGATCAGAACCACGAAGATGAACGCCATGATCAAGACCACGATGTCGAGAAGGACCTCCCACATGCCCGAGTCGCCGCTGACGTCGGTGGCCGCGTAGGAGATGCCCTGGTTGGAATCGTAGTCGAGAAGCTCGGTGATGTTGGCGCCCTTCTCGGTGAGGGCGCGGGCGATGTCCTTGTCGGCCTGGGTGCGCTGGGCGGTGGTGAGGCCGCGGTCGGCGAAGCAGAAGGAGTAGGTGTAGGTGACGGCGCCGCCGGCCTCTGCCAGGGCGTCGAAGCCGGCCTGGGTCATCTCGGCCGTGCCAAAGGTCAGCGTGTTGACGGTGAAGTCGGAGTTGCTGGAGAAAAGGGCCGTGTAGTCGGGCAGGGTGAGGATGCCGCAGACGGTGTAGTCGCGGCCTTCGAGGCGGACGGTGTCGCCCACGGCCACGTCGTTGTGGGCGGCGAAGACGCGGTCGACGGCGACCTCGTTGGCGGTTGCGGGGGCCGAGCCCTCGGCGTAGGCGGCGAGGTCGACCTGGGTGCGGTGGGCGAAGGTGCGCACGGTGCGCTTGGCGGCGTCGGCCGCGTCGGAGTCGCGGGTGAAGGCGGCGTCGATCGAGAAGTTCTCGTAGATGGTCATGCCGCCCTGGTCGTCGGCCGCCGCGGTGGCCGCGTCGAGCTGCTCGTTTGTGGCCTGGAAGGAGGTCGTGAAGCGGCCGTCCTCCACGCTGTACGTCTCGCGCATGCCGCCCATGATCTGCTCGATCGAGTGCGCGGCGAGAAGAAAGCCCGAGGTCAGGGCCACCGAGCCAAACATGAGAAGAAAGATGCCCAGGTATTTGCCCAGGTTGTGCTTGAGCTCCCTGGGGAGCCTCTTGGCGAGCGGGGTCATGGCGCACCTACCAATCGAGGTCGGCGGCGGCCAGCGGCGCGTCGTTCACGCGGTTCTCGGCCAGGCGACCGTCCTTCAGGCGCAGGACGCGGTCGGCCATGTTGGCGATCGCTGCGTTGTGGGTGACGATCACGAGGGTGCAGCCAAAGTCGCGGTTCACGCGCTCCATCAGGGCCAGGACCTCCTTGGACGTCTTGTAGTCCAGGGCGCCCGTGGGCTCGTCGCACAGGATGAGGCCCGGGTTCTTGACCAGCGCGCGGCCGATGGCGCAGCGCTGCTGCTGGCCGCCCGAGACCTGGCGCGGGAACTTGTTGCGGTGCTCGTAGAGGCCCAGGGAGTTGAGAAGGTCGGCCAGGGGCAGGGGATTTTTGGAGAGGTGCGCCGTGACCTCGATGTTCTCGGCGATGGTGAGGTCGGGCACGAGATTGTAGAACTGGAAGACGAAGCCCAGCTCGCGGCGGCGGTACTCGCCCAGGTCGCGGCTGTTGAGCGAGGTGAGCTCGGTTTCGGCGACCCGGATGGTGCCGCCGTCGGCCGCCTCGAGGCCGCCGATGAGGTTCAGGAAGGTCGACTTGCCCGAGCCGGAGGGGCCCAGCATGACGCAGACCTCGCTTTTGTTGACGGTGGCGGTGATGCCGGAGAGGACCTGGACGCGCGACTGGTCCTCGCCGTAGTGCTTGGACAGGTCGTTGACGACCAGGTAGGGGATGGTGCTTTTCATGCGTTGCTCCCTTCTGACGCGACGGCTGGGGAAGTTAGCCGAGGGTAAGTTTGCTTAGGGTAACTTTAACACATCGACAGGTTTCGTTAAGGTTCGACGGCGGGGTGGGTGGGGTATTGCGGGTGCTGGCTGTCGCACGCGCCGGAATCGGGCCCAATCAGTGTTTCGCCGAGAAAAGTGCGCTGGATTTGGGCCGAATCAGTGTTTTGGAGGCGCCGAGAAGCCCTTTGGGAAGGTTGCGGGTTTCTCGCCAACTCGTTTACCTGGGGTTTTGCGGAGAGGGGCGTTTTGGGGTCGCACGGGAAACGCTGATTCGGCCCGATTCTGGCGCACGAAATGGCCGCGAGCACTGATTGGACGCGATTCTGGCGCAGTGAAGCGCTTCAGTGACGTTCGCGAACGGGGTGCTTAAAAATGACCGTGTTCAGTGACGTCGAGTTTCTTCTCAGTGTGTGAAAAACCGCAGCTCGGGTCTTAGTTGTGAAGAAGATGCGGAGAGACCCTGCATGAAATACGTAACCATTCGCAGTGAAACAGGGATTCTACCTGCGGCGTCAGAAAACTGTCGGAAAGCTGTCAGACTGCTGTCATACATAAAAATATCAACCACATTGATGAGCGAGACGGACTCTTTGGGGCGTAGTGTTGGCCTATGGATATCGTGGTCTCACATACAACGGCTTTGCGGCTCATCAGGAGCAGGCGTTTCCCGGCCCATGCGGGGACGCGCTCTTCTCGGCTGCCGGACAAGATGCCGAGCCCGGTGGAGGTTGAGGAGCTCAAACGGCTCCTGCCCGAGCTCGCGGCGGCCGAAGGGCCCCTTAGTGTCCTGGTGGCGAGAAGGGGCGCGTTGCACGGGTCGCGTGCCGTGGCTCCCCACGTATGGTCGACGGCTCTTCCCAAGGATGCCCTGGTAGAGATCGTGCCCGGCGTTCGTTGCGCCTCGGCGGCGATGCTGGCGGTCTTGTTGGCGCCTTGCCTGGGCGAACTGGAGCTCCAGATGCTCTTGGCGGAGCTTCTGGGGCTCTATGCCCCGAGCGATGACTATGGGATGGGCCTGCGCCAGCGGCGTGACGCCTTGGTTACGCCTAATCAGGTCGGGCGTTTTCTCGACGTCGTTAGTCCTGCGAGGGGAGTGGCCCGGGTCCGGCGCGCCCTTGCACAGGCCCCGGTCATGGCCGCGTCGCCGCTTGAGGCCAAGCTCTACCTGCGCGCGACGTACCCGTTTTCTAAGGGCGGCTACCAGATGGGGGAGGTCGTGCTCAACGACCCCGTTGAGGTGCAGCGTCTTACGTGTCGCTGCGACGCCTTGCGCAGGAGGATGCCCGACCTGCTCTTCAAGCACGGCGAGGCTTGCGCGTGCCTCGACTATATGGGTGCCTGGCACGACAGCCCCGAGGGCGTGCGTCGGGACACCGAGCGCAGAAACGAGCTGCTCGCGGCGGGGTTTAAACCGTACGAGATCTTCAAGGATGAGTACGACGACCTCGACTACATGGACTCGATCATGGCGCAGATCCGCGACGAGCTGGGCCTGCCCAAGACGAAGGCGGGCAGGCAACGCAAGGTCGAGCGCTGGCAGGCGCGCCGGCGCCTGTGGGCCGAGCTCGAGGAGGTGGATATTCTCGGCTGGGAAACACGGGCGGACTTGCGGTAGAAGAGGCTTGCTGGAGCCGTTGCGCCAAAATCGCCGATTCTGGCGCAAAGTTGGTATTGGAGGGGGGTTAGACAACAGTTGTTCCCCCGGTTTGAGCTGCGGAATTGTACACAAGATTGACACGACGTCACATCTGTTAATTGGATGGAAAATGCGTAAAATAAGCCGGAAGGGGCGTGTGCGGAGAGGTGCGCAAGCGCTCTGTTTGAGACACTATAACCGTTTGTGTAAAAGCAAGGTATTGCTCGATCAGGAGAGGATATCCCATGAGAAAGAGCAACCAAAACCGTGCGCTAAATATGCGCGGGGGGGGGGTCTCCCTTGCGGTAGTTACCGCGGGACTCACGCTCGCGCTTAACCCCGCGCTCGCCCCGGCGACGCTGGGGGACAACAGCGCCGCCGCCGGCCTCAACGCGATCGAGGCCCTGGCCGCCCAGACGGCAGACGGCCTCGCGATGCGCGGCATGGACACCACCGCGATCAGCGGCGATGCCTTTGACGTGGCCACCGTCGTGGGCCTGGGGTCCAAGACCCTCTACGCCGACGTCTACGTCAACGGCTCCAAGAAGGCCGCGGACATCGAGTACTCCTACTCCAACCCCGATGACCAGGCCGGCGTGGTGCAGCTCAAGACCACCCTTGACGTGGTGGCCCAGCACAGCGGCAACGTGACCGTCAAGTTCTTCTCGGCTAAATCGGCCGACCGCGGCGGCGCCGACCCCGTTTACGAGGCCAACCTCTACGCCGTCTGCATGCGCGTCAACGGCGAGAAGACCACCCAGGTCGTTGGCCTGCGCACGTCGTCCGCGGCGGACGCCGCCCGCGCCTTCGCCGCCCCGCGCCTCGTTGTGCGCGACGGCCAGACCTACCGCCTGACCTCGACCGCGACCTCGGCGGCGACCACCTTGGAGGACGGTACCCTCTACGTCGACTACGCCCCGGCCTCCGCGACCGGCGTCGCCGCGAGCGTCACCTACGTCGACCAGGACGGCGCGGTTCTCGCCGTCGACTCGGTGGGCACCCTGGCAGACGGCGAGTCCCAGACCGTGGCCGTCCGCAAAACCGTCGAGGGCTCCTCGAAGGTTTACGTGCCCCTGTCCAAGGCCGCGACCGTGACCGTCACCTCGGCCAACCCCGAGGCCACGATCACCTGCGTGGCCCGCAAGGACGCCGACCGCACGACCTCTAAGGTGAGCGTCGCCTACGTCACCGCCGAGGGCAAGCAGCTCATGGCCGATACCGTCGAGGTCAGCTCCGGCGGCTACAACTACGCCGCGCCCACGACCTTCTCGCAGTCCCGCGACGGCGCCGTGGCCCGCTACGAGCTCACCGGCGCGACGGACAACCGCGGCAACACCTACACCGCCGCCCAGGCCGCGGCCCTCTCCTTCACGTTCGACGGCGCGACCGAGTACACCCTGACCTACGCCGCCCAAAACGTGCAGCTGGGCTTCACGGTGAACTTCGCCCTGGTCGCGCCCGACGCCAACGGCAACCTCACCGTGAGCGTCGACCCGTCCCTCGCCAAGACCGCCGAGTTCTCTAAGGACGCGGCGGCAACCGTCGAGCTGCCCGAGACCATCGAGCGCGACGGCTACACCTACACCCTCTTTGGCGGCGAGAAGACCCTCTCGTTTACCTGGGCAGATTTCGAGGCCGGCGCGCTTGCGACCGACACCGCGTACTACACGCGCTCGGACGTCACGGTGCCTGCGGCCTACGACGTGTGCGTGCGTTACGTCGACGCCGAGACGGGCACGCAACTCTCGACCCAGACTTTAACCTGCTCGCCCGACGGCGGCGCGCTGGCCATCCAGGGCCCCGAGACCCTGACCGCGAACGGCACCTCCTACGTGCGCCTTTCTGGCCAGGAGACCGCCATCACGCACCGTTTCTTCTCGCCGTATCGCACCTACACGATCTACTACGGCGTGGCCGGCTCGAAGTTCGCCGGCGACACCACGATCACGCGCACCACGGTGATCGACGGCGGCACCACGACCTACTCCATCACGACCGACGGCGGCTCGACCAGCACATCCACCAACGGGGGCCTGGTCAACGACGCCGCCTACACCACGGTCGTGACCGTGGTCGAGGAGGAGCCGGCCGAGACGGACGCCAACGCGGACGCCGGCGCCAACAGCCGTGGCGGCTCCCAGAGCGAAAGCGACGTCATCTCGCCCGAGGGCGAGACCCTGACCGAGGAGCGCCTCGAGGACAGCGAGAACCCGCTGGCCCGCGCCTTTGCCAAGGGCGGCATCGGCTGGGTTGTCTCGGCCGTGGCAGGCGTCATAGCGGCGCTGCTCTTGTTGCTGTTCCTCATCCTTAAGCGACGCCGCAAGCAGGAAGAAGAGGAGGCGTAACAGCATGTCCAATCTGAGGTGGGAAATGAACAAGAACCAGGTCAGCCTGGGTAAGAAGCTCTACGCCATCGTCATGTGCCTCATGATGGTCGCGTCCCTTTGGCCCTCCGGCGCCACTTCGGCCCTGGCCGAGGCGCTCAGCGTTGCCCCGGGCAAGTACGGCAAATTCACCTACGAGCAGAACTCGACCAAGAACGGCTTCGAGGACGAGAAGTACGATGACTACCGCGATGAGCAGGCCACCGAGTGGCTGGGCATCGCCGGCAGCTTCCACATCACCGGCTTTACCCAGGTCGAGACCCATAGCCACATCTACGGCAACATCCTCACCGCCGAGCTTGTTGGCAGCAACAACTTCGGCCCGACCAGCTGGTATGCCCAGGAGTACGGCTACACCCCGCTGACCTATATCCAGAGCTACCCCAACCCGAGCGGCAACCCCGCGGGCGACAGCGACAGTGTCCTGGTCATCGGCAGCGAGAACAGCGTGACCACCACCGACAACGGCAACGCGCTGGCCGTTAACGGCACCAAGATCGACCAGCCCAACACCTTGATCCAGGACACCGACACCGCCAACAACCCGTTCATCGACCTTGTCGCCGTAAAGGAGAAGACCATCGAGGTCTCCGACGAGCTTGCCCGCGTCGCCGACGTGGGCGCCACGGTGTCCAACCAGGGCTCCAACTGGTACATCGACTACGAGGGCGACGAGGGCTGCGCCTATGTCAGCTTGAAGGCCAGCGAGCTCAATAACATGGACCAGCTCTCTATCAGGGGCATGGCCTTGAACGGCAAGTGCTCGGTGCTGGTCAACGTCGAGATGGACACCGACGAGCTCAACCTGTCGAAGGTCCACGTCCTGGACGAGAACGGCAACCAGATGGGCACCGGCGAGACCGACAGCAAGGTCGGTTACGTGATGTTCAACATCAAGAACTCAACCAAGAACATGACCATCTCGCTTTCTGACCGCGTGTTGGCAAGCGTCTTGGCCCCCAACTCCAAGATCAACCTCAACGGCTCCGCGGCCGGCACCTACATCGGCGACACCGTCTACGTGGGCGCCGAGTCCCACATCCGCCCGTTCCACGGCACGTTGAAGCCGGTGCAGACGGGTGTCTCGGTCAATAAGCAGTGGCTCGACGCGTACGGCGACGAGGAGTCCGACGACGTTGTGTCCACGCACGAGCCGGTGAGCGTCCAGCTGTACGTGAGCAAGAACGGCGGCGACTTCGAGAAGTACGGCGAGTCCGTCTTGCTTTCCAACGAGAACGGCTGGAAGTACACCTGGGATGGCCTTACCAAGAAGGACACCAAGGGCAACACGTATGAGTACGAGGTCCGCGAGGTGTCCGAGACCGCCGGCTACGTCACGGGCGACCCCGTGAAGAACAACGACGACGGTACCTCCTGGACCGTGACCAACCGCCACGTCGCGGTGGGGAAGGTCTCGATCAGCAAGGTCTGGGACGACGGCGACGACGCCGACCAGATCCGCCCGAGCGAGGTCAAGGTCACGCTTTATCGCTGTGTCGACGGCGGCGAGAAGAAGGTCGTCGAGGACGGCATCGTCCTTAACGCCGAGAACAACTGGTCCTACTCCAAGGACTACCTGCCCCTCACCGACGCCGAGGGCAACGAGTACACCTACGGCTTCTCTGAAGCTCAGGTTGAGGGTTACGAGGAGCCCGTCGTCACGGTGGGCGAGCCTGCCGTCGACGACCACGGCAACACGGCCTGGACCTTCACCCTCACCAACAAGCACAAGCCCGTCGCCGAGAAGACGAGCGTCTCGGTCGACAAGACCTGGCTCACCGCGGCCGGCAAGCCCGAGGGCGGCGACCACCCGGCCGTCAAGGTCCAGCTCTACCAGAGCAAGAACGGCGGCGAGTCCGTGGCCCTGGGCGACGAGGTCGAGCTCTCTGCCGATAACGACTGGACCTACACCTGGAACGACCTGGTGAAGGTCGACGCCTACAGCAACCAGTACACCTACAGCGTGAAGGAGACCGGCGTGCCGGCCGGCTACAGCTCGGCTCGAAGCAACGACGGCAACACCTGGCACGTCACCAACACGCGTAAGGCCACGGCCTCGGTGTCTGTCGAGAAGAAATGGTCCGGCGCCAGCGACTCCGAGATCCCCGATGAGGTCACCTTCACGCTGTCCCGCAGCGTCAGCGGCGGCGCGGCCGAGGTTGTCCGCGATATCACGGTTAAGAAGGCCGACGGTTGGAAGGCCAGCGTCTCTGACCTCGAGGCCGTCAACGCCGCGGGCGAGGCCTACAGCTACACCCTTGCCGAGAAGACCGTCGAGGGCTTCTCGTCTGTGATCGAGAACCTCGAGCCCACGACCGACGCGACCACCGGTAACGTGAGCTGGTCCTTCACGGCGACCAACACCAAGACCCAGCGCGACGCCTACACCAACGTCAGCGTTGTGAAGAAGTGGGAGAACGCGGCGGGGGAGACCAGCACGCCCGGCGCCGAGAAGGTCACGGTCCAGCTCTACCGCAGCGCCAACGGCGGCGACGCCGTGGCGTACGGCGACCCTGTGGAGCTCAGCGCCTCCAACGATTGGAAGGCCAGCTGGTCGAACCTTCTCAAGTACGAGTTAAAGACCCAGACCAACTACACCTACGAGGTCAGGGAGACCGCGGTCGACGGTTACGTCGCCACCTCCCAGGTGAGCTACAACGAGGCGACCGACACCTATGAGGTCGCTATCACCAACAAGGCCAAGGCGACCGTCCAGGTCAAGGTCAACAAGGCCTGGGACGACGCCAACGACGCCGACGGCCTGCGTCCCGCGGCCGTGAAGGTCGACGTCATCCAGACGACGGCCGACGGCAAGGAGTCCAAGGTCGTCGAGACCCTCGAGCTCACGGCCGAGAACAACTGGTCGTCTGCGGTCGCCGGTCTCGCCAAGGCCGACGCCGAGGGCAACGACTACGTCTACTCCGTCAAGGAGTCTGCGGTCGCCGGCTACGAGGCCAAGTACTTCGACCCCGCCCAGACCACCGACACCGACGGCAACTCCGTGTGGACCTTCTCGCTTAAGAACACGCACGAGCAGGCCAAGACCTCCGTCACGGTGACCAAGGCCTGGGACGATGCCGACGACCAGGACGGCATTCGCCCCGAGTCCGTGACCGTCGACGTCGTGCGCACCCTCGAGGGCTCGAGCGAGAAGGAGACCGTGAAGACGGTCGAGCTCTGCGCGGCCAACGACTGGACCGCCACCGTGGCCGACCTGCCCGCCAACAAGGACGGCAAGGCCTACACGTACAGCGTCGAGGAGGCCAAGGTCGACGGCTACACCGCCAAGGTCGAGCAGGTGGACGGCGAGGAGGGCGCCTGGGTCTTCTCGCTTACCAACACGCACGAGGCCGAGAAGACCTCCGTCTTCGTGAAGAAGGTCTGGGCCGACGAGGACGACTTCGACCAGATCCGCCCGACCGAGGTCAAGGTCCAGCTCTGCGCCAAGGCGGCCGACGGCACCGTTACCCCGGTTGCCGGCTACGACCCCGTCGTCCTTAACGAGGGCAACGACTGGGGCGCCGACGGCACCCTGGGCTGGGGCGAGCTGCCCGTCAACATCGCGGGCGCCAAGGTCAACTACACCGTGGTTGAGCTCGACGTCGCCGACGGCTACACGGCCCAGGTGAGCGACGGCCTTTCCACCGACGACGGCAAGACCTACACCTTCACCGTGACCAACACCCACACGGCCGATAAGATGGAGTTCTCGCTCACCGGCTACTCCGTCGCCTCGATCACCGAGACCCTGGACGCCGACGAGGTCTGCTACGTCGACCCCAAGATCTACAAGAAGCTCGTGGGCCGCAAGCTCAAGGCGGGCGAGTTCACCTTTAAGCTCTATGACGAGAAGACCGGCGAGGTCGTCTCGCAGACGAGCAACGACGAGACCGGCATGGTCGACTTCGACGCCGCCAACAACGTGAGCGGCGACGACATGAACCCGTGCTGCCTGAAGTTCACCGCCGAGGGCACCTACACCTATGTTGTCCAGGAGGTCTCTGAGACCAAGGACGCCACGGTCAACTACTCCGACGAGGTCGTCAAGTTCGTCGTGGTGGTGAGCCGCGACGCCAACGGCAAGCTCGTGACCGACGGCGGCCACTACTATTACTTCAAGAACGCCGCCGACACCATGGGCGTCGAGTCCGGCGCCAGCGACCACCCCACGATCACCAACTCCGTTAAGGGCGTCATGCTGGGCCTCACCAAGGTCGACGAGTCCGGCGTGGCCCTGGCCGGTGCCACGTACGGCCTGTTCACCTACGCGGCCGACGGCACCGAGGTCCTGGTCGCCCAGGCCACGAGCGACGCCGAGGGCGCCATGACCTTTGGCCTGGTGTCCGACAACGTCATCGCCGAGGACACCGAGTACTGGTACCGCGAGATCGCGGCCCCGGCCGGCTATCAGCTCTCGTACGAGGAGACCGCGCACTTCAAGGTCTCCCACGACAAGGGCGGCTACTACCTCGTCGACCTCGACGGCAACAAGCTGGGCGACACCGTGGCCCCCGGCGTTGCCATCCCGTTCACGCACAACGTGGTGGACACGGCCCTTTGCGCCACCGTGCTCAAGGTCGACTCCAACCGCGACGCGGTCAAGGGCGCCAAGCTGGCCGTCTATGAGTCGGGCAAGACCCAGGCCATCGACGAGTGGGTAAGCGACGGTGCCGGCCACAAGATCGGCGGCCTTCTCGCCAACAAGACCTACGTCCTGCGCGAGGTGGAGACCCCCGACGGCTTCCGCCGCGCGGCCGACGTCGAGTTCAAGCTGAGCGCTGACGGCACGTTGACGCTGGTCTCGGGCGGCAAGAACACCGTCAACGGGGTGAACGTCGTCAACGCCTACACCGCGGGCGGCTCGCTGAGCCTGGTCGATTACCGCATCGACGAGCGCGAGGAGGTCCGCGAGGACAAGCGCGCGGTCTACAAGAAGGACGGCAAGGAGATCTCGCGCGAGGAGTACGAGGAGATCGTCATCAAGCGCAAGGGCTCCAAGTCCGAGGCCGTGCCCTACACCGGCGACAACACCAAGCAGGGGATCGGGCTTCTCGCCGCCGCCGGCGTCCTGGTGTGCGCGGGCTGCGTCTTTTGGATGCGGTCGCGTAGGGAGAACTAGGCGCGGAGAGTGGCTTCACGGTTCTGTGACCTGCAAGGACCCGTCGGCGCAACAGCCGGCGGGTCCTTTTCTTGTGCGGGTCTTGTGGCGCGGGGTCTTGGGCGCGAGGGTTTTCTCGCCTGCTACAAAATGGCCGCACGGGCGACGCAGAAAGGACCTCTCGCTACGAAATGGTCGCACGGGCGACGCAGAAAGGATCTCTCGCTACAAAATGGCCGCACGGGCGACGCGGGATGGCTGTTTAGCGTCGCCCGTGCATCGATTTTGTGGCGAGAAGACCTCCGACCGTCGCCGACCCCGCGTTTTTGTGGCGAGAAGACTGCCGTGCGTCGCCCGTGCGGCCATTTTGTAGCGAGAGGGACGTTTGCGCTCGCTGGCCTAATCGACTGATTGGCAGCGCGCGAAATGGGTACGCTATGCCCACTATGACCATAGTTTTCTCGCATACCACCGCGCTTGAGATCCTTCGCGACCCGGCCCTGGGGCCGAGAATCGCCG
>CAVAUD010000014.1:0-24903 GCA_963591565.1 bacterium
ATGGAGCCGACAATGGGACTCGAACCCATGACCCCCGCTTTACGAGAGCGATGCTCTACCAACTGAGCTATGTCGGCGCACAGCCTTATACCTTACAGAAACACCCGCCGGGTTTCAAGCCCGGATTTTAAAGCAGGCGCAGAACGCCACGAACCAGGCGCTCGAACTCGTCGGCGTGCTCGCTGGCCGCGGCCAACACGCTCTCGTGGCTCACGGCGGGCGCGCCGGCCTCGTTGGCGGCCAGCGTCAGGCCCAGCACGTTCATCTCCAGCGCCTTGGCCATGATGACCTCGCACACCGTGCTCACGCCCACGTACGAGACGCCCAGCGTCCGCAGCGCGGCCACCTCGGCCGGGGTCTCGAAGCTCGGCCCCAGGGTCCCGGCGTACACGCCCTCCTCGACGGCGATCCCCAGGTCATCGGCCACGCCGCGGGCAATCGTGCGCAGATACGGCGAGAAGGCCTCGTTCATGTCGACGAACGGCGTCTCGACGTCGCGCAGCTCGTCCCACTCGGCCAAGGGGTTTCTCCCCGTGAGGTTGATCTGGTCGGTCAGGATGCCCAGGCCCGTGTGGGCGTTGCCGGCAACCGCGCCCGTCGCGCAGGCGAAGATGATGTCGCGGCAGCCCAGACGGTGGGCGTGGCGCACCAGCGCGCAGACCTCGGCGGCCGAGTAGCCCTCGTACAGGTGGATGCGGCCCGGGTAGACAACCACGGGCACGTCGTCGATCGAGCCCACCGTGGCCTCAAAGACGTGGCCCTCGACGGGGTTGGCCGACACCGGGAAGCCCTCGATGTCGTGGTAGTCGATGCGACGCACGGGCTTGACCAGGCCGGCCAAGTGACCCAGGCCGGTGCCCAGGATGATCGCGACGGGGTTCTCGACAGACGGTTTGCAGGACTTAACGACATCTTCGCTGACCACGCAAATCCCCTCCTTCTTTAGCCGGGCGGCAAACACGCCGTCGCCGGCCGTCAGTGTGCTGGTATAGGTTCCATCGTAGATGAGATTTACCCCGCACGACGGACTTTTTGCCTTGAGAACGGCAAGCGGCGCGCCAGCGGCCAGGACCGCGGCCGCGCACTTCTCGGCCCCAGCGTCAAACGCGCAGGTCACGTCCGTGCCGTCGGCGAGAAGGACGCGGTCGCCCTGCCGTTCGGCGGGCGGTCTGGGCACAAAAAGCCCCGCGGCCCTCTCGGGGCACACGGGGCAGGTATCGCATTTGCTCGCAAGGTCGATCACGGCCGCGCAGGGCTTGGCCGAGCCGTCGAAGCGCACGGGCTCGCCCAGAAGGCACTCGCTGACCGCGACGCGCATCCTTAGACAGCCAGGGAGCCGAGCTGGATGGTGGCGTTGGACAGCAGCTTGTTCACGTAGGCAAGCCACTGGGTCGAGATCGAGGAGTACGCGGAGCTGTACTTGGAAGACGCCACGTAGTAGGCAGCCTGGGCGGCGGCGTAGGTCGCGGAGTCGTTGGTGATGGTGTAGGTCGAGAGCGCCGCGTAGTAGTCGCCGTCGGTGGAGGCCCAGGTGTTGTTGGCGGAGTCCCACTCGTCGCCGGCAAGCTCGATGATGTAGCTCGCGTAGTCGGCGGTGGCCACGTCCTCCTGGCCGTCGGCCGGGGAGGTCGGGGCCGTCGGGGTCGCGGGCAGCTCGGTGGTCACGACGGTGTTGCGAAGCTTGACCATGAGGGCGGAAGCCTTGAGGGTCGACTTGGCGGTGTCCTCGTCGATGCCGTACTGGCTGGCGATGGTCGCGTAGTCGGTCGTGCCCATGGAGGTGTTGGCGTACTCGTCGACCTCGTCGTCGGTGACGGTGACGCCCTCCTTCTCGGCCGCGGCGCAGACGATCTTGTTGCGGACGTAAGAGATGACCTCGTCGGCGGTGGGGACGGTGTAGTTGCCGTCGTCGTCCTTGGCGTTGTCCAGGGTGGAGTTGACGGTAATGACCTCGCGCGCGGTTATGTTGGTGGTCTTGCCGTCATAGGTGTAGGTGGCGATGGTGCTGTCGAGCGCGTCCTCGGAAACCGAGGTCTTGCCGGAAAGCGAGATGGTCGAGCCGCCGCCAAGCAAGAAGTGGCCGGCGAGAACGCCCACCACAACGGCGATCACGACGCACACGACAAAGACGGGCAGGCCGACGGCCTTGGCAGGAGCGGGCGCGGCGGACTCGGCGGACGGAGCGACCTCGGCGGCCTCCACCTGCTCGTTCTTCTCGTCCTCTGCAGAGACGTTCTTCTCGTCAGACATCAAAAAACCTTTCGTAGTCAAAACAATGATTGTTGAGTTGTATCACAGGCCGGGCCTTGGTTTGCTTAACGCTACCCAAGCCACAAGGCCACCACGTCTGCGCGCGGCGGCCGGGCCGTGGCACTCCCCTACTCCAGCGCCGAGATGATCTGCGCGGAGAAGGACTTGATGTAGCCCTGGCCGTTCTCGGCGTCGAACTTCACGCGAGCGGAGAGCTTACCTGCGGTTTCCTTGGAAATCTCACCTTGTGCGAGACCCAGCAGGCCGCCCAGCATGTCGCGGTACTCGGCGTCTCCGTGGTAGCACTGGATGGCCTCGTCGAGAAGGGGCCACACGGCGTCTGAGCGCTCGGGGGCGCTGGCGCCAAAGCGGCACAAAAAGACGAAGGCCGCAAGGCGCACCATGGAGGACGCGTCGTCGAACAGCGAGTCCTCGGCGGCCTCGACGGCGCCCTCAGCGGCGTCGGGGTCGACGGTGGCCACGGCGGCAAGGGCCGCCAAGACCTCCCAGCGGGTCTGGGCCTCGGGGCGCTCGAGGGCAGCTACCAGCGAATCTGCGTAAGGGACCATCGACGCCGGGTCCTTCTCGGCAAAAGAGCAGAGCTGGTGGGCCACCTCTTGACGATGCCTTCTGCTGGGCGAGGAGAGATTCTCGACCAGCAGCGAAATCTGCTCGGAATTATCTGCCATACCTGTTTCCTCTCGTGTTTAGCGCTTCGATGAGCCGCCGCGGGTCTTGCCGGCGGCATTGTTGTTCGCGTTGTTGTCCTGGACGCTGATGAGCTCGGGCTCGGGCGTGCCGTCGCGGCGGTGGCGGCGATAGGCCTCGGCGTTCTTGCTGCCCACGCGCCTGACCTGGTCTTTGTTGGTGCCGGCCTTCTTATCGGCAAAGCCCCAGGGGCCGATGGACTCGCCGTAGCCAAACTTGAGGCCGGCCAAGGCGCCCGCCACGACGCCAAAGATCAGCGCCAGGAACAGCGACACGCCGATGAGAAAGACCACGGCGCTCACCAGGACGGCGGCGGCCAGGATGGCCAGGTTCATGCGGACGTACTCGCCCTTGGTGACGACCTTCTTGGCCAGGATGTCGCCCAGCCCCACCCCGGCAAAGATGCCGAAGAGGAACAGGACGAGCGCCATGACCGCGCCTGCGAAGGCATAGTCCACGGCTTAAGCCTCCCCGTGGCAGCAGCAGCCGCCCTCGTGGTCGTGCCCGTGGCCGTGGCCGCCGCAGCACTCGTGGCCCTCGTCGCCGTGGCCGTGGCCGCCGCAGCACTCGTGGCCCTCGTCGCCGTGGCCGTGGCCGCCGCAGCAGCCGCCGTCGCCGTGGCCGCCGCAGCCGCACTCGTGGCCCTCGCCGTCGCCCTCGCCGTACTCGTCCATGTCGAGAAGCGACCAGTCGAGACCCGCGGCCGCGGCCTTCTCGCTCTCTGCATAGAGCAAGGTCAGGGCCTGGGTTCCCATCCTCGAGCCGCCGATCTGGCAGAGCATGTCGAAGAGGGTGAAGGCCGTCTCGGCGCCGGGCAAGGTGACGTCGAGGTCCTCGGCGGACTTGAGGGCAAGGCCGATGTCCTTGCGCAGGTGCTCGGCCATGAAGCCCGGCTTGTAGTCGCCGGCGAGCGACTTGGGCGCCAGGGTGGCCGAGGCGCCGGAGCCGCCGGTGCCCGAGGCCATGAGCTCCAGGACCTTGGCGGGCTCAACGCCGCCCTGCTCGGCGAGGGCGAGCGCGTCGGCGTAGCCCATCATGCAGGAGGCCAGGCTCACCTGGTTGCAGAGCTTGGCCGTCTGGCCGGCGCCGGCCGCGTCGAAGAAGAACATCTTGGAAGAGAAGGTCTCGAGGATCGCGCGCACGGGCTCGACGTCCTTCTCGGCGGCGCCCAGGATAAGCGTCAGGGTGCCGTCGATCGCGCCCTTCTCGCCACCGGTGACCGGGCAGTCGAAGGCGTGCTTGTCCTCGACCTCGGCGGCCTCGTGGATGTCGCGGGCCAGCTGCGGGGAGCTGGTGGTGAGGTCGATCAGCCAGGCGCCCTTCTTGGAGGCGCGGATAAGGCCGTCGGTGGCCAGGTAGACGTCCTCGACGTCGTTGGGGTAGCCGACCATGGTGAAGACGACGTCGGCGTCCTTGGCGGCCGCAGCGGGGCTGTCTGCCCACGCGGCGCCGCGGGCGAGCAGGGCCTCGGCCTTCTCCTTGGTGCGGTTGTAGACGCACACCGGGTAGCCGGCGTCCATGATGTGGCCGCAGATCGCGGCGCCCATGATGCCGGTGCCGATGAACGCGACCTTTTGCTTAGCTGCAGAGCTCATTGGCTGCCTTTCTAGTCAACAAGATAGCCGCACACGTGCTGCGGCTATCAAATAAATGCCTGGTATGTGCTATTGACCGCGGACCTTGCGGGCGATGCGGTCGGTGAAGGAGAGCGCCTCGCGGCGGTCCTTGCCCCAAAAGACGCAGGCCACCATGCCCGGGCCCACGTGCGCGCCGATGACCGGCGAGACGGAGCTGTAGATGATGGGCACGTCGGCGCAGCCCGGCTCGCGACGCAGCTGGTCGCCCAGCCAGTGGGCGTCCTTGTCGGCGTCGGAGGAAACGATGCCGATGGGCAAAGGCGTGCCGCCGAGGTCCTCCTCCGTCAGGTGGTTGGCCTTGAAGTCGGCGATGATGGCGCGCAGGGCCTTCTTGCGGCCGCGGCACATGCCGCGCAGCGTGAGGGCGCCGTTGGTGTCGTAGGACAGCTCGGGCTTGATGTCGAGCTTGCCGCCCACCGTGGCCGCCGCCGGCGGGATGCGCCCGCCGCGGGCCAGCGAGTCGAAGTTCTCCAGCGTGAAGTAGCCGTGCAGGAAGTAGCGAGCCTCCTCGGCCCACTCGACGAGCTCCTTGGCCGAAAGGCCGTTGCCGGCCTGGTGGACCGCCTCGATGGCGAGAAGCTCGGCCGCGGCGGAGGGGCACAGGTTGTCGATCACGTAAAGCTCGAAATCCGGGTACTTCTCGAGCACCATCTCGCGGGCCTGGCGCGCGGCGTCGATAGACGACGACAGGCCGCGGGTAAAGGCCAGGTAGACGGTGGGCGTGCCCTTCTCGGCCGCGCGCTCGAAGACCTCGAGGTACTTGCCGGGGGTCACCGCCGAGGTGGTGGCCTGCTCGCCGGCGCGCATGCGGTCGTAGAACTCGTGCGGCGTCATGGACCGCCAGAAGTCGTCCGGGTACTCGACCCCGTCGATGACGTAGGAGAAGCTCACGGTCTCGACACCCAGGGCCTCGATGACCTCGGGCGCGAAGTCGGCGCAGGAGTCGACGATGATGTGAACGTTGGTGTGCGCGTGATAAGCGCGGCCCAGGCGCGCAGCTTCCTGCGACGCCTGGGCATTAAGGTCTACGTTGTCGTCCAGCTGGACGTCATTGTCTGCCAAAAGAGAAAATCCTTACTCTTCGTTCTCTTCGATCTTGGGCTTAATGATACCGTACCCGCCGTTCTTGCGGTGGTAGATGACGTTGATGAGGCCGGTCGTGGCGTTGGTGAACACATAAAAATCGTGGCCGATGAGGTCGGTCTGGACCAGGGCCTCTTCCTCGGTCATGGGCACGAGGTCGATGACCTTCTCGCGTACCAGCTGGTCGTCCTCTTCCTCCTCGGGGGCGGGCTCGATCAGCTTGGCGAGGTCCTCCTGCGTGACGGGGACGGGAGCAGCCGCGTGGGCGTGCTGGCGACGGTCGACGATGCGGGTCTTGTACTTGCGCAGCTGGCGGGTGGCCTTCTCGGCAGCCTCGTCGATGGCGGAGTACATGTCGTCGGAGGATGCCTCGACGCGCACGACGTTGTCGCGCACATAGACGGTGACCTCGCAGGTCTTGCGGTCGGGGTTGGAGGGGTTCTTGTCCACGCGAAGGACAACGTCGCAGGTCATGGGTGAGATATCGAAAACCTTAAGGGCATTGCCGACCTTGTTCTGGACATGCTCGCGCAAGGAATCGGAGACGCTGACCTTGCGACCGGAAATCTTGATGTCGACCATAACAACCTCCTTTGAAACGGGTACGCGCGAAAGCTGGCGTAGGCGGCGAGAAGACCTTCTCGCCAAGTGCGCTGACTTTCGCGTTACACCCTTCTTACCCAATCGGGGAGCTTTAGTGTCACCAGAATGCGATTAAGGTTGCTACTGAATCTGCTGAGCGGTCGTGATGGTCGAGATGCCGTTGACCCAGCGGGACTTGATGACCTCGAGCTGGCCGTTGGTCTGGACCGAGTCGATGGCGCCCGAGACGGCCTGCGTGAGCGTGGCCTTGTTGGCGTCGACGGCCACGCCGACGGCGACCGGGGTGTCGACGACGCCCGCGATGGAGATGCCGCTGTAGCCGGCGGCCAGGTAGGCGCCGGGGTAGGCCGCGCAGCAGACATAGTCGACGGTGCCGGCGTCGAGGGCGGCGAAGGCCTCGTTGAGGTTGACGTAGGTCGCGTAGGTGGCGTCGGGCGCGGCGGCCGAGACGGCCTTCTGCGAGGCGGAGGCCGCCTGGACGCCGACGTTTTTGCCGCTAAGCTGCGAGAGGCTGGTCACGGAGGCGCCGGACTTGGTGAACAGGGCGATGCAGTCCTCGGCGTAGTCGCCCAGGACGGAGCGGTCGCCGGCCTCGCTGGCCACGACGCCCATGACGACGTCGCAGGTGGTGCCGATGGGCGTGGTGTCGGTCACGTCGACGAACTTGACGGTGAGGCCCATCTGCTCGGCCATGGCGTAGGCGACCTCGACGTCGACGCCGGAGCGGGTGCCGTCGGTCGACGGGATGGAGAAGGGCGCCGACTGGGAGGACTTGATGCCCACGGTCAGGACGCCCGCCTCGACGAGCTCGGAGGAGTCGACGGAGCTCGTGCGCTCGGCGGCGCGGGCCGCCGCGGCCTGGGAGTAGGTGGTGTCTGTGCCGAGGAAAGACGGGGTGGGCACGTTGATGGGCCCGACCGAGCAGCCGGCGAGGGCGACGATTCCAAGGCCTGCGACACAGGCGGCCAGGCAGGGGCGAAGACGGTTGGGCATGGCTCACTCCATATCAAATGTCAAAGCGAAATACGCGTAGCTATAGGTAGTCTCACCCAGCTGACCTGGTCTTTGCCCCCACACTCGCGCACTGGGGCCTTCGCCAAGAGGCGCCGCGGCGCCCCCGACTTGCAACCCTCTCGCCCGCGGAGCCGGATGCTCCTTGCGTATGACGGGCGGTGCGACTTACTTCTAGGACGAACCATGATCGCGCGGCTGCGCACAGCCGAGCTTACGTGGATCCCTTTGGCCTCGTCTACCTTGGACTAGGGCCGGCCGAGGCCAGCCCGCAACCACAGACCTGGAATGAGACTGGGGCGATTATACCCGCAGGTTGCGGGGCGCCGCCTTTAAGCTGTGTAAATTTCTCGGTGCGCGGGGGCTGGGGCTGGTGGGCGGCGAGAAGGACAGTGCGCGGCGGGCGGGCTACGGGGGCCGGGGCACGGGACTCCCCTACCAGACGCGGGCCAGGGCGCAGCCCGTGACGCTGGCGGCGCCTGCGGCCAAAAGCGTCCGAGTGGCCTCGCGCATGCTCGAGCCCGTGGTCACCACGTCGTCGACGAGCAGCAGGTCAAGGCCGCTCACGTCCTGAACGACGCGCATCGTGCCCGCGAGGTTCTCCTCTCGCTGGGTGCGCGAGAGCTCGCGCTGGTCCTTCGAGGCGGCGCGGGCGAGGACGTCGTAGAGAGGAAGCCCCAGCTCAGGCGCCAGGTTTTGGCTGACGAGCTCCATGTGGTCGAAGCCTCGGCGACGATAGGCCTCGGCCGTCGCCGGGACAAAGCAGACGGCGTCCAGGGAGGCTGCGTCGAAGCGCAGGACGCCATCTGCCGCTGGCCACGCCGCGGCTTCCTCAAGCGCGACGAGCAAGGCCTGGGCAATGACGGGGGCCAACCGCAGCTCGTGGGCATCCTTCAGGCACGAGACCATCCTGGCCGCCGCGCCGTGAAAGCCCATCGCGGCCACGCAGGCGCGCGTCTCCCAGTCCTTCTCACATTCCGTGCAGGTCAAGTGGCCAAAGGGGGCGCCGCAACAGGGGCAAGCCAAGCGCTGCTCGATCCAAGGGAGGGCCGCGCGGCAGTCTTCGCACAGGAGCTCTCCCGGCATGTCGCACAGGACGCAGCGCGTGGGCCACATGAGCTCGGTAAACGCCTCGGCACCGGCGGTGACCAGGCGCTTTGCTCTTTCGCCCTGGGCAAAAATCGGCATACGACCCCCTCTACGTCACAGAGATGGGGTCGGGTTGGTGCCCTTACCTTACCCGCCCGCCGCCGTTCCTAAACCACCGCCTCGAGGGTCCAGGATCTAAAAACGCGACATCTTGGCCGACAAAATTGGATTGGGCGAGTAGGCGAGCCAATTCCTCTAGAAGAATCGCAGGTTAGGGGGTTATGAGTATTGAGGCTACTCGCTGATTATAGTTTTGTCGGCCAAGATGTCGCGTTTTTGGTTTTTGAAGCCGTTCGATCAGCCGCTAAAGGCCAAAGAAGTCGCAGGCGTTGGTCCAGAGGGCGCGGTAGGTGTCTGCGGTGGCGCCGCAACCGGCCTCGGCGCGGACGTCGGCGAGAAGGGCGGCGGTAAAGCCGCACATCGCGGGCTCGCACGAAAGGCCGCGCAGGGGCTCGGGCGCCATGTAGGGAAAATCGGTCTCGAGCAGCAGCTTGTTTGCCGGGCAGGCGACCGCAGCCTCGCGGATGTCGGCCGAGCGCTTGAACGTGGCCGCCCCGCCAAAGGCGATGTGGCAGCCCAGCTCGACGAAGGGTGCCATGACCTCGGGGCCGGAGGTGTAGCAGTGCAGGTCGCAGCCGGCCTCGGGCACGCCCTCCTCTTCCAGGATGCGCACCGCGTCGGCGTGGGCCTGGGCGGCCTCGTCGTCGTTGGCGTCGCGAATGTGCAGCTCAACGGGCCTGCCCAACTCATGTGCCAAACGAAGCTGACGCCGAAACGCCACCTCCTGCACCGCCGGTTCGACCTCGTTGTACGGGCCGTAGTCCAGCCCGATCTCGCCCACGCCGAGGCACATTGGGGAGGCGAGAAGCTCGCGCGTCACGGCCTCGGCCGCGTCGTCGAAGCCGGCCGCCCCGTAAGGGTGCGCCCCCGCGACGATCCACAGGTTGTCGAGAAGGGCCGGCGCGTCGAAGCCCTCGAACTCGGGCGGCACCAAGCCAAAGCCGGCCGCCGCGTCGAGAAGCCCCGCCGCCTCGGCCCGTTGCGCCTCGAACCAGGCGAGAAGCTCGCCCGCGCTCCCCCACTTGCCCGGGATCTCCTCGACGGTGTCCACCGGGCACACCATCAAACGAACCCCAGCTAGGGCCGCACGCGCAAGCGCCGCCGCAGGGTCGGTGACCCCGCGGCTCGTCAGGTGCCCGTGGCTGTCTGCCAAAGGGGCCAACGGCGTGGGCATCGGCTTCTCGCGCCCGCGCTTGTCGGCAAAAAGGCAGCCGCCCGGCGTCACGCCCAGGCGGCCGAAAAGGGTCTCACGGTCCATGGAGCACATGCCTTTCTCAGCGCCTACCGCTCGTCGGCCGTGTCCGCGGCGCTACCCCAGCCGCAGGCGACCAAGGCCACCTCAAGGCGCACGAAGTCCTCGGGCGACAAACGCTCCGCGCGGGTCGTGGGCGCGATGTCGCAGGCAACAAAGGCCTGGTCAAGCACGTCCTTGTCAAACCCGTTGCTGCTCATCGAGTTGCGGATCGTCTTGCGCCTCTGCGCGAACGCCGCGTCGATCACAGCCGAGACAGACGCGATCTTCTCGTCGCTCAACGGCTCACCGCTAACCGGGTCTGCCATGGGCACGCGGTCCAGGCGCACCACGGCCGAGTCGACGTGCGGCGGCGGCATGAAGTTGCCGGGCCCCACCTCAAAGCGACCGGCCGGGCGCGCCCGCAGGGCGAGCTTGGCAGTGTAGGCACCGTAGGTCTTGGAGCCCGGAGCTGCGCAAATGCGGTCGGCGACCTCGGCCTGGACCATCACCGTGGCGGACTCGAGGCTGCGGAACTCGTCGAAGTTGCGAAGGATCAGCGTGGCCGCCACCTGGTACGGCAGGTTCGAGACGAACTTGTTCGGCTCGCCCACGCCCTCGCCGCGGACCAAATTCCCGGGCCCCACGCGCAGGGCGTCGGCCATCGTGAGGAAGAACTTCTCGGAGTCCTGGGCGCAGGTCTGGCCCAGAACGGCCTCGAGCTCGCGGTCGGCCTCGATGGAGCAGACCGCGGCCACGCGCGCCAGCATCGCCACCGTCAAGGTGCCGATGCCGGGGCCGACCTCAAGCACGACGTCATTCTCGCCAAGATCGGCCAACTCGACGATACGGCCGATGACCTCGTCGTTTACCAGGAAGTTCTGGCCCAGGCGATGCTTGGTCGCCAGGCCAAAGTCCTCCAGGACGGCACGGGTCTCGCGCGGGTTGGCAAGCCTCGAGTACGTCACGCGCGCCTACTTCTTGTCCGTCGCCAGGCGGGGGAACAGGGCGTCGCCCTTGGTCACGGGCACGCCGCCCGCAAGGCCGCCCCACTGGCAAACGCCGGCCAGGTCACAGGTGTCGGCCTCGTCGGCCAAAGACATGCGCGAGAGGGCCTCGGCAGAGGTCTGGGGCATGAAGGGCGACAGCAGGTGCGCGCAGATGCGGATGGACTCGAGCAGGTTCACGATGATGTCGGCCAGCTCGCCGGCGCGGGCCTCGTCCTTGGCGACGGCCCAGGGCGCGGTGTCCTCGATGTAGTGGTTGGCGGCGTGGACGAGCTCCATGACGACGTCCTTGGCGCCGACGTAGTCCATCTTGTCCATGCAGGCGCCGTAGCGATCGACGATGCCGGTCGCGACGTCGCGCAGCGGGTTGGCCTTCTCGGCCCAGCCCTCGGCCAGCTCGGGGGTCTTGCCGTCAAAGTACTTGGCGCTCATGTTGAGGGAGCGCGACACCAGGTTGCCCCAGCTGTTGGCCAGGTCGGCATTGTAGACCTGCTCCATGCGCTCGAAGCTGATGGCCGAGTCCTCGCCGTGGGCGACGTCGGTCATGAAGTACCAGCGGTAGCCCTCGACGCCCAGCAGGTCGACGACGTCCTGCGGCGCGATGGCGTTGCCGCGCGACTTGGACATCTTCTCGGCCTTGCCCGTCTCGGAGTTGCGCACGGTAAGGAAGCCGTGGGCAAAGACGTGCTCGGGCAGGGGCTCGCCGATGGCCATGAGCATCGCGGGCCAAATGACGCAGTGGAAGCGGATGATGTCCTTGCCCACGACGTGGTACTGGGCGGGCCAACGGTGCGCGTACTCGGCGCGGGAGGCCTCGTCGTCCAAGCTGTAGCCCACGGCGGTCATGTAGTTGAGAAGGGCGTCGAACCACACGTAGGTGACGTGGCCGTCGTCGAAGGGCACGGGGATGCCCCAGTCAAAGCTGGTGCGCGAGACGGACAGGTCGGTCAGGCCGCCCTCGACGAAGCTGCGGACCTCGTTCATGCGGAAGGCCGGCTGGACAAAGTCGGGGTGCTCGTCGTAGAGCTTGAGCAGGCGGTCCTGGAACGCGGAGAGCTTGAAGAAGTAGGACTCCTCCTGGACGCGCTCCAGCGGACGGCCGCAATCGGGGCAAAGGTGCTGACCCTGGGTCTCGTGCTCCTCGTCGGACTTCTTGACCTGGTTCTCGGTGAAGTAGGTCTCCTCGGGGACGCAGTACCAGCCGTCGTAGCTGCCCTTATACAGGTAGCCGGACTCCTGCATGCGCTCCCAGAGGTACTGGACGGCGTGGTGCTGGCGCGGCTCGGTCGTGCGGATGAAGTCGTCGTTGGAGATCTCGAGCTTCTCCCACAGGTCCTTGAACAGCGGCGCCTGCGAGTCGCACCAGGCCTGCGGGGTGTCGAAGCCGTGGGCGGTGGCGGCCTCGGCGACCTTCTCGCCGTGCTCGTCCATGCCGGTCAGGAACTTGACGTCGTAGCCGGCCGCGCGACGGTAGCGCGCCTGGACGTCGCACATCATGGTGCAGTAAGCGGTGCCCAGGTGAGGGGCGGCGTTGACGTAGTAGATGGGGGTCGTGATGTAGAACGACGGCTTAGTGGGGTTTGCCATGTTTGTACTCCTCATGACGGATGGATGGCACGAATCGCGAATAACTGTACGATTGTAGCGCCGATTCACGTTTATGGGAGAGATGGCCGAGAAATGACCCTTACGCAGCTGAGATACGCGATCGAGGTGGCCGAGGCGGGCTCGATCAGCTCCGCGGCCGCCCGCCTGTTCATCGCGCAGCCGAGCCTTTCGAAGGCCGTGAGCGAGCTTGAGGCCGAGATGGGCGTGACCATCTTCGAGCGCGGGGCGCGCGGCGTCCGCGTGACCGACGAGGGGTCGCGCTTTCTCTCCTACGCGCGGCAGGTCGTCGAGCAGGCCGACCTGCTCGAGAGCCAGTACCTGCACGCCGAGCCGCGCCGGCGCGTCTTTGCCGTGAGCAGCCAGCACTACGCCTTCGTGGTGAACGCCTTCGTCGAGCTGGTGCGGGAGCTGGGGCGCGACCAGTACGAGTTCTCGCTTCGCGAGGGGACGACGGCCGGCATCATCGAGGACGTGCGCACGCAGAGAAGCGAGGTCGGCGTCATCTACCGCAGCCACTTCAACCGCGAGGTCATCGCGGGCGCCGTGAAGCGCGCCGAGCTGCGCTTCGAGCCGCTGTTCCGCGCGTCTCCGCACGTGTTCGTGAGCCGGACGTCGCCCTTGGCGGGGCGCGCGTCGGTCACGCTGGAGGACCTGGCGCCGTTCCCGCGGCTGACCTACGACCAAGGGGCGCAGAACTCGTTCTACTTTAGCGAGGAGCTGCACGCGGCCGAGATGGTCGACAAACAGATCGTGGTCACGGACCGCGCGACCCTGTTCAACCTGCTCATTGGCCTCGACGGCTACACGATCAGCTCGGGCATCTTGTCGTCCGACCTCAACGGCGACGACATCGTGGCCGTGCCGCTGGAGTCCGACGAGGAGATGGAGGTCGGGTACCTGCAGCTCGCCGGGCGGCCGCTGTCGCGCGTTGCGGAGAGGTACCTGGAGCACCTGCGGGCGTACGTGGAGGGGTTTCGGCGTGAGGAGTAGGGTGCGCGGCGGGCGTGGCCGGAGCGGCGGGCTGGGCCATAGCCTGCGCCTATACCAGCCAATAGAAACCCGATAATTCCCTATGGGAGAAGTTCCTGCCAGACTGGTTTCTCGACAGGCAATCCAAACGAGAGGAACCACCATGGCACACACCGCAAACGCCCCCTTCCGCGCCGACGTCGTCGGCAGCTTCCTGCGCCCCGACGTCCTTCACCAGGCGCGCCACGACTTTGCCGCGGGCGTCATCGGCGCCGCTGAGCTGCGCGCCGTTGAGGACGAGGCGATCCGCGACCTTATCGCCAAGCAAAAGGCCGCCGGCCTGCAAGTCATCACCGACGGCGAGTTTCGCCGCAGCTACTGGCACCTCGACTTTATGTGGGGCCTGAACGGCATCGAGCGCGCGACCGCGCGTCAGGGCTATATGTTCCACGACGAGGAGACCACGGCCGACACCGCCGTCGTGCGCGGCAAGATCAGCGGCGAGAACCACCCCTTCGTCGAGCACTTCAAGTTCGTCAAGGCGCTGGAATGCGAGGGTGTCGTCGCTCGCCAGACCTTGCCGGCGCCGGCCCAGACCTACTCGGAGGTCGTTCTCGACCGCTGCGACGGCCAAGTCGAGAGCCTGCGCGCCGTCTATGCCGATGACCAGGCCCTCATTGACGACATCGCTGCCGCCTACCGCACCGTGATCGCCGAGCTCTACGCCGCCGGCTGCCGCAACGTTCAGTTCGACGACTGCACCTGGGGCATCTACTGCGACCGCGACTTCGTGGCCAAGACCGGCATGAGCCCCGTCGACATCGAGAAGATCAGCGAGCTGGGCGTCACCATCAACAACGCCGCGATCGAGGGCGCGCCGGACGACCTGGTCATCACCACGCACGTCTGCCGCGGCAACTACCACTCGACCTACGCCTTCGAGGGCGGCTACGACCCCATCGCGCCCTACCTCTTTGCGCACGAGAACGTCGACGCCTTCTACCTGGAGTTCGACACGCCGCGCGCCGGCGGCTTCGAGCCCCTGTCCCACGTTGCCGCAGGTAAGAAGGTCGTGCTGGGTCTTGTGACCTCCAAGGCGGCGGGTCTCGAGGACGAGGAGCTTCTCGTCTCGCGCATCAACGAGGCGGCCCAGTACGTTCCGCTCGAGAACCTGTGCCTCTCGCCGCAGTGCGGCTTTGCCTCCTGCGAGTGCGGCAACAAGCTCACCGAGGACGAGCAGTGGGCCAAGGTCGCCCTCGTCCGCCGCGTCGCCGAGCGCGTCTGGGGCGAGGAGTAAGGGTCGTAAGAGTCCAAGAAGAGGCGGTGGGGAGAAAGAGTTACACCTTCTCCCCACCGCCTTTGTTTTACCCTACCCCCGCGGGTCTTCGAGCAGGAAATCGAGGGCGCGAACGATCTTGATTCCGTCATCGGTGATCGATGAGGCATGATCCCGCACGATGACGATTTTCTCGAAATTGTCCCGGACCTTTCGCAAGGGGGCAAGTTCGCGCTCGCGGGTCCCGGGGTCCGTGAGGGTCTCCGTCACCTGTATGTATTTCTTCTCGCCTGCCTTCGTGACAACAAAGTCGATCTCTTGCTTGTCAACCTTGCCCACGGCGATGTCGTAGCCTCGTCGAGAAAGCTCGAGGTAGATAATGTTCTCGAGGATATGGCCGCTGTCGCCATCCCTAAAACCAAGCAGGTAGTTGCGCAGACCGATGTCGACGATGTAGTACTTCCCAAGCGTGCGCAGGTAATCCTTCCCCTTGATATCGAAGCGCTTGGCCTCGTAGAAGACGAAGGCCTCGTTGAGGGCCTGAACATACGACTGGATGGTCTGAGTGGCCGGGGCGCTCTTGCGTCCGGGGGCGAGAAGACCCTCGCTCACCAGGACGTTTCCAATCGATGTGGCCGAGACGTTGTTTCCGATGTTATCGGCGAGGAACATGACTATCTTGCGTAGCAGCAAGGAATCGGAGACCCTTCGCTCGTCTTTGCGCTTCTCGCGCTCGAGGATGTCGCGAACCACCACGGCGGAGTAAACGCCGTCCAAGGCCGCGGTCACCCGATCGACCTCGAGACCCACATCGGCGAGCATGGGCATGCCGCCGAACTTCTCGTAAGCCTCAAAGAGCTCCATCGGGTCATAGGTCTCGCCAGACGCATCGGCTATACGCTTTCGCAGATCGCCTGCCGGTGATTTGCGCTCCGTGACCTCGTAGCCGTGGAAGTCGAGAAACTCCAAAAAGGAGAGCGGCAACACTTTGATTTCAACATAGCGGCCAGAAAGGTAGGTGGATAGCTCGCTAGAAAGCATATGAGCGTTTGAGCCAGTAATATAAATATCGCAATCAAAATCAACCCTAAAGGAATTGATCGCGTTCTCCCAACCTTCTACTTTCTGGACTTCATCGAAGAAAAGATAGGCACGTTTATCTTGGCATATATGCTCTTTAACGTATTCATAGAAGGAGCGCGCGTCCATCTGGGGCAAGCTCATGGACTCGAAGTTCATCTCGAGTATTTGTTCTTCGGTCACGCCAGAGGCCCTAAGGTGGCGGGCCATGAGCTTGAGCAGGCACGACTTCCCGCAGCGGCGAATCCCCGTGACGACCTTTATCATCTCGGTGTCTTGAAACGTCTTGAGTCGGTCGAGGTAGAGGTCGCGACTCTTGAGTTTTGTCGGCAGCATCGTGGTTCCTCACATCCGTACTAGAAAGATGCCTGGTTCTAACAGTTTATAGCATCGATGTTATAAAGTATCAGAGGTCGAGGAGTTTGTAGCGTATAAGGCAGAAACTTTGATACGCGGCGAGCTTCTCCGCTACAAAATCGTTGGACGGGCGACGAGCAAGGGGTTTCTCGCTATAAAAACGCTACACGGGCGACGGGCATAGGGCCGCTTGCTAGAAAATCGCACCTCGGGCGCAGCTAAACGAGCGCCCGAGGTGCCTATTTGTAGCGAGACGGGCCCTCACCGTCGCCTGTGCCGGCATTTTGTGGCGAGACGGGCCTTCGCCGTCGCCCGTGCGGCCATTTTGTGGCGAGAAGACCGCGGCGACCCCAGCCCCGCCCTCGCCCCTACGCCGAGAGGATCGCGTCGTAGACCTCGGACTTCGCCACCTTGAACTCGCGGGCCAGGCGTTTGGCCAGGGCGCTCTTGGGCTCGCCGGCGGCCAGACCGGCCGCGATGGCCTCCTCGAGGCTCGCGGGCCCGCCCGCCGCGGCCCGGCGGCGCTCGTCCAGCTCGTCGGCCCCGGGCGCGGCGATGACCACGACGCACTCGCCGCGCACCTCATCGCGGGCCGCGACCTCGGCCGCAAGCTCGCCGGACACCCCGCGCACGCACTCCTCGTGCAGCTTCGTGAGCTCGCGCACGAGCGCGACGCGCCGGGCCGGGAAGACCTCGGCCACGTTGGCCAGCGTCTCGGCCACGCGCCGCGGGCTCTCGTAAATCACCAGGCTACCGGGCACAAGCGCCAGCTCGCCCAGGCGCTCGAGCTGCGCCGATCTCTTGCGCGGCAAGAAGCCCTCGAAGAAGAAGTGCTCGCTCGCAAGCCCGCTCGCCACAAGCGCGCAGGTCACGGCCGAGGGACCGGGGATGACCTCGACGCGCAGCCCCTCATCCAAAGCCGCGTCCACCAGCCGCTGCCCCGGGTCCGACACCCCGGGCATCCCGGCGTCGGAGACAAACGCCACGTGCTCGCCGGCGCGCAGCCGCTCCATCACGGGCGCCACGCGCTGCTCGATGATGTTCTCGTCGCAGCGCTCGAGCCTCGTGTGCAGGTCAAAGGCGCTCATCAGCTTGCCGGTGACGCGCGTGTCCTCGCACAAAACGACGTCGGCCGCGCCCAGGGTCTCGATCACGCGCGGCGAGGCATCGCCCAGGTTGCCGATGGGCGTGCCCACAACACTCAAAATACCGGCCATTACGCGATCAACCCGCGCTCGAACGAGGCCAGCGCCACGCGGGCGTCCCAGCCGGGGAGAAGCTCGGAGGTCTTCCAGGTGTTGAAGAACCACGCGGGGCACTTCTCGTATGAGACCAGCTGCTCGGAGGTATAGACGCGCTCGAGGGCGATGCGGCCCTCGGGGGTCATCGCCGAGTCGGCCATGGGCAGCGACGCCGACCACTTGCCCACCATGACGGGCATGCCGCTGTTCTGGGCCGACTTGATGTAGCGGGCCTCCTCGGCCACCAGCCGCCGCACGCCCGAGGGCGCCGAGACGTCGATCTTGGTACGGCTCTTGTCCAGGTGGACATCCAGCCACACGTTTTGGTAGTGGCGCTGGGCCATGAACTTGTTGAGGCCGGCCGGGTAGCCGCCGTCGGGCATGATGACCACGGGCTCTGGGCCCGCGGCGGCGCGGATAAGCTCGTAGGCCTCGCGGTAATAATTGCGAAGTTGATGCTGCGGCATACCCTCGGTCATCGAGAAGCCGCGCCTGCGCGCGACACCCACCTCGTCGGCGATCTCGATGCCAAAGAAGCCCAGGCGCGAGGCATAGCGCTTGCACAGGGCATAGATGACGTCCAGGGCGGTTTTTCTCGCCTGGGCAAAATCAGAGAGGTCGGACTTGCGGGTGGCTCCGCCGGTGAAGTTGCCCGGGTTGATCGCCAGCACAAAGACAACCTTGAGGTCGATGTCCTCGGCCCAGTCGAGGGCCTGGTCGATCATCTCGACGCAGCCCACGAAGGACGCCGGATCTGGGCCCGCCTCGCCAAAGGCGTACCAGGGCACCGGCAGGCGCACGGCGTTGAAGCCGCGAGACGCGATGCGGTCGAAGTCCTCTTTGGTGATGAAGGTCTCGCGGTGGCGACGCACGACATCGGCATAACGACGCTCTCCCAGGGCATCTACCAGCGAGTCCTCGTCCAAAGAGCCCGACTCGGCAAAGAGCTCGGGCGTGACCCAGGGCTCCAACGACAACCATCCCGTTAGGTTGACCCCGTGCAAAGCGCTGCCTGCCACCAGACACCTCCCCTATCAAAAGTAATTACTTGCAGTCTACCCTTCTTCCACGACATAAATTGCGCGGTTGTTGGGCGTCTCGTTGCAATCCACGCGACTCACGGGAAGCCCGCGGGCGCTCAGGCGCTCGGCCAGGTAATGGGCGAGGTTCTCGGCCGTGGTCCTGAAGGGCAGGATCGTAAGCGAGAAGCCCTCGTCCTCAAGCGCGGCGATCGTGGCGGGCTTCAACGACCCCTCCTCGACAAGGAAGGTGTGGTCGAGCGCGTCGCACTCCTCGCGCACGATCTTCTTGAAGCGCGTGAAGTCGACGACCATGTCCTTCTCGGTGCCGGAACCCTGCAGGCCCTGCGAGCGCACGTAGACCACGACGCGCCACTGGTGGCCGTGGAGGTTCTCGCATTTGCCGTGGTAATCGGTCAAAAAGTGGGCCGAGTCGAACCAGTACTCGGTGGAAAGCTCGTACATCTGGCAGCTCCTTTGGCAGCGGGCGTTGAGGCGGGTGCGGCGAGAAGGGCGCGGGTCAGACCCCGCGACCTGCGGCCGGTTGGTTAATGATAGGGCATGCGGCGGCGAGAAGGGCGCCGGTTAACCGTCCCCTAAAGGAACAGCGCCATCGACAGCGCGAACATGAAGGCGACGCCGGCGACCATGGGCACCGATGTTCGGCGCACCAGCTCACCGGGGCTTCTCCCGATGCCTCCCGCCACGATCACGACCACGGCTGAGACGGGCGAGACGGCCCGCAAGAGATTGCCGGCCAGCCCCATCGGCACCGAGAGGGCGACGGGCGAGATGCCCGCGGCGGCCGCCAGCGCCGGGATGAGCGGCACCATGGCGAAGAACAGGGCCGTCCCCGAGCCGGAGAGCAGCACGATGAGGGCCGTCAGCGCGACCAGGGCAAGCGGCAAGACGACGCCCAGGCCTTCTCCGTTGATCGAGACCATGGCCTGCTGGAGCTGCGAAAAGAGCCCCAGAGACTTGAGGCCAGCGACGAACGTGGCGGCGGCGACCAGCAAGGCGACGGTGGGGACGGCGGCGCCCATGCCCTTGAAGAACGTCTCGCCGGCGACAAGGGAGCCGCGGGCGTCGCGGGTTCCGGCGCAGTCGCAGGCAACGGCCACGGCCAACGAGAAGAGGGTCGCGACCTCGACGGATATCGTGACCTCACTGCCTGCGAAAACCTGGGCCAGGTGGGCGGCGGCGAGAAGGACGATCGGCAGCAGGGGCAGCACGGCGAGGACGGCGCGGTGGGGCGCGGGGGTCGCCGAGGCCGCGGCGGCGAGGTCCTTCTCGGCTGTGGCATCGGATGGGGCCGGCGTTGCGCCCGCAGGCTCGCGCCGGTCGCAGAAGCGCTGCCAGAAGGCGTGGACCGCGGCCATGAACAGCAGCGTCGGGACCGAGACCACGGCGTGGTAGCTCACGACGTAGCGCGTGACGCTCAGGCCCTCGAAGGCAGGCAGGGCGGCCAGCTCCTTCGCGATGGCGACGTTGTCGGAGCCCAGCGGGGTGGGCATGATGGTCGCCGAGGTCGCGATCAGCGCGGCTGCCGTCATCGTGCTCATCCCCGCGCGGCGAAGCACCGGAAAGAGCGTGGCCATGAGGATGATGGCCAGGCTGGAGGCGCTGGGGACGACAAGGGACAAGACGTGCTCGAGGAGAAAGACGGCCGGAATCAGCAGGTAGGGGCTGCGCACGCCCGCGACGGGCCGCGTAAGTGCGGCAACCGCCGCATCGGTCGCCCCGATGGCGCCCATGTAGGCGGCGTACCCGCCCAGGACGAGCATGGTGAATCCGGCCGAGGACATCGCCTGTTTGAAGAGGCCCGCGACCGCGACCAAGGGGTCGAGCAGGGCGATCCCGCAGGACTCGAAGCCGTCGACGGCGAGGGGCTGGCCCGCAGCCAAGGCGACCCACATCAAGACGATGCCCATGCCAAACAGGCAAAACTTGATGTCCATCTTCTTGGCGAGAAGAAAGCCGACGGCGCCGACGGACACTGCGGCGAGAAGGTACACGAGGGGCGCGGGCATGGCGTCTACCTGCAGCGGGCCAGGGCACCGACGAGCCAGGCGCGAAAACGGGCCGCGTCGACGCCCAGGCAGACGGTAGCGTTGTTGGAGCGTCCCAGGTAGCCGCGCAGGTCGACCAGGCTGCAGCCCCGGGTCATCGAACCGGCGAGCTCGATCGCCACGTGGGCCTCGCGCGCGTCGTACATGCCGGGTTCCAGCAGGTAAGCCAGGGCGTGGGCATCGTACATCCTCAGGCCGCTCGCCAGCGAGCCGCCGCGGTAGTGCTCGAAGAGGGAGTAGAGCATGCGGCCCGTCTCGTTCTGGTCGCGAATGGCCTCGCAGTCCTCGCGCCGCAGCGTGGCGGCCTGCCCCACGTCGAGGCCCGCCATTGCGATCGGCAGGCCGCTTTGGAAGACGATCGCGGCGGCCTCGGGGTCGCAGGCGACGTTGAACTCAGAGAGCACGCCCTTGTTGCCGCGCCCGGCCGTGCCGCCCATGAGGACGATGCGGCCGATCTTCTCGGCTACCTGCGGAAAGACCTTGAGGAGAAGG
Organism: bacterium; assembly: GCA_963591565.1. Classification (GTDB taxonomy): domain Bacteria; phylum Actinomycetota; class Coriobacteriia; order Coriobacteriales; family Atopobiaceae; genus Paratractidigestivibacter. Next base: position 20,851 of record CAVAUD010000014.1, read on the forward strand.
GCCACGTTGGTGAGGGGCGCCAGGCATACCAGGGTCACGGGCTCCTCGGCGGCGAGAAGGACATCGCGCATGGCCTCGACGGCGGTTTTCTCGCTGAGAAGGGCGCGGCCGGGCGCCGGGAAGTCCCAGCCCTCGAGGCCCGACTCGCCGTGGACCGCGGCGGCGTCCAGGGGCTCGGCGAGCAGCGGCCGCTCGGCGCCGGCGGCAACCGGGACCTGCGCCCCTAAGAACTCAAGCAGCTTAAGGGCATTGTCCGTCGTGTGGGCCAAGCTCACGTTGCCGCCGACGGTCGTGACGAGGCGCACGTCCAGCTCGGGCGCCGTAACGGCGACGGCCAGCGCGACGGCGTCGTCGATGCCCGGGTCTGTGTCGATGATGACGGGTGTCTTGCTCACGCGGTGCCCCCTTGGCGCTTGCGGGCCGACGATGCGGGCGGCCATTCTTTGCTGCTAGATGCTGAGGCCGTTCGCGAAAACGTAACCAAGAACGGCCGCGACGACAAGGGCGCAGATCGCGATCGTCGCGATGCGGCCCTTCTTGTCTCGCTGGATCTGCCAGGTCATGAAGAAGATGGAGCCAAAACAAACAAGTACCGTGAGCAGGTGAAACGGCGGGTTCTTGAGCATCACGCCAAAGTGGTGGCAGCCAAGGATCGCCTGAAGCGCGCAGCCCATGCCAAGGACGATCCAGCCCAGCGGGTTCTGGCGCGTGATGAAGAAGGCGATGAAGCCGCCGGGCAGGGTGAACAGGGTCGCGGGGCCCCAGTTGGTGAAGTAGTAGTACATCGCCATGTCGGCCGAGACCGCGCCGAGAAGGACCTCGGTCAAGAAGCACAACGGCTGGCTGACCAGGAAAAACACGAAGGTCTTAAGGGCGCACTGCCAGCCCTTCTTGGAGTTGGCCGCGATGACGAAGGCGAAGATCACCCACCACTCGTGGGTCTCGGCGATGTCGTGAAAAGAGGTGTTGGCCAAAGCCGGAATCGAGTTCATGACGCCCGCGTAGATGCCGGCCACCAGGCCAAAGATCAACACGACGGGCCAGGTCATGGGCATGTCTCCGAAGAGCCTCTTCATTTTTGCGGTCATCATCAGTCCTTTGCGGCGCCGGGTGCCGGCGCGGGTCGAGTCTTGCATGGGGCGAGGCGGCGGTTCGCCGGCGTCGCGCGACAGCTTTCGATTGTATCGCGCGGGCGCGACCCGGGCAGGAAAACGGCCGCTGACCTATACTTTCCCCATTCGTTTTATTGCGGGGCCCGACTCAACCGCGACGCGGGCTTCTCGCCAACAGAAAGCAGGAACCATGTCCGAAAACAGGAAATTCCTCAAGATCTTGAGCCTCGCCCAGTTTGTCGTGGGCATCGTGGTGCTGGTCGTCGCGTGCGTGACGAAGTTTGGCTCTGGCGCGAACGACGGCTCCTACCTGGACCTCATTGCCTGCGCGGCGCTGGCTATCCTTACGGTCGCGAGCTCGGTCATGGGCATCCGCGGGGCCAACCGCCCGAGCGCCTTGGGCGCGCACGCCGCGGTCTCGGTCGTGGGCGCGCTCGTGGGCATCGCGTCCTGTGTGCTGGTCGCCCTGGCCGGCGGCATCGTCGTCGTGCCCGCGTTCGGCGTGGTCTTCAATGCCGAGGCAGGCTGGCTGGACGTCAAGGTCCGCAAGGAGGTCGAGGAGCGCCGTTAGGGCTTCTCGCCAAGAACAGGCGCCTGAGCTGCGGGGCCGCCCGAGTCGCAAAGACTCCGGCGGCCCCGTTTTTTGCGTGGCGAGAGGGGAACGGGAGGCCTTCTGGGCAAAATTTCCGGTTAGAGGAAGTATTTCTTGAGGCAGCGAAGTATCCGAAAAATCGGCGATGCATCTACCTGCGGTTTCTCTGTCGCAGGCGGCCCGGATACTTAGGGGTGCGCGAAAAAACTTCCTCCAACCGGAAAACAGGTCGACAAAGCCTAGCCGACGGCGATCTGGCGAAGGGCCTCGATGGCGGCGTCGACCTCCTCGTCCGTGGTGAACCAGCCGGTCGAGAAGCGAACAATGCCCTGGTCAACGGTACCAAAAGCCTGGTGCATGAGGGGCGCGCAGTGGGCGCCGGGGCGCGTCTGGATGTCCCAGCCCTGGGCCAGCATGTCCGAGACCTCCGCAGAAGAAAGCCCCTCGACGTTCACGGCGACGATGCCGGGGCGAGACGTGCCCGGCAAAACCGCGGGCCAGTCACCGTAGACCGTGACGCCGGAAATGGCGGCGACGCCCTCGTAGAGGCGCCGGCCCATCGCGGCCTCATGCGCCGCCATCGCGTCAACACCGCCGTTTTCCTCGATAAACGCGAGCGCCGCGGCCAGGCCGGCGAGGCCGTGGGCGTTGGCGGTACCGGCCTCGAGGCGAGTCGGCCACTCGGCGGGCTGCAGCTCGTCGAAGCTGTGGGTCCCGGTGCCGCCCACGCACCAAGGCCGCACGTCGACGCCGGGCGCAACGGCCAGGCCTCCCGTGCCCTGCGGCCCCATCAGGGCCTTGTGCCCCGTGAAGCACACGATATCCAAGCCCTGCTCAGCCACGTTGTAAGCGAGAATCCCGGCCGTCTGCGAGGCGTCCACGACGCACAGCGCCCCGGCCGCGTGGGCGATTCTCGCCACCTCGGCGACATCGACCACGTTGCCCGTCACGTTGGACGCGCCCGTCACCACGACGGCGCGGGTCCCGGGCGTGACAAGGCGGGCCAGGTCATCCATGTCGAGGCGGCCCAGCTCGTCGCAGCCGGCGTGCTCGACCTCAACGCCGCGCTCGGCCGCCAGACGGTTTAACGGTCGCAGGACCGAGTTGTGCTCCAACACCGTGGTGACCACGCGGTCACCCTCCCCTACCAGGCCGTTTATCGCACAGTTGAGGGCGGCCGTCGAGTTGGGAGCAAAGGCCACGTGATCGGCCTGGGGGCAGCCGAGAAGGGCCGCCACGCGCTCGCGGCACTCGTGCGTCACGCGGGCGGCGCCCATCGCGGCCGCACCGGCCCCGCGCCCGGCGTTGCCGCAAGAGGTCATCGCCGCCACGACGGCATCGATGACCTGCTGCGGCTTGTGCATCGTGGTCGCAGCGTTGTCCAGGTAAATCATGGCGGTCTTCTCCCCTCCTCAAACGTCAAGCCGGGCGGCCGCCCGACGGCCGCCCGGCGCGGGCTACCCCTTCACGAACTCGAGCATCTCCACGGTGTGGAACCCCTCGACGGGCACCCCGCCCGCGGCCAGGCCCGCCTCAAGCACGTCGCGCTCCTCCGGCGCGGCCTTCCACGCAAGCCCGCAACCTGCAGAAATCTCGCCCGGCACGGGAATCATGCGCCCCGGCAGGCCCTTCTCTGCGCACAGCTCCTCGCAGCTCATGGCCGCCGCCGTGGTGGGAAAGGTCACCACCAGGGCCGGCCGGCGGACGCGCGGCATCGGCTAGGGCCTCACGACGACGGAGGCGCCCGAGAGCTTCTGCGCGATCACGTACATGTTGGTGAGCTCGCCCACGGCCAGCTTGTCGGTGATGCCGTAGAAATCGGTGCAGGTGCCGCAGGTCAAAATCTCGACGCCGGCCTCGGCCAGGTTCTTGAGGTCCTCCAGCGACTCGGAGCCCTCGCAGGTGAGGTGGGCGCCGCCGTTGTAGAAGAGAATCGTCTGCGGCAGCTCTTCCAGCTGGGTGAGCGAGAAGATGAAGGCCTTCATGAGCTTCTTGCCCAGGGTGTCGTCGCCCGTGCCCATGACGCTGGCGCTGACCTGCACGACGACGTTCTTCTTGGCGGGGACGTAGCACTCGGCCGCCTCGGGCTCGCCGGCGGCGACCTCGACGGCTGCGGTGGCGCAGGTCACGCAGCGCCATTCCTTCTCGCCGGCCTGCTCGCTCGTAAAGGAGCAGCCCTTGGAGGCGGCCATGCGGCTCAGGTTCTCGACGGCGACCTGGTTGTCGACGATGGTCTCGACCTCACCGGGGCCGCCCAGGGTGCCCAGGGCCTTCAGGGTCTTGACGACGGGCAGGGGGCAGGCGTCGCCGCGGGCATCGATGACGAGTTTGGTTTGAGACATTATGCGC
>CAVAUD010000014.1:25158-26687 GCA_963591565.1 bacterium
GGCACGTCGGCCGCCATCTCGACCCGCGGCCCAAAGAAGTCGCGGTTGCGGTAGGCGCCGGCCGGGATAAGCCCCATCTGCGCCATCTCGCGGGCCCGCGCCATGACGGGCACCGCTGACGCGAGAATCTCGACCGTGACCCCGCTGGCCTCGGCCATCTCGCAGGCATGCCCCATAAGCGAGAAGCCCGTGACATCGGTCGCCGCGTGGGCGTCCAGGCCCTCCAGCGCCTCGGCGGCGTACTTGTTGAGGCAGATCATGGAGTCCGTGGCCACCTTGACCCCGGCCTCGTCCAAGAGCTGCGCCTTAAAGGCCGTGGTCAGGACGCCCGTGCCCAGCGCCTTCGTGAGCACCAGCGCGTCGCCCGCCTGCGCCCCGGCGTTGGCGAGCATGCGGTCCAGCTCGACGAAGCCCGTGACAGCCAGGCCGAACTTGGGCTCGTGGTCGTTGATGGAGTGGCCGCCCGCAACGATGACCCCGGCCTCGCGGCACTTGTCGGCGCCTCCCGCCAGGATCTGCCCGGCGACCTCGAGCCCCAGGCAGTTGGGAAAGCACAGCAGGTTCAAGGCCAGCGCGGGCCGGCCGCCCATGGCCCAGACGTCGGAAAGGGCGTTTGCGGCCGCGACCTGGCCAAACAGGAAGGGGTCGTCGACCATCGGCGGGAAGAAATCGGTCGTGCCCACCAGGCCCCGGCCGTCTCCCAGGTCATAGACATAGGCGTCGTCCGAGCCGTCGAAGCCCACGAGCAGCCGTGGGTCGTCGACGCGCGGCAGCCCCGCAAGCACCTGCGAGAGATAGCCCGGCGCGAGCTTGGCCGCGCATCCCGCCGCCTCCACGAGCTCCGTCAGCTTGACCCCGGTCATGTCCATGTTTGCCTCCTTCGTCCAGGCTTCCTAGGCTAGCGCAAGCGCGCGCTCGGCGGCGCCGAGAGCACCGGCGAAGCGGGCCTCGGGACAGGTCGTGACGGGCGCGCCGAGAAGCGCGGCCAGGCGCTCGACGAAGTAGCCGTTCTCGCAAAGGCCGCCCGTGAGGAAGTACGGCGTGCCAGAGCCCTGTCCGGCGAGGGCGACCACGCGCGACGCGACGGACTCGACGACGGCGTGGGCGATGTTCTCGCGCGCCTCGCCGCGGCCAACGAGGCTGATGACCTCGGACTCCGCAAAGACGGTGCACATGCTGGAGATCTTGGTTCCCGAGCCCGTGCCGGCGGCGGCCAGGCGCGAGAGCTCTTCCTGGCTCACGCCCAGCCTATCGGCCATGACCTCCAAAAACCGCCCCGTACCTGCGGCGCATTTGTCGTTCATGGCAAACTTCGCAACGCGGCCGCCCGCAAGCTGGATGATCTTGGTATCCTGCCCGCCCACGTCGATGACGCAGCCATCGGGCCCAAAGAGCCGGGCGGCACCGGCGCCGTGGCAGGTGATCTCGGTCACGACCTTGTCCGCGTACGGCACGGCCACGCGCCCGTAGCCCGTGGCGACCACGCGGGCATCGGGCGAGACGACGTCAAAGCCCCGGGTGAGAAGGGC
>CAVAUD010000015.1:0-26595 GCA_963591565.1 bacterium
TGCGCTGCCGTTGCGCAAGGAGTTAATTTACGCTCATGCCCCGGGCCGCGCAAGGGCGGGAAAGCGATTCACGATTCCTCCACAACTCGCGCCCCGCCGCCCCGCGCGGGCTTCTCGCCAAGGACTACTCGTCGACGATCGACTTAAGGCCGCTGACCATTGTTTTGTGGGCCTCTTGGCGGGCGGTCTCGAAGAACTCGGGAGTGAGGAGCTCGTAGGTGGGTTTCTCACATATATGGTGCTCGCGGTTGGTTGTCACTATTTGACCGCAGACCTCGATCGCGGCGTCGACGTCTTGTCTCGCCACCTTATACATGGGGAAACGGGCGCACTGGGTGTAGAGGGCCTCGTTGGTGACGGGCACCATGCGGATATCCAGGGTCCGACCGAAGAGAGCGAAGTCGGACTGCTTCTTGATGCGGGCGGCCTCCCCCGCCTGGATGCCGGCCGCGTCCAAGAACGCGCGGGTATGCGTGTTGTAGACGCAGTCGCAGACGAGGTGGCACCACGCGCCGCGGACCACGTCGGTCACGCACGGTGCTCCGTAGCCCTGGGGGTTCTTGACGTAGAAGTCCCAAAACTCCTGGTAGCGGGGCAGAGGAATGTGGTCTCGGTACGTCAGGTGCGTAAGTTTGTAGTCGATGCGGGTGGTCGTGCCCTTGACCATATAGCCCACGTAGACGTCTGGCAGCACGTTGCCAAAGAGAAAGGCGTTGGTGTCGCGGATGCCCAGGGCCTCGGCGCCCTCCTCGCGAAGGAGGCGCTCGACGTGGGCGGTGTGGATGTTCCAGCTTGGCATGGGGTCTGTGTCCGTTTCTTCGCAGGTATCGCAGCTATTGTCGCGCAAAAAGCGGCCGAGCCCCAAGGGACCCGGCCGCATTTAACACAAGCGCTCTAACTCGCGCGCCTCTTCTCCCCTACTTAGATGGGGCGAGAAGGACGACTAGCCGCGGACCTCTCCGCCGGTGGCGCGAAGGACCTTGTTCACGAGCTTCTCGTGGGCCTTCTCGACCTCCTCGGAGGTAAGGGTGCGGTCGGCGGCGCGATAGGTAAGCGAGAAGGCCATGGACTTCTTGCCCTTGCCCACGCGCACGGGGTCGCGGTAGACGTCGAAGAGGCGGACGTCGGCCAGAAGCTTGCCGCCGGCGCTGGAGATGCGCTGGACGAGGCTCTCGTAAGTGACGGACTCGTCGACGACGATGGCCAGGTCGTGGGTCACGCCGGGAAGCGTGGGCACGTCGACGTAGGGAAGCTCGTTCTTGGCAAGGCGCAGCAGGTGCTCGACGGAGAGCTCGAAGGCAACGACGGGGACGTCGACGCCGACCTTCTGCAGGCTCGCGGGGTGGATGTTGCCCACCCAGCCGATGACCTCGCCCTGGGAAAGGACCTCGGCGGCGCGGCCGGGCTGCAGCCAGGGGTACTGCTCGGGCTCGGCGACCTTGAAGCGGACCTTGGTCAGGCGCAGGGCAGAGAGCAGGGACTCGACGGCGCCCTTGGCATCGAAGAAGTCGTACTCGGCGTGCTTGAGGTTCCAGGCGTCCTCGGCGCGCTTGCCGGCCATGACGCCCGCCACGAAGGTGGGCTCGTCGGGCTGGGAGCTGGACTCGTGGCCGTAGAAGACGCGGCCGATCTCGTACAGGGCGACGTTGGGCACGCCGTGGTCGAGGTTGTAGGCCACGGAGCGCACGAGGCCGGGAAGCATCGAGCGGCGCATCTCGGACTGGTCGGCGACCAGCGGGTTGATGATCTTGACGGGGATGCCGCGGCCCTCCTCGGTGATGCCGAGCTTCACGAGGTCCGCCGGGTCGGCGAAGCAGTAGGTGCTGGTCTCGGACAGGCCGCAGGCGCGAAGGGTCTGGCCGATCAGGCGCACGCGGCGCTGCTCGACGGTGAGGCCGCCGGCGTGGTTCCTGGCCGCGGGCAGCGTGGGCTCGATGTCGCCCTCGCCCCACAGGCGGCAGATCTCCTCGATGAGGTCGCACTCGCGGGTGAGGTCGGGACGGTTGGTGGGGGCGGTCACGGTGAGGTGGCCCTCCTCGCCGGCCTCGACCTTGCAGCCCAGGCGGGTCAGGCGGCTGACCATGAAGTCCTCGGGGATGTCAGCGCCGCAGAGCATGCGGGCGCGGGCCGGGCGAAGGTCGACGACGGGGGCCGCGACCTCGACGGGGTAGACGTCGACGGTGCCGGGGCAGACCTCGGCGCCGCAGCACTCCTCGAACAGGGCAGCCGCGATCTCGGCGACGTTGGCGCAGTTGGAGCCGTCCACCTGGCGCTCGTAGCGGATAGAGGCCTCGCTCATGAGGTCGAGGTTGCGGCTGGTGCGCGAGATGTGGCCGCTGGAGAAGGTGGCGGACTCGAGAAGGACGTCGACGGTGTTCTCGTCGATCTCGGAGTTCATGCCGCCCATGACGCCGGCAAGGGCGACGGGGGTGTGGCCGTCGTCGGTGATGACGGCCATGTCGGGGGTCAAGGTGCGCTCGACGCCGTCAAGGGTCTCGAGCTTCTCGCCCTCTGCCGCGGCGCGCACGACGATGTGGCGGCGTCCGTCGCGCTCGGTCAGCTTGCCCAGGTCAAAGGCGTGCAGGGGCTGGCCGGTGAGGAACATGACGTAGTTGGTGACGTCGACGACGTTGTTGATGGGGCGGCTACCGGCGGCGATGACGCGGCGGGCGAGCCACTCGGGCGACGGGCCGATCTTGACGTTGCGCACGACGCGGGCGCAGTAGCGCTGGCACAGCTCGGGGTCGTCGATGGCGATGTCGACCAGGTCGTGGGCGTCGGGGCCCTGCTCGGCCTTGACGTGAGGAAGCTCGATGTGGGTGTCCTCGTCGAGAATGGCGGCGACCTCGACGGCCATGCCGGTCATGGACAGGCAGTCCGGGCGGTTGGGGGTGATCTCGCAGTCGATCACGGTGTCGGACATGCCCATGTAATCGGTGAAGTCCATGCCCACGGGGGCGTCCTCGGGCAGAATCATGATGCCGGAGTGATCGCCGCCCAGGCCGAGCTCGCGCTCGGAGCAGTTCATGCCGCGGGACTCGACGCCACGCAGCTTCGACTTCTTGATCTTGACGTCGCCGGGAAGCACGGCGCCGATCATGGCGGTCACGATGTGGTCGCCGGCCTCGAAGTTCTGGGCGCCGCAGACGATCTGCAGGGGCTCGGGGTTGCCGTTGGCGTCGACGTTCTTCTCGCCGACATCGACCTTGCAGACAAACATGTGGTCGGAGTCGGGGTGCGGGGTCTTCTCGAGGACCTTGGCGGTCACGACGTGGTCGAGGTCGGCGCCCACGCGCTCGACGGCCTCCACCTCGGTGCCGGTACGGACGAACTCGTCGACGAGCTGGGAGGGGTTCTCGGGCACGTCGACCATGGTCTTGAGCCACTCATATGAAACGCGCATTCAAGCGCTCCTTTCGTAAAAGAGGATTCTGAAGCGAGAAGCTAGAACTGCTTCAGTAAAAACGTAGGCTTTTCCAGGTGCCCCGGATAGGGAGCGACAATCCCGACGCGGCGTACTTTGGTACGTAAGGAGGGTTGGAGCCCCTAGACGGGGCGCCTGGGAAAGCTAGAACTTATTTCTAGAACTGCTTCAGGAAGCGCATGTCGCCGGTCATGAGCATGCGAAGGTCGGGCAGGTCGTAGCGAAGGGCGGCGACGCGCTCGACGCCGATGCCGAAGGCGAAACCGGTGTACTTCTCGGGGTCGATGCCGCAGTTGACGAAGACGTTGGGGTCGACCATGCCGCAGCCCAGGATCTCGAGCCAGCCGGTGTTCTTGCAGAAGCGGCAGCCCTGGCCGTGGCAGACGCCGCAGGAGACGTCGACCTCGCAGGAGGGCTCGGTGAACGGGAAGAAGTGCGGGCGGTAGCGCGTGGCGCGGTCCTTGCCAAAGATCTCGCGGGTGAAGTAGTCAAGCGTGCCCTTGAGGTCGCCGAAGGTGATGCCCTCGTCGACAACCAGGCCCTCTACCTGCGTGAACTGGGGCAGGTGGTTGGCGTCGGCGGTATCGGGACGAAAAACGGTGCCCGGGCAGATCATGTAGATCGGGGGCTCCTTGGCCTCCATGACGTGGGCCTGGACGCCGGAGGTCTGGGTGCGCAGAAGCACGTCGGACTCGCCCTGGACATGGACCTCCTTGCCCTCGGGCTGGTTGTCGACCACGTAGAAGGTGTCCTTGGCCGAGCGGCTGGGGTGGTCCTCGGGGGCGTTAAGCGCGGTGAAGTTGTAGTAGGTCGTCTCGATGTAGGGGCCGTCCTCGACGGTGTAGCCCAGGCCGCAGAAGATGTCCTCGATCTCCTCGCGGATCTGCGAGATGAGGTGCTGGGTGCCCAGGGACAGCTGGCGGCCCGGCAAGGTGACGTCGGCGGCGTCGGCCTCCATGCGCTTGGCCATGATGGCGCGGCCGAGCTCCTCTTTGCGGGCCTTGATCGCCATGTCGACGTTGGCGCGCACGGTGTTGGCCAAAGCGCCCATCGCCGGGCGCTCCTCGGGCGGGACCTTGCCCATGGTGTGCATGATGGCGGTCAGGCTGCCCTTGCGGCCGAGCACGCCCACGCGAAGGGCCTCGAGGGCGTCCATGCTCTCGGCGCTGGCCAGCCCCTCCTTGACTTGCGCCTCAATCGCCTTGAGGTCGTCGGACATCGACATTGCGTATCCCCTTTCAAAACAAAAAGCCGTCCCGGACAAAGGTCCAAGGACGGCAAGAATTACCGCGGTACCACCTTGATTGACGCAGGTGTTTTCTCTCACGAGCGCCCACTCGTTTGCCCCGTGCCGTGGGGCGGACGGCTTCCCTACTGAGACGAGCGCGCGGGTAGCGGCTCATCCGTTAAGGTCGCGGCTGGTGGAGTGAACTTCGGGCGTCAGCCTTGGAGGGACCTCTCAGCCGGTGGGCCCCCTCTCTTATCCGCTGGCGACGCGACGGCCCGAACCTCTCCGTCATTGCCTAGTGGGACATCATAGCACAAGGCGGGCGCCGGGGGCCAGGGTTGGGTTCAGGGCACCGGGAGCGCCGGGTGCGCCGGGGCCGCTAGCGGGCCGTGATGCCGGTAAGGACGCGCTCCGGGCGGCGGCGATGCGGGTCGGCGCCGCGGATGATGCGGGTGAGGACAAGCGAGAAGACCAGGATGACCACGAAGTAGACCACAGCCACGCTGATCAGCGGGAAGAAGGCGTCGAAGGTGCGACTACGGATGATGTCCGAGACCTTGGTGAGATCGGTGATGGCGACGTAGCCCACGACCGAGGTCGCCTTGATCAGGGCCGTGAGCTGGCCCGCATAGAGCTTGCCGATCCGCTGGAGGGCCTGGGGCAAGACGATGTGGCGATAGACGCGCGGCAGCGGGAAGCCCATGGCCTCTGCGGCCTCGATCTCTCCGCGGCTGACGGCCTCGATGCCGGTCGAGAAGATGCTGGACAAAGGCGCGGCCGCCTCAAGCCCAAAGCAGATGATGGCCACGACCGGGGCCGGGACGCCCACGCTCGCGAACACGATGTAATACAGAATCATGAGCCAGACCAGCACCGGGATGCCCGTCACGATGTCGCAGTAGACGCGCGCCACGGCGGCCGGGACCCGCTTGCCGCAACGTTTCATGAAGCACAGAAGCCCGCCGCCCACGGTGCCCAAGGCAAAGGAGCCCAGGGCGATGCCGACGGTGACGAACAGGCCCTCTACGACCATCGCCCAGCGTTTCTCGGTTATGAAAGTACTCGTGAAGCCGGTGGCAAAGACATCAAATATCGAATCGTTTGCGTCGGCGTCGACGGTGGTCATGGCCACCCAGTCGAGCGAGTAGACCGTGTTGGTGAAGTCGATCGACTTGGCGCGCTCGGGGGTGTTGACCATGTAGATGCCCGCGTCGACGGTGCCGGCCGTCAAGGCCGCGAGCTTGGCCGTGAAGTTCATGTCCTGGAACTCGACGCGCATGCCGATCTCGTAGGCGGCGCGCATGATCATCTCGGCATCGGTGCCGGCGGCGTGGCCCTCAAAGAGGAAGGAGCTCGGCTCGTCGGTGGGTGAATAGGCCACGGTCAGGACCTCGCCGTCCTCGCGCACCGGGATGTCGCTCATGTCGTAGTTGCCGTCCTCGCACCACTTCTTGCGCACGGCGTCGATCGTGCCGTCCTGCTGCAGCTTGGCGAAGGCCTGGTTGAGCTTCTCGCGCAGCTCGTCTTTGCCCTTGGCCACGCCGACAGAGACGTCGCAGCCGTAGAGGGCGGGCTTCACGTAGGTGAGGTTGGAGTTCTTGCGCATGTAGAGCAAGGCGATGGGCTCGGGCGCCGTGGCGTAGTCGAGCTTGCCGGCGCCCAAGGCCAGGATCGTGTCCGCGATGCTTTGGAAGGACTCGGCCTGCGCCTCGGGGTAGGCCTTCGCGACCTCGGCCTCGGACGTGACGCCCAGCTGCACGCCGATCTTGGCGTGGGCGAGGTTCTCGTCTCGCTCCTCCTGTGTCCAGGTGACGACGCGGTCGGTCAGGCTCTCGGCCTGGGCCCCAACAGGAGCGACGACCAACGCGAGCACAGTGCTGAGCAGGGCGAATACGGCGAGAAACACAGCGCAGGATTTACGCGTACGGGCTACGACGGGCATCGGTCTAGACGCAGACATGAACACGGGAGACCTCTTTCCTTACTCGACGGCGCCCTCCCGGCGGGCCACCTCGTCGATAAGGATAGCATCGCCGTGCTTGGCGCCCGCGAGCGACGCCATCATGAAGACGCCCATGGCCGCGATGTAGGCGAACAGCATCGTGGGCGCCACGTCCATGACCACGCCGGACAAGATCGGGGTGATGACCTGGGCGGCCATGCTCACGGTGTAGTAGTAGCCCGAGTAACGGCCGACGGACTGCGAGCTGCAGCACTCCAGGATCATCGTGTAAACGCACAGGTCAACGCCGCCCAGGGCCACGCCCATGAGAAGGAAGACCAGGTAAAGCGCCGGCGAGAAGCCCGGGGCCAGCCAGATGATGGCCGGGCAGACCGTCATGATGGCCGCGGTCATCAAGGCCACCTTCTTGCGGCCGATCTTAAGCGAGAGGTTGGCCAGCGGCACGTAACTGGCAAGGGCGCCGACGATAGTTACGATATTGATGATGGCGTAGGAGCCGCCGGCCATGCCGAAGAAGAGGTCGGCGTAGCGGCTGATGTTGGTCGTCATGGCGTTGTAGCTCATGTAATAGAAGAAGGTCGCGGAAAGCAGCAGCGCGATCGAGACGCGCAGGGACTTGTCGGCCACGCGCTCCTTGCCGCCGGCCTCGGGCGAGTCGTCCTTGTCGATCTCGTCCTCGTCGATGCCCATGGCAAGGGACTTCTCGCGCATCTTCTGGACAAGCTCGGGCTCGCGGACAAAGGCGCCGTATGCGATGGCCGCGACCAGGATGAAGACCGCCTGCAGGCCAAAAAGGGGCAGGTAATCGGGGTGCTCGACGTTGGGGACCATGACCGAGATGGCCACAAGCATAAGGCCCGTGCCCGCATAGCCGACGATCTTCTCGATCGAGTCTGCCTTGGTGCGCAGGGGGCGCGGGGTGATATCGGCGATGACGGCCACGGTCATGGTGCGGTAGGCGCAGATCGCGAGCAGGGTGAGAATGATCGCCGCGATGAGAAGCGGCAGGCTGCCCGCGTTGTTGGCGATCGCGATCAAGGGCACCGAGAGAACTGCCACGGCGGATCCGCCCAGGATAAACGGGGTGCGGCGGCCGAGCTTTGAGGCACAGCGATCCGACAGGATGCCAAAGAGCGGCAGCAGGAACAGGCCAAAGACGTTGTCGATCGCCATGATGGCGCCGGTCACCGAGTTGGACAGGCCAAAGGTGCCGGTGAGCATCTTGGGGACGATGCCGTCGTAGACCTGCCAGAAGCTGATCATGCCCATGAAGGGCAAAGACGCCAGAGCAACGGCCTTGTTGTCGAGCTTGGCGGCCTTCTTGATATCGGATTTGGCCATGGGGTTCTCCTTAGCTTGTTGCCTTGCGGGCCCGGGCGCGGTCGGGGGTGTTCTCCCCTACTCGCCCAACGTCTCGACGTGGGAGAGGTTGGCGAGAAACGCGACGTAGAACTCGATGCCGCGCTTGTAGACGTCCACGCCGATGCGCTCGTTGGCGGCGTGGAGAAGCTTGCGGGCCTCGGCGGAGTAGACGAAGCCGCAGAAACGGTAGACGCGATCGCAGATGGCGTTGAACTCGCGCGAGTCGGTGCAGGAGTTCTGCACGTAGGGGGCAAAGCCGACCTCGGGGTAGACGCCGGAAACACAGCGGTGGATGTAGTCGAAGGCCGCGTCGTTCTCGTAGGGGCTGATGGGCGCGGGCTCGCTGTAGGGGATCGTCTCGTTTATCTCGACGGTCACGTGGTCGGGGGTGATGCCCGAGGCGCGGCAGACCTCGCTCGCGCGACGGCGCACGCGGGCCACGGCGTCGTCGATCGTCTCGAACGGGGCGATGCGGACGTTGAAGTTGGCCGTGGCGACCGGCGGCAAGACGTTGTGGGCCGTGGAGCCCTGCATCTGCGTGAGGGCGTAGGTCGTGCGCAGCATCGCCGCGGTCTCGGGGCTGGCGGCCATGATCTTGGTCACGGCCGGGCGGGTGAGCCACAAGTTGCCGAAGACCGCGCGGTAAAGGTCGGAGCTGCGGGCGCCCAGCTCTGCCAAGGTTGCCTCAACGGCAGGCGTGAGCTGCGGCTTTCCGGGATTGGCCGAGATGTGCTCGCACACGCGGCACAGCAGGCGGCAGGCGTCGTTGGCCGCGGGCGTGGAGGCGTGGCCGCCGTCCGAGCGGGCGGTGACGGTGAGGTCGACGTGGCCCTTCTCGCATACGCCCACCATGGCGACGGGGACCTCGACTCCCAAGGGGGCATCGGCCGCGATGGCGCCGCCCTCGTCCAGGACCATGTAGGGGTGGATGCCGTGGTCGCGCAGCCACTCGACGGCGTGGCGGCAGGTAGGCGCGGCGATCTCCTCGCCGTCGGACGAGAAGTACCAGACGTCGCGCGGGGGCACGTAGCCCTGGGAGACGAGATGCTCGGCCGCCTCGAAGAAGGCGCCGACGATGCACTTGGTGTCCAGGGTACCGCGGGCCCAGATCTCGCCGTCGTGGATGTTGGCGCCAAAGGGGTCGTGCTCCCAGTCCTGGCCGTCGACGGGCACGACGTCCTGGTGGGCCATCATGACCACGGGGTCGAGGGTGGAATCGGCGCCCGGCCAGCGCAAAAGGATGCCGAAGTCGTCGATGATGGTGAGCTCGGCCACCTCGAAGATGCGCGGGTACAGGCGCTGGAGCGTGGGGACCCACTGCTTGAAGGGCTCGTCGTCGCGTTGGCTCACGTCCTCGCGCGAGACGGTCTGCACGCGCAGGAGCTCCTGGAAACGCTCGACCGCGTCGTCTGCCGCCTTGTAGCCGGCCGCGTCAAGCGGCGAGCCCACGGCGACCGACGCGCCTGCGACGACCGGGGCTTCCTCAGCGACCGAGACCCCCTGCGGCACTTCTCCGTTGGACATGAAAAGCTCCTCTCGACGAATGGTTTGTTGAGAGGAGCTTAGGCTTTTGGCTGGTTAGCGGCGAGAAGCGATACCGATTGTTCATGGAAGGGAGCGGGCGAGAAGGGCCCACGGGCGCCGTGGCGGACGGCCGTGGCGCGGCCCGCGGCGGCCGGCGCCGGGGCTAGTGCCGCACGTGCGAGATGCGGTAGCGGAACTGCTCGGGGCGGGCGACCGAGTGGGTGTACTCGACGACGCCGTTCTTCTCGCCATAGGTCGTGCGCGCGAGGCGAAGGACCGGCGTGCCCTCCTGGATGACCAGGACCTCGGACTCGTCCGCGGTGGCGGTACCGGCGTAGAGTTCCTCCTCGGCCACGCGGATCCCCTTGTGGTACTCGCGCTCCATGATGTCTGAAAGGGGGCGCAGCAAGATGTCCTCGGCCGTGAGCGAGGCGAACTCATCCGCAGGTAGATAGGTGAGCTCGAGCATCGTGGGCACCTCGTCGACCAGGCGCAGGCGCCGAAAACGGTAGACGTTGTCGCCGGGGCGCAGGTCCATCTGGTAGGCCACCGGCGCGGGCGCGGGGATGATGCCGAACTCGAGGAGCTTGGTCTTGGGGTTGTGGCCCAGGCTTCGCGTCTGCTCGGTGAAGCTGTAGAGGCCCAGCGGGTTCACCATCTCGCGCGAGATGCCCGAGACGAACGTTCCCTTGCCGTGGCGGCGGTTGATGAGGCCCTGGGTCTCGAGCTCCTTCAAGGCCAGGCGCACCGTCGTGCGCGACAGGCCGTAGCTCTCGGAAAGCTCGCGCTCGGACGGCAAAAGGTCGCCCGGCTGCAGGGTCGAGATCTTCTCGCGGAGAAGGTCGACGAGCTGGTTGTACAGCGGCTTTTTTCTTGAAGCGCCGTCCATCGAGGACCTCCTTCGCGCTGGCGGGTTCGTGCGGGCAAAACGGGCGGGAACAACAGACGCAGGATGGACCCTTCCTCCCCGAAGGCTCCATCCTGTGCGTGAGGGTTAAATATACCCAACGCGGCGCCGCCAGGCCATGCCAAAGCGGCGCCGGCGCCTATTTTACTTGGTAAACGGCCAGTCGACCAGGCTGGGGCTACTCGCTGAAGGGCCACTCGCCGGCGACCAGGGCCTCGACGCAGGCGGCCACGGCGTCCTCTTCGACGGGGCCGATGTGCCAGCGGGCGGCCTTTGCGGCCTCGGGCATGGCGGCCGCGACGGCCACGCTGTTGGTCACGGCGTTGAAGAGCGGCAGGTCGTTGCCGCCGTCGCCAAAGACGACGACCTCCTCGTCGGCCAGGCCCAGGTAGTCGCGCAGCCACGTGAGGGCGCTGCCCTTGTTCCAGCCCTTGGGGGTGATGTTCGAGAACATCGGCTGCGGGACGTCGAAGTCGAGCTCGGGGACCTCGCGCGCAAGCATGTCGACCCAGCGACGGGTGTCGTCCAAGTCCCCTACCAGGAAGGCGTTGGCCTTGGGCACGAGGGTGTCGCCGATCTGGGTGGTGAGCATGCCGCCTTCCGCGTAGGCGGGAAATGCGATGGCCAGGTCGTCGACCGAGCCGCAGACCAGGTGGGGCTCGCCGTTCTCGTAGATCATGAGGCCCGAGCGCGGGACGTCTGCGAGCACGTCCTGCACGTGGCGCAGGTAATCGGGCTCGAGGCCCTTCTCGAGCACAGCCTGGCCCTGGTGGTAGACCTGCATGCCGTTGGCGGCGATGGCCGTGGCGAAGCAGGCCGCGTCGTCATCGAAGAAGCGGCCGAGCCACGAGTAGAAACGGCCGCTGGCCGGGCCGATCGCCAGGCCAGCGTCGAGCGCCGCGTGGAAGGCCGCGCGGGTGCGCTCGCTTACCACCTTGGAGCCGTAAGGCAAGATGGTGCCGTCGATGTCTGTGAGGATGAGCTTGACTGCCATGGGGCTTCTCGCCGTTCTTGGTTCTCTCGGCTGGGAAAAGGCCTAGGCCTCGGCCTCGAGACCGGCGTTGACCAGCGCGGCGACCTCGTCGGCGGTGGTGGCGGCCAGCATGTTGGAGCGGAAGGTCTCGTCCATGAGCAGGACGGCGACGTGGGAAAGCACGGTCAGGTGCTCGGCAGCGGCGCCGGCGGGGATGAGAAGGGCGATGACGCAGGTGATGGGGGCACCGTCCATGGAGCGCCACTCGACGGGGTTGGCGAGCTTGGCGACCATGACGCAGGGAGCCGAGATGGCGTCGTTCTTGGCGTGGGGAATGGCGAAGCCGCCCATCATGCCGGTCGTGCCCTCGGCCTCGCGGGCCTTGAAGGCCTCGAAGATCGCCTGGGAGTCAGAAGCGGCGCCGGCCTCGACGGCCTTCTCGGCCAAGAACTGCATGACCTCGTCGACGGTGGACGAAGCGTTATCGAGAAAGACGTTAGAGGCCAGAACTTTCGTGCTCATAGGTAGACTCCAATCTCGACGCATGGCCTAGGCGGCCGCATCACGTATGCGTTTGCACTCACGGGCCAGTTTAACACCGTTCACCGGTTCCACTGTTGACAAACAGCGGAACCGGTGATGGTGAACGTTCACCTAATTGTGCAGGTGGGCGCGGGCGCCGAGGCGGGGCCGCATGCGCCGGCGGAGAAGACCGCGGCTGCGGGCCCGGCTGCGGGCGCGCGGTTTACGCGACGCCGGCCTCGCGGCGCAGGCGCAGGGCCTCGTAGGCGCAGCCGTACATGGCCGCCTGGTTGCCGAGGCTGGCCGCCTCGATGCGCACGTCCTTGCAGGTAGGAAGCGCGTGGGCGGTGAAGCGGGCGCGCAGCTCGGGCGCGAAGGTGGCAAAAGCGCCGGCCACGCCGCCGCCGATGAGGTACATCGAGGGGTCGACGACGCAGGAGACCTGGGCCATGGCCTGGGCCAGGTACTCGCACATCTGGTCGACGGCCAGCTTGGCGCACTCGTCGCCGGAGGCCAGGGCGCGGAAGACCGAGAGGGTGTCGGTCGCGTGCTCGACGTGGACGGGGGTGACGCCGCGGCGCTCGCACTCGGCGAGGTAGAGGCGCACGATGCCCTTGGCCGAGGCGTACTGCTCGAGGCAGCCGCGGCGGCCGCAGCCGCACGAGAGGGTCTCGGCGGGGTTGACGGTGATGTGGCCGATCTCGCCGCCGGCGCCAAAAGCGCCCGCGACCAGGCGTCCGTTGACGACGACGCCCGCGCCGACGCCGGTGCCCAGCGCGATCAGGACGTAGCTCGAGGCGCCGTGGGCGACGCCGGCCCACATCTCGCCCAGGGCCGCCGCGTTGGCGTCGTTGACGAAGGCGACCTGCGCGCGCGGGAAGGTCGCGGTGATGGCGCCGACCAGGCCCTCGGGGTCAAGCTGGATGTTGGGGAGAAAACCGACGGTGCCGTCGTCCGCCACGGGGCCGGGGATGTCCAGGCCGCAGGCGATGACGTCCTCGGGGCCGGCGTCGTGGGCGGCCAGGATCTTGGTCAGGCCGTCGGTCACGATGGTGAAGGCCTCGTCGCTCGTGAGCTCGGGCGTGGGGATCTTGCGCTCTTCCAACAGCTCGCCGGCGGGGGTGAACAGGCCCGCCTTGATGCTGGTGCCGCCGATGTCGATGCCCAGTACTGCTTCCATTGCATGTCCCTTCGTTTCAAGCGAGGCGCCCGCCGGCATGCGGCGCGCGGCGCACTGATTGCGTCCTACCATCATATGGATTCGCCGGGCGTTTTGAGCGAAGTGTTCTCAAAGAGTCGCTTGGCTGACACGATTTGCTCGGCGTGCGGGCGCTAAGATGAACGCCGAGAAACCCGGAGCAAAGGACAAGACGTGACCCACAGCAAGACGCAGCGAAGCAAACCGTTCCTCGCGACCGGGACAGGCATGGTCCTGGCCTGCCTGGCAGCGTGCTTGCTGTGGGGATCGGCGTTTCCCTGCGTGAAGATCGGCTACGCGCTGTTTGGGATCGACTCGGCCGACGTCGCCTCGATCGTGCTGTTCGCCGGGGTTCGCTTTTTGATTTCCGGCGGGCTTGTGGTCGTGGGCATGAGCGTCGCGCACCGGCGGCCGTACGTGCCCGCGCGCGGCGACTGGCTGCCGGCGGCCAAGCTCTCCGTTTTCCAGACCATCCTGCAGTATCTATGCTTCTACGTGGGGCTTTCCCGCTGCGCCGGCGTGACGAGCTCCATCATCGAGGCGAGCAACACGTTCCTGATCGTGCTTCTCGCCGTCTTTGCGTTTCGCACCGAGGCAATGACCTGGCGAAAAGCGCTTGGCTGTGTGTTGGGGTTCGTCGGCGTCTTGCAGGTGAGCCTGGGCGGAAGCGCGACGGGCGGCCTGGCCTTTCGGCTTGACGGCGAGGGGCTGGTGTTTCTCTCCACGTTCGCGGCGGCCATGAGCAGCAACCTCTCGAAGCGCTACTCGCGCGAGCACGACCCGGTACTGCTCTCGGCCTGGCAGTTCGTCATCGGCGGGGCGGTCCTGGCGGCGGCGGGGTTGGCCATGGGCGGACACGTGGCGCCGGCGGCGGGCGCGAACCCTGTCGCGGCGATTGCCCTCCTCGTTTACCTGGGGTTTATTAGTGCGGCGGCTTACTCGCTGTGGTCGGCGACGTTGGCCGTCAACGATGTGTCGCACGTGGCGGTCTTCGGCTTCATGAACCCGGTCTTTGGGGCCATCCTCTCGGTTTTGCTGCTTGGAGAGGGCAACGTGCTGCGACCGGCGGTGGCGCTGGGGTCGCTCGCGCTCGTGAGCATCGGAATCGTCATCGTCAACCGGCCGGGCAGGGCCTTGGAACGCTAAGACGGGGCCTCAAAGGCACCTCGCGGCAGCCCCGGCCGACGTATCCCACTTTAAATTTGGACTCGTCGAGCAGCGAGGGCGTTTCTCGGCGTATTTTCCCAGTTGAGCGAAGGCGGATACTCGACGGTTTCGATTTTAAAGTGGGATACGTCAAGCGGGATGTTTTGCGGCACCGTTCGCCGCGAGATTCGCTCCGGGCCGCGGAGGGTCTAGACTGGGAGCGGACCAGCTTGCGATTGATAAGGAGACGAACATGGATGACTTCCAGGATTTGGACGAACCGCAGGTAGAGGACCTGGAGCAGGGCGGCGCGACCGCGCCGGCCAAGCCCGAGGCGCCCGCGCCCACCGTGGACGAGGACCTGGCGGCGCTCGACAAGCTCGAGCGCACGCTCTTCTCGCACCGCTACGCCATCGACGAGATCGGCTCGCTGGGCGAGGTGATCGACCCGGCCGACGCCCTCGCCGAGAGAAGCGAGGCCATCGCCCTTCTCGAGGAGGAGCGCATCGAGGCCCTGTGCGCGCCCGCCGTCGGCGAGATGCTCTCGCGCCTCTCCGCGGCCAACGAGCTTAACGAGACGAGAAAAGCCCAGGTCAAGGTACTCACACGCGACCGCGCGTCCCTGGTCGACGTGCCGTTGGAAGAGCAGACGGCCTTCTCGCGCCTCTCCGTCGAGGCAAACGACGTGTGGCACAAGGCCAAGGCGGCCAACGACTGGGCGTCCTTCGAGCCCTACGTCGACCGCCTGGTCGAGGCCAAGAAGCGCATGGCTGCCGCGATGAACCCCGCCGCCGACCCCTACGACGTGTGGCTCAACGAGTACGAGCAAGGCACCTCGCGCGCCTTCTACGATCCCTTCTTTGCCCAGGTCAAGGACTGTGTCGTGCCCCTTCTTGCCGACTGCATGGCCAGCTCTCGCAAGCCGAGCCACAAGGTCCTCGACGGTCACTACGACGAGGCGCGCCAGTGGGAGCTGGCCCGCGACCTCATGGAGCTCGAGGGCGTGAACCCGCGGCGCCTTTGGGTGGGCAAGACCGAGCACCCCTTCACCGGCGGCCCCGGCATCGGCTTTGTCCTGATCGCCAGCCACGTGTACACAGAAAACGTGTTGTCCAACGTCTTTAGCATGCTGCACGAGGGCGGCCACACCCTCTATGAGCAGGGCGTCGACATGGCGTACGCGCTGACGTCGCTCAAGGGCGGCACGTCGATGGGCATGCACGAGGCGCAGTCTCGCTTCTTCGAGAACATCGTCGGGCGCTCCGAGGCCTTCGCGAAGCCGCTGCTCGAGGCCATGCGCAAGCGCTTCCCGGGACAGCTGGGCAACGTCACGCCGCGCCAGCTCTACATGGCCGAGAACTGCGCCGAGCCCTGCCTCATCCGCTGCGACGCCGACGAGCTGACCTATCCTTTGCACATCCTCGTGCGCTACGAGATCGAGCAGCTGCTCTTTAGCGGCGAGGCCACCGCGAAGGACGTGCCGGGTCTTTGGGCCGAGAAATACAAGCAGTACCTGGGGCTCGTTGTGCCCAACGACACCGACGGCGCGCTGCAGGACACCCACTGGTCGAGCGGCGACTTTGGCTACTTCCCCACCTACGCGCTGGGCAGCGCCTTTGGCGCCCAGTTCAAGGCCGCGATGGTGCGCCAGGGCATGGACTTCGACGCGGTGTGCGCGAGCGGCGACCTGGCTCCCATCAGGCAGTGGCTGGGCGACAACATCTGGCGCCACGGCCGCGCGAAGGACTCCGACGAGCTGATCCTGGCGTCCTGCGGCGAGCCGTTCTCGCCCAAGTACTACACGGACTACCTGGCTGAGAAGTTCTCGCGGATTTACCAGCTCTAAGCAATTCGAGGGCCTGTCTGATACCCAGTTATCGGACAGGCCCGATTTTTGCAGAGGGACCCGCGGTCAGGTCGTCTCTAATGGCGGCCTCTACCGGCCTGCTTGGCCCTGGGGGCGCAGGAAGCGGTCGCAGACGTTCGACGTGCGCAGGTACTCCTTGCCCTGCGGGTCGACGACCGGCACGAGCTGGGCCACGTCGTCGACGAAGTGGTTTTGCGGGCTCTCGTGCACATGCGGGTCGCACAGGGTGTAGCCGCGGCTGCACGCCCCCTGCCACCTGCCGGTGCTCTCGTTTTGGGTGAACGTCGCGAAAACGCAATCGCAGCAATGGTTGCCAACTGCCATGAAAATCCCCTCTCCGTTACGTCATACACACCGTATACCCCCAAGGTCGCGCCGGCTGCCGTCAATCTTGCGCGCGGCCGCATGGAATCGGCGACTTTTTGGGAACGATGAAAGGACGCAACGCAACCCGCGGCCGCGGCCGCGACACCCAAGGAGCACGCATGGCATCCACCGCCGAGACAAGCCCGGTAACAACCCAAGACGTCACGTTCGCCTCGGCGGACGGCGCGTCGACCATTCACGCTAGGATCTGGTGGCCCGCGGGCATTCCCGCTGCGGGCGAAGGCGATTTCGAAGGCGAGTGCGGCGGCGAGAAAACCGCGGCGCCCGTAGGCGTCGTCCAGCTGGTCCATGGCATGAGCGAGCACATCCGCCGCTACGACGACTTCGCGCGCTACCTCTGCGACCTGGGGTGGGTCGTCTGCGGAGACGACCACATCGGCCACGGGCACTCGGCCCCGCCCGGAAAGTTTGGCTGCATGCCCGCCAAGGGAGGCGACGCGGCCCTGGTCGCCGACGAGCACACCCTGCGCGGCCTGGTCCAGGGCCTGGTCAAGGAGAGGACCGGCGCCGAGGTGCCCCACGTCATCTTTGGCCACTCGATGGGCAGCTTCATCACCCGCGTCTACCTCTCGCAGCACGCCGACGGCCTGGCCGCGGCCGTCATCTGCGGCACGGGCACCATCCCCGTGGCCACCTCGAAGGCGGGACATGCCGCTGCGCGCCTGGTCGCGGCCGTGCGCGGGCAGGACTTTGTCTCGAAGCTCCTCGACAGCCTGGGCTCGGGCGCCTACAGCAAGGCCGTGCCCGGCCCCACCGGCCTCGAGTGGCTCTCTCACGACAAGCAAAACGTCGCCGACTACATCGACGACAAGGAATGCGGCTTCATGTTCAGCGCGGGCGGCTACTGCGCGCTGACGGCCCTCACGGCCAAGGCCTGCTCGAAGGAGTGCGCGGCGGCCGTGCCGCACGACCTGCCGCTCCTTTACATCGCGGGCGACGGCGACCCGGTGGGCGACATGGGCGAAGGCGTCAAGGCAGCGGCTCGTCTCGCCACAGACGCCGGTTCCACGGACGTGACCTGCAAAATCTTCCCCGAGATGCGCCACGAAATCCTAAACGAGGCGGGCAAGATGCAGGTATACGAGGCAGTATCGGATTGGCTAGAGAGAAAGGTTTGTCATGAGCACTGAGAAGTACGTGATCGCGCTTGACCAGGGAACCACCAGCTCCAGGGCCGTTTTGATCGACCGGGCAGGCAAGATGCTCGACGTCGTCCAGCGGCCGTTCCAGCAGATCTTTCCGCAGCCCGGCTGGGTCGAGCACAACCCGCAGGAGATCTTGTTCTCGCAGCTCGGCTGCCTGACCGAGCTGATCGCCAAGCACGGGTTGACGGCCGACAACATCGACTCCATCGGCATCGACAACCAGCGCGAGACGACCATCGTGTGGGACCCCTCGACCGGCGCCCCCGTCATGAACGCCATCGTCTGGCAGTGCCGCCGCAGCGCCGACCTGGTAAACGAGCTGTGCGGCGCGCCCGAGGTTGCCGAGAAGATCCGCGCGAAGACCGGGCTTCTGCCCGACGCGTACTTCTCGGCCAGCAAGATCTGCTGGATCTTGCGCAACGTCCCCGGCGCCCGCGAGCGCGCCGAGGCCGGTGAGCTGCTGTTTGGCACCGTCGACACGTGGCTGATCTGGGTCTTGACCGGCGGCCTGGTCCACGCGACCGACCACACCAACGCGAGCCGCACCATGCTCTTCGACATCCACCGCGGTTGCTGGGACCAGGAGCTTCTCGACCTCTTTGGCATCCCGGCCTCGATGATGCCCGAGGTGCGCCCGAGCTCGGGTTTCTTTGGCGAGACGAGCTACCCGGGTATCCCGGCGGGCATCCCCATCACCGGCGTGGCCGGCGACCAGCAGGCGGCCCTCTTTGGCCAGTGCTGCTTTGAGGCGGGCCAGGCCAAGAACACCTACGGCACCGGCTGCTTCATGCTGCTGCACACCGGCCACGAGGCCCGCGAGAGCAAGAACAACCTGGTCACGACCCTGGCGGCGAGCGCTCCGAGCGACGGTGGGCTGACGTATGCCCTTGAGGGGTCCGTCTTTGTGGCGGGCGCGTTGATCCAGTGGCTGCGCGATGAGCTGGGCATCATTGGCACCGCGGCCGAGACCGAGGCCCTGGCCCTGAGCATCCCGGACACCGGCGGCGTCTACATCGTGCCGGCTTTCACGGGCCTGGGCGCGCCCTGGTGGAACAGCGAGGCCCGCGGCGCCATCTACGGCCTCACGCGCGGGGCGGGCCGCGCCCACATCGCCCGCGCGGCGCTGGAGTCTCTGGCCTACCAGATCCGCGACCTCTCGGACGCCATGGCGGCAGACGCCGGCGCCGAGCTGGGCGTCCTTAACGTCGACGGCGGGGCTTCGGCCAACAACTTCCTCATGCAGTTCCAGGCGGACCTTTTGGGCTGCGAGCTGCACCGCCCGCAGAACCTCGAGACCACCTCGCTTGGCGCGGCCTACCTGGCGGGCCTGGCCACGGGCTTCTGGTCGGGCACCGACGAGCTGCGCGGCCTTCGCACGACCGACGACGTCTTCACGCGCAAGATGGACGTCGCGCAGGCGGACGCGCTTCTCGCCGGGTGGCACAAGGCGGTTGAGAGGACGATTTTGTAAATAAGCCGCAGGTCAACGGCTTGTTGCGACGCCGGGGCGGGCATTGGGCCTCCCCCGGCGCCGTTTTGTTTGGCATGGGACCTGCGGGTGTTGCGGGGTGCGCGGGCGGGCGGGTGCGGCCAGCGGGCGGCGCGCGGCGCCGAGCGCGCGGGGCCGAGCGCGCGGGCCCCTACCCCAGGACCTCGCCGGCGATGCGGGCGGTCTCGGTCGCGTCCTTGGCGTAGAAGTCGGCGCCCACCATCTGGGCGTACTCGGGGTTGAGGACCGCGCCGCCCACGACGGTCTTGCACCACGGGGCCTGCTCGCGCAAAAGCGCGATCGTCTCGGCCATGGCGGGAACCGTCGTCGTCATGAGGGCAGACAAGCCGCAGAGAAGGACGTGGTCTTTGACCACGGCGTCGACGACGACCTGCGGGGGCACGTCTCGGCCCAGGTCGATGACGTCGTAGCCGTAGTTCTCGAGCAGCATCCGCACGATGTTCTTGCCGATGTCGTGGATGTCGCCGTGGACCGTGCAGAGGACGACCTTACCCTTTGCGGGCAGGGCGTCGCCCTCCGCCGCGTCCTTGCTCGCGGCGCGCAGGGTCTCGAAACCGGCCTTGGCGGCCTCGGCCGAGGCCATGAGCTGCGGCAAGAAGAACGTGCCCTTCTCGAAGCGGACGCCCACCTCGTCGAGGGCGGGAATCAGGACCTCGGTGATGGCGTACATGACGTCGTGGGTCTCGAGGATGCGCGCGACAGCCTCGGGCATGGGGCCCCGGCGACCGGCAAGGACCAGCTCGCGGGCCTCTTCCTCGGGGGTCGCGGGGGCGCCGGAAGCAGCGACGGCGCTCTTCTCGCCAGCCGATGCGTCGCTGGGCAGGGCGGCCGCGGGCACGCCGTCCTTGCGCTCGGCGTTGAGTTCGACGTAGTGACGGGCCCCCTCGTCCTCCCCGGAAAGGACGCGCCAGGAGTCGATGACGTCCATCATGCGTCCCACCAGCGGGTTCATGATCGCGAGGTCGAGGCCGGCCGCGAAGGCCGCCGCCAGGAAGGTCGCGTTGATGAGCGGCCTGAAAGGCAGGCCGAAGCTGATGTTGGACAGGCCCAGCACGGTGCGGACGCCGGGCAGCTCGCGCTTGACGCCGGCAATCGCGGCCAGGATCTGGCGCGGGGCCTCTTGGTCCGTCGAGCAGGCCATGCACAGGCAGTCGATGACGACGTCCTGGCGCGGGATGCCGATCTCGTCGGTGGCGGCCACGATCTTCTTGGCCACGTCGATGCGGCCCTGGGCGGTGGCGGGGATGCCGTCCTCGTCGAGCGTCAGGCCCACGACGGCGCACCCGTAGTGCTTGGCCACGGGCAGGACCTGGGCCAGGATCTCCTCTTTGCCGTTGGTCGAGTTGATGAGGGCCTTGCCGGGGTAGCTGCGCACGGCGGCCTCGATGACCTGGGGGTCCGCGGTGTCGATCTGCAGCGGCAACGTGGTCACGCCCTGCAGCTCGGCCACGAGCTCGACCATCGTGGAGCGCTCGTCGATCTCGGGCAGGCCAACGTTGACGTCGAGGATCTGGGCGCCGGCGTTGGTCTGCGCGATGGCCTCGCCCATGATGTAGTCATGGTTGCGGTTGCGCAGGGCCTCCTTCATCTTCTTCTTGCCCGTGGGGTTGATGCGCTCGCCGATGACGCCGATCTGACCCATCTCAAGCGCGCAGAAGCTCTGGGGGCCGGCCACGCAGAACCAGTCGCGCGGCGCGGGCTTTGAGGGGGTGCGGTCGGCGAGAAGGGCTCGCTCGCCGGCGATGTAGGCGGGCGTGGTGCCGCAGCAGCCGCCCACGATGGTGACGCCCATGTCGAGCATCTTGGCCACGGCCTCGCAGTACTCGGGCGGGTGGACGTCGAAGACGGTCTTGTCGCCCTCGACGCGCGGCAGGCCGGCGTTGGCCTGGACCATCACGGGGCACTTGGCCCAGGGAATCATGCGCTCTACCAGCGGGAGAAGGTCGTTGGGGCCCAGCGAGCAGTTGATGCCCACGGCGTCTGCGCCCATCGACGAGAGGGTGATCGCGGCCACCTCGGGCGTGGTGCCCAGGAAGGTGCGGCCGTCCTCGGCAAAGGTCATCGTCACGAAGACGGGCAGGTCGGAGTTCTCCTGCACGGCGAGAAGGGCGGCCTTGGCCTCGGCGAGGTCCGCCATGGTCTCGATGATGAAGAGGTCGGCGCCGGCCGCGGTGGCGGCGCGGGCCTGCTCGGCGAAGAGCTCGTAGGCCTCGTCGAAGGGCAGGGTTCCCATGGGCTCGAGGAGCTGGCCCGTGGGGCCGATGTCGGCGGCGACGTAGCGGGCGCCGGACTTGCGGGCGCAGGCCACGGCGGCGTCGAAGATCTGGGTCACGGTCGCGGCCGCGCCGAGCTTCTCGGCATTGGCGCCAAAGGTGTTGGTGGTCGCGACGTCGGAGCCGGCGGCGACGTAGGCGGCGTGGACCTCGGTGATCTCGGCGGGGTTGGTGAGGCAGAGAAGCTCCGGCAGCTCGCCGGCGGCCAGGCCGCGTTCCTGCAGCTGGGTACCCATGCCGCCGTCGAAGACCAGGAAGTCCTTGCCGTCAAGGACGGCCTGGAGCTTCTCGTCCTTGACACGGAGCTTGCGGGGCGCCAGGCGGTCCTGGGGCCAGGGGCAGCTGAATTTCTTCTCGCCGTCTTGGGTCATGGTTGTCCTTTTGTCTCATGGGGTTCTTGCCCCTTGCTTTGTCAACGACCCATCATAGCAGCGGCGGGTTGGGGCCGTGGCACCACGAAGGTATGGGCACAGGTTCTTAACCTGGGACGGCGGGATGACGCGGGGGGATAGCGGGGGCCGGGCGCGGGCCAGGCGCGGGGCGGAGCGGACCGCGTTCAGTTCGCACGCGGGCCGGGCGCGGGGCGCGCCTCTCCCCTACGGTCGCGCCGCCCCTTACGCCCAGCAGGGCTTGCCGGTGGCGCGGATGTGGCAGAACTCGCGGCAGAGGCAGTCTTTGCAGCTCGCGTGGCTGGAAGGCTGGGGCTCGCCGAACATGCCCAGCACGGCGGTCACGCTCTTGGTGGGGCTCATGAGGTTCGCGCGCGACAGCGTGATGCCCAGGCGGCGCTGGGCGTCGACCGAGTCGAGAAGGACCCGCTGGGTCTCCAGGGGCATGTCTCCGTAGCCGGGGCTAAAGCGAAAGTTGGTGTAGAGGCCGCGGTCGTGGGCCTCGCGCACGAGGCTCGCCTCGCAGGCGTCGGCCGCGCGCTCGACCGCGGCCGTGGCGGCCGCATCGAAGATCAGCTGGTCGACGGGGCTGGTAAGCGAGAGGCGCCGCAGCTCGGCCTCGACGCCCATGCCAACGGTGACGGCCATCACGCCCACCGCGACGGCGCCTTCCATGTGCTCTTTTATCGAGTTGCCCGCAAGCTCGAGCGACGCTGCCGCAAGCGAGACGACCGGCAGGCCGTCCTCGCGCTCGAGGGTCTTCTCGACCTCAAAGACGCGCCAGGAGCCCGCCGGGCGGCAAACGCCCAGGCAACGGGCGATAACACCGTCGATCCGCGCGTCGAGCTCGGGGTCTATCGCCTGGCCGGCGTAGCCCAGGTAGCGCAGGACCTCGGCGCGGTCGACCGAGGCGACCTCGTAGCTCTCGACGTTGGCGGACAAGGGCGCGGGTCTCCCCTACTTGGCGACGTAGCCGCACTCGGCCAGCGCCGCACGGGCGGCCGCGGCGATCTGGGGCTTGTTCATGCTGTAGACGTGCAGGCCGTCGACGCCGTTGGCCGCGAGGTCGCAGAGCTGCTCGCAGGCGTACTCGAGGCCGGCGCGGGCCTGGTCGGCCGGGTCGTCGCCGGCCTGGACGAGGCGCTTGACGACCTTGGCGGGAATGGAGGCGCCGCAGTTGAAGGCCATGCGCTGGATCTGCTTGACGCTGGTGAAAGGCATGATGCCGGCCACGATGGGCAGCTTCACGCGGTGGCGCAGGCACTTCTCGCGAAAACGGTAGAAATCCTCGTTGTCAAAGAAGAGCTGCGAGACAAAGTAATCGGCGCCGGCCTCCTGCTTGAGGTAAAGGCTCTGGTAGCTCTCCTCCTCGGTGGGCGACTCGACGTGGCCCTCGGGGTAGCAGGCGGCGCCGATGCACACGTCGGGGTGCGCCTCGCGCAGGTAGGCGATGAGGTCGCTCGCGTGGGCGAAGTCGGCCACCGAGACGCCAGGGCGCCTGTCGCCGCGCAGGGCCAGGATGTTCTCGACACCCGCGGCGTCGAGGCGCTCGACGTAGGCGTCGACGTCCGCGCGGGTGGACCCCATGCAGGTGAGGTGCGCCAGAGCCGTCGTGCCCAGCTTGCCCTCGATGTCGGCCGCGATGTCGACGGTGTTCTGCGAGTTGCCCGAACCGCCCGCCGAGTAGGTGACCGAGATCCAGTCGGGCTCGTTGGCCGTGAGCTCGCTGGCGATGCCGTAGGCGGTCTCGAGGGCCATCTCGCCCTTGGGCGGGAAAATCTCGAACGAGAAGGTCTGTTTTGCGGCGAGCTTATCGGCGATCTTCATGGCATGGAGCCTTTCTGTGACGTGGTTGCGCGCGGGCGCGTGAGATGATTCTACGAGCTTTTGGGCCTATTCACACATAAACGACGGCATACGGCCGCAAGAGGTTGCCTGGGCGATGTCGAGAAGGCAGTTGGCCACGCTCTCCTCCTCGGCAGGACCTATGTGCCAGCGAGTCGCCGCCAGCACCGTGGGCATCGCGTTGGCGACGGCCACCGAGTTGGGGAAGTGGCGCAGAAGCGACAGGTCGTTCTCGGCGTCGCCGAAGCAGACGACCTCCTCGGGCGTGAGGCCCAGGTGGCGCATGAGGAACTCCGCGCCGCGCTCCTTGCCCATGCCCGCCGGGGTCACGTCGATGTGGCCCACGCCCGGCATGGGGCAGGTGAGGTCGACCGCGGGGTTCTTCTCGGCCAGCTGGTCGCGGACCTCGAGGGCGCGCTCCCAAGTGCCCACCACGCGGACGTTGGCCTTGAAGCAGGGCTCTTCTGGGATTGCGGAGAAGGCCTTCTCGACCTTCCAGAAGTTGTCCTTGTGGGCCAAGACGTAGTCCAGGTCGACGTCGATGGCGACCTTCTCGCCGCCGTACTCGACGACGAGGTAGGCATCCGGCACGCTCGCCAGGGTGTCCTTGAGGGCCTCGAGGGCGTCGGCGGCCAACGGCGTGGAGTCGACGAGCTCGCCGTCCAGGTAGACGAGCTGGCCGTTGCTCACGACGGCCGTCTGGTACGAGCGCACGTCGCCCGCCATCATGCGGTCGAGGTCGCGGTAGATGCGGCCCGTTGCCGGGGCGAAGTGGACACCGGCGTCCTGGGCCGCGTGGATGGCCTCGAGGGCATAGGGGGTGACGATGTGCTGGTCGCCGCTCCACAGCAGGGTGTGGTCGAGATCGGACAGGACGAGCTTGATCATGGGTGGCCTCACGGGACGGTTGGGTTCTTGCGTTTTTGGTCCCTTAGTGTAGCCAATGCGCAGCGGGGCCGCAGGTCAGAGCATGGCCGCGGGCCAAAGTTGTAACAGGAGGTAGGCCGCGGCGATCGCGGGGGCCATGCGGATTCCCTCGCCCTCGCGGGCGGGCGCATCTAAGCGCAAGGCGGTTGCGGGCGAAGCCATGCGTGGCCCCAACCGCAGCTGCTTTCCCTGGCGGGCCATCGAAGCGGCCGAGAAGGCCGCGTGCCCGCACAACCCGAGCGCGCACGACAGGCCAATGAGCGTAATGCCGCCTAGAACGGGCATCGTCGTCGCCAAGGCCGAAAGCAGCTTGATGTCGCCCGCGCCGATCCCGTCCCGATTGCCCAAACGCGACATGAACGCGATCGAGAGAAGCAGCAGCGAGAAGACCAGGCAGGCATGGGCAAATCCGACGGCCAGGCCGTGCAGCGCACCTTGGGCGCCGGGGGCGGCGAGCGTTCGCAGGACGAAGGCCGCAACGACCGCCGTCACGCAGGCGTTGGGGATTACGCGCTCGCGCATATCCGTCGCGCTTGCCCATAAAAGCGCAGCTAGGATGATTGAGTTCGTCAGCATCTCGATGATTGTCGCGGTCATGGCGCAGGCCCCTTTCTCTTAGGTGGAGACGAAGCTAGCACGCCTGCCGCAACGGGTTTCTCGCCATTTTGGGCCGTTTTGGCCTCTGCGGGGTTTGGGCAGTTTTCAGGCGGTCAAACGAGCCCGAGGTCAGAGAGTTTTCAACACGCGTTTAGTTTCAAACGCGACATTTCGCTGTCAGATTGGTGATAGATTTGAAAATTCAAAAGGACCCGACAAATAAGGAGCGCCAAGCTTTGGTCTCGTGGCTCATATCGCGCTATCTCCCCGCCGGTGCCAACGCCGAGGACCCGCAGGTGCGCACGCAGGTCGGCCAGCGCGCGGCGCTCACCTGCATCGTCTGCAACGTGGTGCTGTGCGCGGCGAAGGCCGTGGTGGGCGTCATGGCCGGATCCGTCTCTATCGTGGCCGACGCCCTCAACAACCTCTCGGACGCGTCGAGCAACATCGTGACCCTCTTTGGTTTCAAGCTGGCGAGCAAACCCGCCGACGCCGAGCACCCCTACGGGCACGGCCGCTTCGAGTACCTGGCGAGCCTCACCGTGGCGGTCCTGGTGTGCGCCGTGGGCATCAATCTTTTAATCGAGTCCGTGAACAAGATCCTTGAGCCCACGCCCGTGGACTTTAGCCCCGTGACCGCGGCCGTGCTTGTGGGGTCCATGCTGGTCAAGGGCTGGATGATGTGGCTCAACGGCCGGCTTGGCAAAGAGATCGACTCCGAGACGCTGCGCGCGACGGCGGCCGACTCGAGAAACGACGTCATCACGACCGCGAGCGTTCTTCTCGCCGCCATGGTGTCGGTTGCCACGGGGTACGACCTGGACGGGATCGCGGGTCTGTGCGTGGGAGTCTTCATCTGCGTCTCGGGCGCGTGGCTCATCAAAGATGCAATCAGTCCGCTGCTGGGGCAGGCGCCGAGCGAGGCCGACGTCAACGCGATTCGCGACAAGATCCTGTCCTACCCCGGCGTGCTGGGGACCCATGACCTCATGGTCCACGACTACGGCCCGGGCCGGCGCTTCGCGAGCGCCCACGTCGAGATGGCGGGCGAGGGCGACGCGTTTGCCAACCACGAGGTGCTCGACACCATCGAGCGCGAGGTCCACGCGCAGATGGGCATCGTCTTGACGCTGCACTACGACCCCATCGTCACGCGCGACCCGGCCGGCGACGACCTGCGCGGCTGGATCGACCGCCAGGTCAAGTGCATCGACCCCGCGCTTTCTGTCCACGACGTCCACACCGAGCGCGACTTCATCGCCTTCGACCTGGTGCGCCCCGATGACCTGGGGATTAGCGACGACGAGCTTCTCGGCCGCGTCATGGCGACCGTCGCCAAGCGCTGCCCCGACGCCGCCTGCGTCATCACCCTCGACTCCGGCTTCGTCTCGCCCCAGCAGTAGGGACA
>CAVAUD010000016.1:0-6774 GCA_963591565.1 bacterium
AGGATGGGGATGCCGAAGATAACCGGCTCGATGCGCGCATAGTAGACGACCGACGAGCCGATAAAGAGGCCCGCCACGATAACGCTCAAGGTCAGGCGGTTGGCGATGTGGGCAAGGTCGTGCAGAGGGTCCTCGGTACCGGCGACGTCGATGTTCATGCGCAGCTGGCCGCGGGTCAGCATATGCATCGCGTGACCGGCCTCGCTGGCGGCCTCGAGCATGCCGTGGCTCGCGGCCAGGCTCTCGCGCGCCAGGCGCTTGGCCTCGCGCTTGGCCAGCTCGTCGTAGGATTCCTTCGAGCGCAGGTGACGCTTGATGATATCGACCATCGAGGCATTGGGCAGAAGGTTATCGGCCACGCCCTCCAGCGTCACCAGGGCGCGCGCCAGCATGGTCACGCTGCTCGGCAGCTCGATTCCGTTCTTTCGCGCCATGTTGAGCAGCGAGTTCACGAAGGCGCCCAGGTTGAGCTCGTTCAGATCGGCCGAGCCGTAGTTGGCGATGATCGCGTCGAGCTCGCCCAGAAGATGCGCGTAGTCGACCTCGGACGTGTCGCCAACCGAGAAGCGCAAAAGGCCGTCGGCCAGCCCCGCCGAGTCATATCGGGCGACCGAGTAGAGCATGTCGGCCATGCAGCGACGGTCGCTCGCCGAGAGGCGCCCCATGATGCCGAGGTCCATGTAGACGATCTTGCCGTCCGAGACCACGAGGTTTCCCGGGTGCGGGTCGGCGTGGAAGAAGCCCGCGTCCAGCACCTGGCTCGTGTAGTTGCTCATGAGCTTCTCGCCTATCTCGGCGGGGTCGTAGCCCTGGGCGGTGAGCTCGATGGTGTCGTCGATGGGGATGCCCTCGACGTAGTCCATGACCACGACGTGCTTGGTGCACAGATCCGGGTAGGGCTTGGGGCAGCTCAGGTACTTGCAGCCCGCGTTGTTGCGGCGAAACTCCTCGAGGTTTCTCGCCTCGACGAGAAAATCGGTCTCCTCCCTAAAGGACTGCCACAGCTCGTCGACGACGCTCTGCAGGTCGAGGAACTGGTCGGCACCCATGAAGCCGCCCAGCCGGCGGGCCAGCGAGCGCACGATCGAGATGTCCTTGGCCATGACCTCCTGCACGTGCGGGCGCTGGACCTTGATGGCCACCATCTCGCCGGAGATGAGGCGGGCCTTGTGGACCTGCGCGACCGAGGCCGAGCCCAGCGGGTTGTCGTCGATGGCGTCGAAGATGTCCTCGATGGGGGTGCTGTACTCCTCGCGCAGGGCCGAAAGGACCGTCTCGCGGTCCATGGGCTCGACGCTGGTGCGCAGCTTGGAGAGCTCGCGCGTGAAGGAGGGCGGCAGGATCTCCGAGCGCATGGAGAGAATCTGGCCGGCCTTCACGAAAGTGGGCCCCAGCTCCTCGAGCATGCGGCGCATGCTCTCGGGCGTGAGGCCGTGGAAGATGTCGTAATGGCGGACGATCTGCAGGATCTCGCCGATGCGGCGCAGGCGAGAGGTGCGCGACAGGTCGTAGGCGTCGGAGCCCGCGGCGCGCCCGCCAAAGAGGCCGATCGTGTCGGGCCCCTCGGGCGACAGGTCGCGGGTCACCTGGTCGTACCACTCGTTTAAGATCTTGTCGTACTGGCTTCGGCCGGCGGCAGCCTCATCGACGCCGCCGGCCTCACCGACTACCTTGTTATCTTCTTCTGCCACGCTGACTTCTCGTTTGTTCGCTAAAGGTTGGTCGCCCGGCGGCTACTCGGCCTCGGCGGGCTCGGGCTCGGCGGCCTCGGCGCCCTCCTCGACGGGCTCGGAGTCGCCCTCGACCTCGACCTNNNCCTCGACCTCGACCTTGACCTTCTCGGCGTCGATCTGGGCCGAGACCTCGGCAACCTTGGCGGCGTAGGCGGCGCGCTCCTCGGCCGTCATGGTCTCGAGGTGGGTGCGCAGGGCCGCGTCGGTGGCGCTCGTCACGGTGGAGTCGAAGACCTCCTTGGCCTTGCGGGTAAGCTCGCTGTTGAGGTCCTTGCCCTGCTTGACGGTGAGCTCGCCCTTCTTGACGAACTCGTCGATCACCTGCTGGGACTTCTCGGCGGTGAGGGCAACGGCGCCCACGCTGGCGAGAAACGCCTTGTTCAGACCCTCGGCAATGTCGATACCAGCCATGGTTTTCTCCTTTCGCCGGCGAGAAGGTCTCGCCGTTTTGTGGCCATGCGTCCACTTTACCCCTAAGGGGCGCCCGTGTTTCAGGCAATCCGCCGGGCGTCGAGGGGCATTGCCCCGACCGGGCACGGCGACCGCGCGGGCCCGGGCGCGTCGACCACGCGACCCCGGGCGAGCCGCCCTATCCCAACAGCAGGCCGCGCAGCTCGTCGACCGTGCGCGCGATGGCGCAGCAGCCGGCCTCGACCAGCTCCTCTTCTGGGCAGGTCTTGCCGTACAGGGTGCCCACGCAGGGGATGCCCGCGACGGTCGCCGCCTCGCAGTCGAAGCGGCGGTCGCCCACCATGACGGCGTCGTCCGCGCCCACGCCGGCCGCGCTCATCACGCGGTCGATGATCTGGGCCTTGGTCTCGCCGTCGTCCGATCTCTTGGCGGCCGGGAAGTCGAAGAGGTCGTAGACCTCGTTGGTCTTAAGGCCGCGCTCGAGCAAGAAGTCGCGCTTGGACGAGGCGGTGGCGAGAAGACAACCGGCCGCGCGCAAGTCGAGCAGCAGCTGCTCCATTCCGTCGAACAAGGGCCAGCCGTCGCGGTCGAGGTTCTTGTAGATCGCGCGGTAGTCCTCGGTGATCGAGGCGGCCTCCTCGGCAGACACGCCGTATACCAGGCTAAACGCCTGCGGGAAGGGCGGCCCCACGATGCGGCGCATGTCGCCTAGGGCCTCGTCGGTCCAACCGTGCTCATGCATGACGTGGCGGGCGGTGCGGATGATGCCGGGCATCGAGTCTGCCAGGGTGCCGTCGAAATCAAAGATGACGAGCTTCTTGTTCTTCACGTCAACGCCGGTAAGCGCCATGCGTCTCTCCTTTGCGGGGCGGTCTTCTCGCCAATTAAGGGTTTTCTCAAATCCGAGAATACCATGCGCCCGCGAAGACAAGCGGCCATTTGGGCCGGCGCGTCATTGCCCCGCAACATCGGGGGGCTATCATGGTGGGACCCTATAGCAAGGAGCCTTCATGCACGCTGAACCCTTTACCTGTTACCGCCCGACGACGCCCGCGGCCGCCGAGAGCTTCGCGAGCCTGCCCTACGACGTCTTCGACCGCGCCTCGGCAGCCGAGTACGTGGCCGCCCACCCCAAGAGCTTCCTGGCGATCGACCGCCCCGAGACGGCCTTCTCGCCGGATCACGACATGTACGCGGACGACGTCTACGCCAAGGCGGCCGAGCTTCTGCGCGAGCGCGTGGAGGACAAGACCCTCTTGCGCGACGGCTCGCGCTGCTACTACCTCTACCGCCTTGAGCAGGGCGGGCGCTCGCAGACCGGCATCGTGGCCGCGTGCTCGATCGACGACTACGCGAACGGCGTCATCGCCCGCCACGAGAACACGCGCCGCGACAAGGAAGAGGACCGCGTGCGCCACATCCGCGCGACGGGTTGCCAGACGGGGCCGATCTTTCTCGCCTACCGCGACAACCCGACGCTTGAGGCCCTGGTAGAGGCCGCGAAGGCCGCCGAGCCCGCCTACGACTTCACCGACGAGGAGGGCGTCCACCAGACGGTGTGGCGCGTGGGCCGCCCGGCCGCGGTCGAGGCCTTCCGCATGATGCTCGAGTTCATCCCCAAGGCCTACATCGCCGACGGCCACCACCGCGCCGCCTCGGCCGCGCGCGTGTGCCAGGAGATGCGCACCGCCGACAAGGACTGCACCGGCAAGGAGGCCTACAACTACCTCATGTGCGTCATGTTCCCCGAGAGCCAGCTCACCGTCCTGCCGTACTACCGCGTGGTGGCGGACACCAACGGTCTGGACGAGAATGGCCTGGTAGCGGCCCTGGAGAGTGCCGGCTTCAAGGTGGGAGAGCGCCAGGAGGCGGGCGTGGCCCCGGCCGAGAAGGGCCAGTTTGGCATGTACGCCTTTGGTGCGTGGCGCGAGCTTTGGGCCTGCGCGGACGAGGGCGCCGACGTGGTCGCGAGCCTGGACGTGAGCATCCTGCAGGACAGGGTCCTGGGTCCGGTTCTTGGCATCGACGACCCGCGCGAGGACCCGCGCGTCAAGTTCGTGGGCGGAAACGCGGGGGTCGCCGACCTTGAGGTCGCGGCCGGCGAGGGCGGCATCGCCTTTACCCTCTACGCCACCTCGGTCGCCGAGATGATGGCCGTGGCCGACGCCGGCAAGCTCATGCCGCCCAAGTCCACCTGGTTCGAGCCCAAGCTAAGAAGCGGCCTGTTCATCCGCCGCATCTCGTCCAAGAGCCACCTGCTCGACGGCGTCGCCGAGGCGCTGGCGGCCGCCAAGAAGACCAAGGAAGAGACCGAGTAGGCCATGGCAAACGACGACGCGCGCGACCCGCGGGACAACGAGGGCACCGGCGGCGAGATGGGCGACCTCATCGCCGAGCTCATGAAGAGCCTGGTCATGCCCGAGGACGAGGGCGGCGAGACGGACGAGGAGCCCGCCGGCTTCGACGGCCGGGCGCTGGACGTCTCGCTGCTGGGGCGGGGGCTGATCGCCGCCGGCGACCCCTTGGCGCAGCTGCGGGGGCTGGTGGAGCAGGTCGAGGGGGCCGAGGCGCCGTCCCCCTTCTCGCAGTGGGTCGCGCGCCGTTTGCGTGAGGCCGGGATCTTCGAGACGGACACCGAGATGCCGCAGGTCAGCGTCGTGCGCGTCAAGACGAGCGGCCTTTTCTACATCCGTTGCCGCGCGAGCGAGCTCACTTACCTGGCCGCGCTGCGCATCTTGAGCGTCGAGAGCGCCCTGAACGTCGCGCTTCTCGCCCAGGGACGCCTGGAGGACGTCAACTCGGCCTGCGATGAGGAGCTCGTGCGCTTCGAGTGCGGGCTGTGCTCCTCGGTGGCCGCGCAGGCCGGCCACGCCTCGCCCGTGGGCGAGTCGGGCGAGGCCTATCCCCGGCACGGCGGCGAGTGGGACGCGCGCTTCGCGATCTGCGAGGCCATGGAGTCCTTTCGGATGCCGTGGCGCCTGTCGTACAAGCTGCGCGTCAACGTGGCCGCGGGTGCGGCCGCGATCGAGATCGACTACGTCGAGCCGCGCCTTATGCCGGCGCAGCTTTGGTCGGCCGAGCTGGGAGTCGTTCCCTCGACGGCCGACATGCGCGCGGCGGCGGCGCGCGACTACAACCTGCGCGTCGTCGTGCTGTGCGCCGCGAACGCCCTCATGCGCTGCCCGCAGCTGAGCGAGGTCTGGGTCGCATGCGTAAGCGACACGCCCCGCGGTTTCTCGTGCCTGTGCTCGACCAAGATGCGCCGAGAAGACCTGGCAAGCCTCGATTTGGCCGGGTTCGACCCCGTCGAGTTCCTGCGTGGGACGGGTGCCGTCCTGGACGTGCGCGACGGTGAGCTGCAGCCCGTCAAGCAGGGCTTCTCCGTAAATGACCAGCGTTTCTGCCCCGCAAAGAGATACGCGCCGATCGAGACGTCCGAGGCGCGGCTGTCCACGCGCGCGGCCGCGGGGCTGGGCGTGCAGCGCGTGGCCGACCTCGGCTGCGACCAGCTGTGCGAGCTCAAGGAGCTGGCCAAACAGGGCCTTTGCCATTTCGATTCATCAACCGAGAACAACGTCCACTGGCTGCTCGAGCTGCGCAAGCAGGCCGTTGAGGGATACTCCGTCGAGGCGATCAACCGCACGATCTCGGGCTTGCTCGAGGGCGATGTGGCCGACGACGCCGAGGCGATCAACGACGCCCTGCTCGGCGGCACCGAGCTTGACCGCGCGGTGAAGCGTGCCGACGGCCTGATCGCCGAGGGCAAGAACGAGGAGGCCCGCGATGTCCTTCTCGCCGCCTTGAGGCCCATCGACCAGGCGGGCATCTACCAGGACGGGGCAGGCGTCTACTGGCGCCACTTCGACCGCTACGCAGACCGCGCGCTGTGGAACCGCATGGTCGCGCCCACCGGCATCGAGGTGCGGCTTGTTCCCGACAGCTATCTCGAGGCGCATCTGCTGGTCTCGGTCGCGTGCCTGGCCTGCCGCATGAAGGACGAGAGCCTCGAGCACGCGAGGCGCGCCGCCCGCTTGGCGCCGCTGTCTTTGCCGGTGAGCCTCAACCTGTCGCAGATGCTCGCCAGCTACGGCGACATGTCGGCCTCGGACGGCGAGCTTTGCCGCCTGTTGTCGATGGGCCACGACCCCGAGACCCTGGGCGTGGGCTACATCAGGCTGGCGATGAACCAGTGGCAGCAGGGCCGCATGCGCGTGGCGCAGGCCTGCTACCAGATGGCGGCCAAGTGGGTGCCGGCGCAGATCATCCACGTGGGCACCAAGATCGCCAGCCTGCTGGGGGCAAGCGGCCCGGGCGCGGGCGAGGAGCTCTCGGACGCGCACGTGCGCGAGGCCCTGGGCGAGCGGGGCATTCCCCTGGCGCCCTGCGACGACGTCCTCGAGGTCCTGCGCGAGACGGCGCAGGCGGCCATCGACGAGGAGATCTTCTGGACAGGCAAGAGCGCCCTGCACTTCCTGTGCTGCCTCACCAGCGACGACGTAGAGAACGCCATCTTATCCTCCCTCGAGTCCGAGCCCGACGAGTAGGCGCCGGCGCCGCGTGCGGACTGCTGCGAACAGGCTATCCCAGCAGTCCGTACACACGCCGAAGAACCTCGACGCCCTCCTCAAGG
>CAVAUD010000016.1:7383-25965 GCA_963591565.1 bacterium
TCACTCAGGAGGATGTCACACGCCGTGCCGCCGATAATCGCGTAGCAGTCCTGGAGCCCTTCCATGTACTGCGCGAAACGATTCAGGCCGCGCACGTCGCTTACTCCCACAGCTCCTCCTTGAACAAAGCGTTTATCTGGCCAATCACGCGCTCATCACCTTCTTCGATAAGCGACAGCGCAAGCGAGACGTCGTCGATTTGGCCTCTGCCGGCCACGAGCGGGTCATAAGACCAAACCTGGATCTCAACCGTCTCGTTATCAGGCGCCTCACCAGCAAGAATCTCGTCAAAGGCACAGCTGGCAAAAGCTTTCTTCGACACCGCCCGTTGCTCAATTTTAGGTGCGGCCAACATGCTTCGCTCAGAGAGTTGGCTCTCGCCAGCAAGGGGGAACCGCTCCGTTTGGAGATTCTTTCTCGCATAGACCGATCGCACGACAGGGTTTTGCAGACAATCCACGGCCATCTTGATGATGACGTTCTTGTTCTCGTCGCGGCCGATAATCACCTCACGGCCCTTCTTGGACTTCTCGATCAGGCCCCTGCGAGAAAGATCGTCAAGAGCCCTCGAGACGCTGGAAGACGGCATGCCGGTCGTCTCTATCAAAGCCTCGGAGGTGACAATCTGTGGATTGGCAATCAGCGTGACCAAGACACCCTGGGCACCAGGTGCAAGAACCTTGGCGAGAGGGGCCTCCTCACGCTTGCTGCTGGCCGCAAAACCAAGGAACGGAATGAACGCTTGCCTGCCGGGGACAACAAATGGAATTCCCTGCGCGACGAGAGCCTTACGCTGGCGCGCGTCGATCTGCGCCGCGAGAACAACATGCAGCCCCGCGCGCACAGACACCTGGGAAGCCAACCTCTTGAGTTCGGGTAAAGAGGTCTGCCCCTCCACCTGAGCCACGATGAAGTCGATCTTGCCGCATGAGCACAAGCGATAATCCGCGGCCTTGGAGAGGAACAGCGGTAGACCAGCAGCGTCAGACCACTTCTTATCGATGACCGAGAGACCCAGTCCCTCTTTTAGATACGACTTGAAATCGCTCAATTCCATTCCTTTTGTATAATTCCATTCTTATTGGAATTATACAATTCCTAATGGGATTTTACTCTGCTTTTGCCGAGAAGAGCTCGGCGTCGACCTCGGCGAGCTCGGCGGGGACGTCGTTGACGTCGCAGTTGAAGGACTCGGCGACGGCCTGGGCCTGGAGGTGGCGGGCGCCGGCGAGGTCCTCGTTGCCCTGGGACTCGTAGACCTTCGAGAGGCGCTCGAGGGACCAGCACACGTACGACGCCACGGAGTCGCCCATGCCGGAAAGGACCATCATGGTGACCAGGGAATCGGGCGCCAAGGCCAAGGCCGTCTCGTGGTCGAGGTCGAGAAGCTCGCCGATCTGTTGCTCGATATCGGTGCAGGCCTTCTCGTCCTTCTTCTCTACCGCGAGCTTGAAGGCACGGGCCACGGACTCGGTGAACTCGGCGACGATCTCGAGGATATAGTCACGCTGCAACATAAAAGATCTTCTTTCTTCTTGGGACGGGCCGCGCGGGCCCGCGCTCACATTCTACTTTGACGGCAGCTCAAGGCCCAGGTGGTTAAAGGCCAAAGGCGTCGCCTGCCTGCCCTGCGGTGTGCGCACGATCAGGCCGCACTGCAGAAGATACGGCTCGTAGACGTCCTCTAAGGTCGAGGGGTCCTCGGCCACGGCAGAGGCCACGGTGGTCAAGCCCACGGGACGCCCACGGAAGGTGCGGCACAGGGCGTTTAAGATCTTGGTGTCCATGGTGTCCAAGCCCATGGCATCGATCTCGAAGAACTCAAGTGCCTCCGCGGCGACCTCCCAGGTGATCGAGCCCGCGGCCTTAACCTGCGCATAGTCACGCACGCGCTTGAGCAGGCGGTTTGCCAGGCGAGGCGTGCCGCGCGAGCGCGAGGCGATCTCTGCCGCCCCCTGCTCGTCGATGGTGACGCCCAGGATGGCGGCGCTGCGCTTGACGATAACCGCGAGCTCGGTCGGCGTGTAGTAATCCAGGCGATAGCTGATGCCAAAGCGGTCGCGCAAGGGACCCGTCAAAAGGCCTGTGCGGGTCGTTGCGCCCACCAGGGTGAAGCGCGGCACGTCGATCCTGATGGAGCGTGCCGCCGGTCCCTTGCCGATCACGATGTCCAAGAAGAAGTCCTCCATCGCAGGATAGAGAACCTCCTCGATCTGGTGGTTGAGGCGGTGAATCTCATCCACGAAGAGGATATCGCCCTCCTCGAGGTTGGTGAGGATGGCGGCCAAATCGCCCGCGCGCTCGATGGCCGGGCCAGACGTCGTGTGCAGCTTCGAGCCCATCTCGTTGGCGACGATACCCGCCAGCGTCGTCTTGCCCAGGCCCGGAGGTCCCGAGAAGATGACGTGGTCCAAGGGCTCGTGGCGCTCCTTGGCGGCCTGGATCAAGACGCGCAGGTTCTCTCGCACGCGCACCTGACCGCAATACTCGTCAAGGGTCTTGGGGCGCAGGGTACGGTCCTGGTCCAGGTCCTCGCCGGTGAGCTCGCCCGAGACATCGCGGGGCGCCGCGGCGGCGCGACGGGGCGCGAAGCCGGCGCCCACCGGCCCCGTGTTATCTGCGAACAAGTCCTTCTCGGCGGCTTCCCACATCATCTACCACTCCCCAGGCGACGCAAGGCGTACGCAACGACCTTCTCGATTGTAGCGGCACCCGCCTTCTCGTAACCCTCGAGGGCAAGCTCGGCCTCTTGGGAGGTGAATCCCATGGCGAGAAGGGCCTCGGTGGCGTCCGTCTCCAAAGAGGCCGCCCCCGCCTGCGCCCCACCGGTGACCGCCAGGCGCGCGGACTCCGGCGAGGAAAGCCCCACCAGGCGCTTGAGCTCGGCGTTCTTTGAGAAAACATCCGAGAGCTCCATGAGAAGCCGGCTGGCCTTCTTTTGCCCCACGCCGGGGACCTGCGCCATTCTCGCCGAGTCCTGGGCCTGCACGATGTGGGCCAGCTGCTCTGGCGTGAAGGTCGACAAGACCGCCAGCGCGAGCTTGGGGCCCACGCCCGAGATGGCGCGCAGCTGGTCGAACAAGGCGCGCTCGGTCTTGGAGGCAAAGCCAAAGAGCTCCATCGCGTCCTCGCGCACGACGAGGCGCGTGAGCAGGGTGACCCCCGCCTCGCCGCAGGCCGGCAGCGCCCCAATGGTGTTTGCCGAGACGCCCAGCTCGTATCCGATTCCGCCCACGTCCAAAACGACAGACGTGGGGTTGATCTCGAGCAAGGTTCCTGTTAGCTGCACAATCACGATACTGCGCTCCTCGATTTGCCCAAGGACAACGTCCTTTGGAGATTGGCGTGGCAGACGGCGGCGGCCAGGGCATCCGCCGCGTGATCTGGGTGGGGCTCGTGGTCCAAGGCCAGCACGTTTCTCACCATGTACATGACCTGGTGTTTATCGGCAGCGCCCGTGCCCACGACGGCCTGTTTGATCTGCATGGGCGTGTACTCGCCCACCTCGAGCCCGGCGTTTGCGCAGGCGACGATGGCCACGCCGCGGGCCTGGGCCGTCGCGATGGCGCTTTTGGTGTTGTCGCCAAAATAGACGTTCTCTATGGCCAGCTGGGTGGGGCCGTACTTTTGGATGACCTCGACCAGTTGGTCGTAGATCTTGCCCAGGCGCTGGGCAATGGGTTCCTTGGCGCCGGTGGCCACGCAGCCATAGGCGCGGGCGCGGCAAGTTGCCCCGCGCGTCTCTACGATGCCCCAGCCCGTGTGCGCGAGGCCGGGGTCGACCCCCAGAATCACCAAAGCAACCCCCTTTGCCAGTCTTAGAACGTTCGTTCTAACTAAGATAGCACAAGTGTTTGCAATGCAAAAGAACAATTAGCGTGGGCCGAGCGCAAAATACAAGGCCTTTCTGCTTGCTCGAGGCGCCCTAGTTCTCGGAGAAGGGCCCGCCAAAGAAGCCGGGGTGTCCCCCGTCGGCCTCGCCCGCATCGTCGCGGGGCCCCTCGACCTTCTCGCCGTCCAAACCCTGGCCCAAGGCGAAGTCCTTGAGATAGCCCAGGATCTCCTGGATATCGCTTTGGACCTGCGGAGACTCCAACACGTCGCCGTCCGCCGCCTCGTCGGCGACGTCGCCTGCGCCCTGCTCCAGAATCTCCTGAACCGCCTGCGCCACGGCCTCGATGTCGAAGACCTCGCCGTCGGGGCGCACCTCGTCTTGCCAGACGTTGCCCACCGCGGCCTGCGCCTCCTTGAGGGTGCGGCTCGACATCGCCAGGCCAAACGGGCGGCAGCGCATGTAGGTGGCGTTTCTTCTCGCCAAATCGACGATGGCCTTCACGGCCTCGGGGTGGCCCTCGCCGCGCGCCAGATCGGTCAGGGAGCGCTGCCACTCGACGAAGCCCCTGATGACGGCGTCGGCGAAGTTGAGGCGCGCCTCGTCGGTCGTGCCGCACGCCTCCAGGCCGGCCACCGCGGGCAGGCGCCAAGCGTTGCGCGACTCGTACGGGATAACGGGCGAGATGGTGTTCCTCAGGTGCCCCAGCATCAGCACGTCGGACTTGTAGACGTCCGCCAGCGGCATCGCGAAGCCGGCCTCGAGCGTGGGGCAGCCCTCGAGCGCGAGCGTCGTCTTGTCCCTGCACGACACGGGGAGAAGACCGCGCTCGTCGGCCTCGGTCGCCGCGCGGGACAGCAGCGCGGCGCGGGCGGCCTTCTCGCCGGCTCCCGCCGGCACATCGACAAACGTGCAGCTCAAACGCAGGTTGTTGACGAGCGCAACCGACGTCGCGGCCGGGTTCTTCTCCTGCGCCGCGTCGAGATACGCGAAGACCTTGGTGGGTCCCAGGGCGTCGGTCGCCACGGCGGCCATGATCTGCGACTCCAGGCTCTCGTCGACGACCAGGGCCACGCCCGCGGCACCCGCCAGGCGCACCAGGCAGGACAGCCCGTACGTCACGGCCTCCCACATGACGAGCGGCGCGTCCGCGACCTGGAAGGACTGCGGCGAGGCCAAGGGGCCCTCGGCCGCCGGGTCGATGTCGCAGGTGAGAAGGGCCTCCTCGAAGGCCGGCGCCTGGCAGGAAAGCTCGCCCCAAGGGGTCAGGACAAAGCTCGAGCCGCAGAAGACCTGCATGTTGTAGCAGCCGAGCGAGCCCACGCCCACGAACCACGCGTCCAAATCCTCGGCGTCCTGCACGAAGCTCGAGGTCTCCAGCGCGCACGCCATCGAAGAGCCCGCGTCGTCGGCCGCATAGCCGTAGGACGAGAAGAAGATGACGGTGTCGGCGTCGCAGCCCTTGTCCTTGAGATAGTCAAGCTCGTCGTAGGTGAAGGCCAGGGCGATGCGCTGGCCCGCGAGCTCGATGACGGGAGGCTCGGCGCTTACCTCGACCGAGTTGCCGAGAACCGCCG
Source organism: bacterium (assembly GCA_963591565.1). Taxonomy (GTDB): domain Bacteria; phylum Actinomycetota; class Coriobacteriia; order Coriobacteriales; family Atopobiaceae; genus Paratractidigestivibacter. The sequence goes on from CAVAUD010000016.1 coordinate 12,793, forward strand.
CGTGGGCGCAGGCGTCCAGGCGCGAGGCCTTGATATCGCCGTCTTGTATGAGAACCGCGTCCAGGTAGGCGCCCTCGTCCTGGTTGATGGCGATGGGCACAAGCGCCGGCAGAGGCAGCTCGGCGGCCAGGTCGCCCATGACGGACGAGAGGTCGCTCGCGTAGGCGATCGCGTCGCCCGCGCTCACCCGGCCGACGCCGGTCAGCACGCACAAGGGGTAGGCGACAAGGTCTGCGCCCTGCTCGGCGGCGCGGCGGGCGAACTCCACCATGCGGCCGCGGGTCTTCTCGAAGTCTCCCGCGTCGGTCTCGATCTGCGCGATGGCCAGCTTCATGGCCTCCCCTTTCGTAAACGTCTTACGTCCCTGCGCGGCGCCGCCCGGGCTTCTCGCCACAGGCTGCGCCGCCCGGGCTTCTCGCCGCAAGCCGCGCCGCCCCGGCCCAGACTCGGCACCACTGGCCAGCCCGCCCCGGCCCGGCGGCCGGCCCTTACGCCACCTCGACGTGTCCCTGGCGGCCCACGATGTCGGTCACCTCGGCGAGAAGGACCATGTTCTTGGTGTCCACCTTTAACGGCAGCTCCATGCGCATGATGTCGCCGGAGGCCGCCTCGACGCGCAGCTCGACGAGGTCAAGGCCGGGATAGCGGCCCATGACGCCCGAGAGGTCGCTCATGCGCGAGCGCGTGAGGACCTCGGCCGGGATGTTGATCTCGAGCACGCGCGGGCGGTTGTTCTTCTCGCTAAGGACCAGGGGCTCGAGCTCCATGACCTTGACCTGGTTGCCGCGGTCGCTGCGCTCGAGCTTGCCCGTCACCTTGATGAAGACGTCGCCCGAGCTCTCGCCCGTCTCGGGGTCGACCTCGCCGGCCAGGACGGACTCGTACTTCTTGTAGGACTTGGGGAAGATCACCAGCGTGACCTCGCCTTCCATGTCCTCCAAGGTCACGATGGCCATGGGCTCGCCGCTCTTGGTGGTCTTCTTCTGGATGGCCGAGACCATGCCCGCGAAGCGCAGGACCTTGTCCTCGGGCACCTTGTACTTCTCGGTGACGCCGCCGCCGGGAAGAACGACCTCCTCGCTCACCTCGATGTCGCCCAGCGAGTAGTCGCGCGCCTCGTTGAGGGCGTACTCGTAGGGGCGAAGCGGGTGGTCAGAGACGTAGAGGCCCAAGACCTCGTGCTCGCGCGCGAGCTTGATCGTGCGCTCCCACTCCTGGCCGTTGGGGGGCGGCACGCTCTCCTCGAAGCCCGCGCCCGAGACGTCGCCGAACATGTCGAACATCGAGACCTGCCCGGTCGCGCGCACCTTCTGCTTCTTGGTGGCCGCGTCGATGATGTTGTCGGGGCTGGTCTTGTCGACGAAGCCCATGAGCTGCATGCGCGGGTAGCCCGTGGAGTCGAAGGCGCCGGAGCAGATCAGGGCCTCGACCACGCGTCGGTTGGCCTGGCCGGAGTCCATGCGGTCCACGAAGTCGTGGAGGTTCTCGAAGGGCCCGCCCAGCTCGCGCTCGCGCACGATGGCCTCGCCCACGGCCTCGCCCACGCCGCGGATACCGGCGAAGCCAAAGCGCACGCCCTCGGCGGTTGCCGTGAAGTCGCGGCCGCTCTCGTTGATGTCCGGCGGCAGGATGGCCACGCCCTCGCGGCGGTATGCCGTGACGTAGTGGACGATCTTGTCGGTCTTGCCCATGTAGGAGGTCAGGACCGAGGCCATGTACTCCTTGGGGAAGTAGGCCTTCAACCAGGCCGTTTGCATGACGAGAATGGCGTAGCCGGCCGAGTGGGACTTGTTGAACGCGTAGGACGCGAACTCCAGGACGTCGTCCCAGATGCGCTGGGCGACCTCCTTCTTATAGCCGTTCTCGACCGCGCCGTTCATCCAGTGGTCGTAGATCGTCTCGTCGGCGCCGTTGCCCTCCCAGTGGAAGATCTGGTCGGTGAGCATCTTGATCTTCTTCTTGGCCACCGGCTTACGGATGCGCGAGTCGGACTCACCAGGCGAGAAGTTGCTCATCTTCATCGAGATCTGCATGACCTGCTCCTGGTAGACCATGGTGCCGTAGGTCTCGTCCAGGATGTCGGAGAGACGGTCGTCGTAGAAGGCGACGTCCTCCTTGCCGTTCATGCGGTTGATGTAGCTCGTGACCATGCCCGCGCCCAGAGGGCCGGGGCGGTACAGGGCGATAAGAGCGACGACCTGGCGGTACTCCTTGGGCTGCATGCCCTTGATCGTGGCCGTCATGCCCGCGGACTCGATCTGGAAGACGCCCGCGGTGTGGCCGCGGCCCATGAGCTCGAAGATCTTGGGGTCGTCGAAGGGGATCTTGTCGACGTCGATGTCCACGCAGGTGGCGCCCGGCTTGATGGTGGCCTGGACCGCCTCGGGCATCTTGGCGATGTCCTCTGCGTTGGGATAGGCCGCGCGGATGTTGGCCAGGGCCTTCGAGATGACCGTCAGGGTTCGAAGGCCCAGGAAGTCCATCTTAAGCAGGCCCATGTCCGCCACCGAGTGGCCCTCGTACTGGGTGATCTCGACGCCGCCCTTGGTGTCGACCTTGGTGGGCACGTGGTCGTTGACCGGCGTGGGCGCGATAAGGACGGCGCACGCGTGGACGCCCTCGCCGCGGTGCAGGCCCTCGATGGAGAGGGCCGCCTCGATGATGCGGTGGTCGTCGGGGTTCTTCGCGTAGGCCTCGGCGAAGTCGCCCGAGTACATGTCCTCTTTGCCCTCGGTCTTGTTGAGGACGAACTTGAGCTTGGCCTTGGGGTCGTTGGTGATCATCTTCGAGAGCTTCTGGCCCTGCCACACGGGGAAGCCCAGGACGCGGCAGGCGTCGTTGATCGCCTGCTTGGCCTTGATGGTCGAGTAGGTGATGACGTGGCAGACGCGCTCGGGGCCGTAGAGCTCGCGCACGTGCTGCACGACCTCCAGGCGCCGCTCATCGTCGAAGTCCATATCGATATCGGGCATCTCGGAACGCTGCGGAGACAAGAATCGCTCGAACATCAGGCCGTTCGACAGCGGGCAGAAGGTCGTGATGTCCATGGCGTAGGCGACGAGGGCGCCCGCGGCCGAGCCACGGCCGGGACCGACGCCGATGCCGTTTTGCTTGGCCCACTGGACGTACTCCTGAACGATCAGGAAGTAATCCGCGAAGCCCTTGGTGCAGATGATGTTGTACTCGTGGTCCAGGCGGTCAAGGACGTTCCAGCCGCCGATCTCGACGTTTCTCCAGTCCTCGCCGTAGCGCTTGGCCAGGCCCTTCTCGCATTCCTCGCGAAAACGCTGCTCGGAGGTCTCGCCCTCCTTGAGGCCCGGGAACTTGGGCAGGAACATGCTCGACCAGTCGAGCTCGTAGTTGCACTTGGAGGCGACCTCGAGCGTGTTGTCGATGACCTCGGGCGCCCAGGAGAAGAGCTCGCGCATCTCGGCCTCGGACTTGATGTAGAACTCGGTGCCGGTCATGCGCTTGCGGTTGACGTCGTCGACGCGAGACGCCGTGCCGATGCACGAGAGGATGTCCTGCGTGGGCGCGTCGTCTTTGGTGAGGTAGTGGTTGTCGTTGGTCGCGATGACCTTGATGCCCAGCTCATGTCCCAGGCGCACGATCTGCTCGGACAGGGTGCGGTCGTTGAAGCCGCCCCAGGCCGGGTCCTCCAGCCCGTGGTCCTGGACCTCGAGGTAGAAGTCCTCGCCAAAGATCTCCTTGAAGGTCAAGGCCCACTTCTTGGCCTCGTCGGGGCGGCCCTGGAAGTACATGCGCGGGATGATGCCCGCCACGCAGGCCGAGCTGCAGATGATGCCCTCGTGGTAGCGGCGCAGCATCTCGAGCGTGGTGCGCGGGTAGTAGTAGAACATCTCGCCCGAGGCCGCCTCGCTCATCATCTTCATGAGGTTGACGTAGCCCGTCTCGTCCTTGGCGAGAAGGATCAGGTGGTAGCGGTGCTGCTTGGTGCCCTTCTCGATGCAGTCGTCGGTGATGAAGTAGGCCTCGCAGCCAAAGATCGGCTTGATGAGGAGCTCGGGGCGGTTGGCCTCGACGGCCGCCAGGTCGTGGCCCGAGGACTCCCAGACGGCGACGTCGGACTCCCACTGGGCATGCGCGCGGTCGTGGGGCTTGGCGTCGGCGGCGTCGGCGGCGGGCTCCTCGAGCTCCCAGCCCTTCTTGAAGCACTCGACGTCGTGCTTCCACTGCTTCATGTCGGCCTGCTTGTCGTTGTAGCCGCGGCACTCGAGGTCGAAGTCCGGCACGCCGAACATGTAGCCGTGGTCGGTGAGCGCCAGCGCCGGCATCTCGAGGTCAACGGCACGCTTGACCATGTCCGGGATGCGCGTGGCGGCGTCCAGGATCGAGAAATCGGAGTGGTTGTGCAGGTGAACGAAAGCCATAGGGCGGCACGCCTTTCTACGCGAGAAGAACCATCCAGTTTACCTAAAAGCGGTAGCGAACCACTTGCGGCTGGCCAGCCGACAGCGGGTCTTCACGCTCCACGCAGACGAAGGCGCACTCGACCTCTTTGAAGCCTAGGCCGAGAAGGACATCGGTGTAGAACTTGGCCTGCATCTGGTGACGTTCGCGCAGCTCATCGAGGGTAAGGCCGGCGTCTCCGGTCTTGTAGTCGACGACGAGGGCGCACGTCTTGGCCTCGTCGGTGCACAAGAGGTCGATGGCGCCCTCGAGCCACTCGCCAAAGTCGCTGGGGGCGTGGACGAAGAAGGGGGCCTCGGGGGTCACGCGGGCCCAGGCCAGGGCCTCGGCGCGGATGGCGGAGTTCTCCCAAAGGTCCAGGGCGGCGCGCAGGCGCCTGTCTTGCCTCGGCGAGAGGTGCCAGGCGCGGGAGAGGGCCGCGATGCGCTCGGCAGGCAGGTCGCCGGCAAGGGCCATGACCTGGGCGAGCTCGTGGAAGGCGCTGCCGAGGTTGGTGGCCTTGTCGGCGTCCGCCGTGAGGGGCGAGGCGTCGTCCTCGTCCTCGTCGAGGACGCGGGCCGGGATGGGGACGTCGGGGGCGAGGAGGCTCAGGGCCGGCTCGGGGGCAGCCGGGTCCGGGGCGTCGGCCGGGGCGTCGGCCGCGCAGGCTGCCTGACCTGCGGCGGGTTTGCCCGCCGAGGACCCGGCGGCCGCGCGCTTCTCGGCCGCGGCCTCCAGCGCCGCGTGGGCGCTCGAGTAGCTGTACGTGCCCTCGCGCGGGCTCCAGAAGCCCACCTCGGGGCGGGGCGCGGGCAGGTCATAGAGGTTGAAGGCAGTGTCCTCGGCCGCGTGGGGCAACAAGATCGCGCCCTCGTAGGCGTCGAGGTAGCCGTCGAAGCCGGGCAGGGTGTCGTGCGAGTCTGCCAGCACGTGGGTCTTGTCCTCGCGGTCAACGGTGATGTCGACGCAGCGAACGACGGCCGGCTCGCTTCCGCCGTAGTCCAGGGTCGTCTCGCCGCAAGGCAGGTCGGCCTCGCCAAACAGGACGCTCGCGACGCCCCCTGCCAGGCGCGACGTGCGCTTCTCGGCCAAGGGAATGGCGAGAATCGCGGCCTCGCGGGCACGCGTGATGCCCACGTAGAGCAGGCGGACCTTCTCGGCCTGCTCGTCCTCGAGGCCCGTGTACTGGGCCAGGTCGACAAAGTCGCTGACGTCCATCTTGAGGCTAAAGTCGTCCGGCAGCTCGGCCGAGTCGTCGCGCAGGTCCTTGGTCGCAAGGGCGCACATGACCTGGCCGCCGTCGAGCTCGCGGCTCAAGACGCCCACCGGCGCCTTGGCGTCGCCCCAGCACTCCCCCACCGCGACGATGGGAAACTCCAGGCCCTTCGAGGCGTGGATCGTCATGACGCGCACGGCGTCGCCCTTGCCGCCAGAAAGCACGGCCGGGTGGGCCTTTGCGACCTCGAGCCACAGGTCGAACTCCGCGCAGGCGCGGGAGACCCCCAGGCCCAGGTCGTGGGTAAGGTCGCGCAGGTAGCGCACGGCGGCCAAAAGGTTCGCCGCGCAGGAGCGGCCCTGGGCGCCCTGGCCCTCGAGGCGCAGCAGCCAGCCGGACTCGACGAGGGCCGCGCGCACAACATCGGCGAGCTCCCAGGTGCCCATGCGCGAGAAGGCGCGGCCCAGGACCTCGAGGGCGCGGGCCAGGCGAGGCGACGCCTTAACGCCCGGGGCCATCTCGCGCTCAATGACGCCCAGGTCGATGCGGCGTTTGCCGTAGGCCTCGAGCTTCTCCTGCCAGCCGGTGCCCAAGGCGCAGAAATCGTTGGCGTCCAGGCAGAACATCTCGCTCGACAACAGGCTGAACAGGCCTTCCTTGGTGTCGTGGACGTTTGCCAGGGTGTGGACGAGGGCACGGACGACCTTGACCTCGTCCAGGCGCGAGAAGGTCGAGCCGCCCGTCACGACGCACTTGATCCCGCGGTCGCGCAGGGCATCGACGTAGAGCGCGGCCTGGCTCGTGCGGCCCAGCAAAAGCGCCATGTCGTCGGGGTCCTCGCCCGCCGCGGCAAAGGCGGAAAGACGATCGGCAACCTCGTTGGCCATGACGGCCCCGCGGTTGGCCGCGGACGTCGCGCGGGCCACCTCGACGTAAACGCGGGGCAGGTCACGGGCGTGGTAGCCGTCTTTTCTCGCCGGGTTGGGCGAGAGGGACATGAAGCCGGGAAGGATCCCGCGGCGCTCCCCCAGCCCGCCGAAGATGGCGTCGACGAAGGAGAGGATGTCCGCGTGGCTGCGGTAGTTGACGTCCAGGCGCACGTGGTTGTTGGGGTCGACGGTGGCGCCGCGGCGCTTGAAGACGCTGACGTCGGCGCCGCGGAAGCGATAGATCGACTGCTGGGCGTCGCCCACCGTGCACAGGCGCTGGCCCTGGCCGCTGAGCAGGCCCACGAGCTCGACCTGGCGCTGGTCGGTGTCCTGGAACTCGTCGACCATCACCAGGCGGAACTGCTCGCTGTAGAGGGCCGCGAGGTCGGCGTTGGTCTTGAGGGCGCCCAGGCACAGGCGGATCAGGTCGTCGTTGTCCAGGTAGGAGCCGGCGGTCTTGTAGGCCGTGTAGGCCTCGTCCAGGGCCCGTGCGATGGCGAGAAGCTCCGGCAGGTAGTCCTGCAGCACGGCCAGCGAGCTGTCCTTGCGCATCTTGGCGATGGTGGCCTGCAGCTCCTTGGCCTCCTCGCGGGGGTTGCTCGTGGCCTTGGGGCCGCGGCCCAGGGCCGTCAGGGTCTTGAGGGCCGCCGCCTCGTTCTGCTCGCTCAAGGGCAGCTCGAAGAAGGCGTCAAGGGTCGCGAGCTGGGCCTCGACCTCGGCGATGGCCTTCTCGGACTTGCAGACGCGGCGCTTCTCGGCCAGGAAAGAGACGTAGCTGTCGCGAAGCCAGGCCATGCGCGGCGCGGCGGCGTCGGCGGCCGGGGCGTAGAGGCTGTCGTAGCCCTGGGGGCTCTTGCCGGCGAGGTCCACGAGCTGCCAGGCCAGGCCCACGACCGAGAGGCCCGCCGAGCCAAAGCCCGACTCCTTGGGATACATCGAGCCCACCTGGCGCGCGAGCTCCTTCACGCGGCGCTCGTGGGAGGCCTGGGCCATGACAAGCTCGGTCGCCTGGGCGCGGAAGGACTCCTCGAGGTTCGCCGGCAGCATCTTGAACTGCGGGTCGAGCCCCAGGTCAAGCGCGTGGCGGCGCAGGATCCGCGAGCACATGCCGTGGATCGTCGAGATCCAGGCGTCGTCGACGGAAAGGGCCGCCTCGGCCATGCCGTTCTCGCGCAGGGTCGAGCGCACGCGCTCCTTGATCTCGAGGGCGGCGGCGTTGGTGAAGGTGATGATGAGCGCCTGGTCAAGGCTATCGATGAAGGCCGAGCCGTCGGCGGCAGAGCCCGGGCTCAAGGCCCAGGCGATGCGGCGCGTGAGGGTGAAGGTCTTGCCCGAGCCCGCGCCCGCCTCGACGAAGAGGGGCTTGTCCAGCCCGCAGGCGATGGCGCGCTGCGGCTCGTTTAAGGTTGAGAGGTCGATGGCCATGCGCTAGGCCCCCATTCTTTTCTCGCAGTGAAGGTGCGGGCAGTAGCTGCAGGCGTCGGCGTCGACGGGGCAGGCGTCGATCTTGCCGCGCATGAGGTCGGCGATCTTCTCGGCCACCATGGCCTCGACGTCGTCCAGGTACTCCCAGAACTCCTCGGTACCGCCGCCGGGGCCCGAGATGCCCATGGAGAGGCGGCGCGACATCGGCGCGTTCTCGACCCCCAGGATGCGGTCGACCTGGCTCTCGGCGCAGGCGCCGGCCAGGGCATGCTCTCCCTTGGTGGACAAGAAGAGCGCGCCCTCGAGGCGAATCTCGGGGTGGGCACGGCGCACGACCTGCGCGTATATGAGCGACTGGACATGACGCGGCAGCTTGTTCGCGTCGAAGTCGCCCCTAAAGGCGTCGTAGTGCGAGAAGTTAACGGGGCTCTTGTGCTTGTAGTCGATGATCAGGGCGCGGCCCTCGCCGTCGACGTCCATGCGGTCGACCTTGCCGTTGAGCCACACGCCGGCGTAGCTCACCGGCTCCTCGCGCGCGCCGCCGAAGCCCCACTCGAACCAGCGCGGCTCGTAGCCCACAAGGATATGTGATTGGTAGTCCATGAGGCTGAGAAGGTCCTGTTTTGCCTGGTTGACGTCCTCTTCCTCGAAGGTGGCGTGCGGCACGAGGAGCTGGTCCATCTTGCTCACGCGCTTGCGCTCGAGGAACTGGTGGCGCAGGTGGTTGTCGAACTCCTCGGCCACGATCTGGCGGGCCTCGTCGAGGTTGTCCTCGGTGACGCGGCTTCCGGCCAGGCGCTCGGCGGGGTTGGCGAGAAGCGCGGGCTCGTGGCCGGCCTCCTGGGCGCGCTCGACGGCGTTGTTGAGCAGGCGGATGTGGGAGAGCTCGAGCACGCGGTGGACGAAGGTGCCCATCTCGGTGCCGGTGAATCCCGCGTCCACGCCGTCGAGGCTCAGACGCCGCAGGCTGAACCACTTGTAGGGGCACTCGAGGTAGGACTCGATCTGCGAGGCCGAGAGCATAGGGGCGCCGCCCGGCAGGTCCCGCAGGCCGTTGGAGACCAGGATAAGCGGCTTGTACTGGGCGTCGATCGCGCCGGCGGCGCTCGGGTCGTCGCGCAGGGCCGGGGCCGCCTGGGCGCCCTCGTCCAAGAGGTTCTGGGCGAGAAGGGCCTCGGGGCGCTCGGCATGGGGCAAAAGGGCGATCTCGCCAGGCTTGGCGCTGGCCGCGATGCCGTAGGCGGCGTAGACCTCGCAGAGCATGACCGAGGGGAAGGTCGGCGCGCTATCCGCATCAAAAAGGCAACGTTCGAAGACGACGTTGCAGCGGGCGGCGGCCACGGCGCGGGCAAGGTTGGCGCGCTGGCGGGCGAGCTGGTTCTGGGCCGGGTCGACGCCCGTGGCCTCGAGCACGCGCGACAAGACGTCGTCGGTGCGGCCGACGGGGCTCTCGGTCGCGGTCTGGGCGCAGTAGATGAGGGCGTCCGTGCTGGCGGCGGGGAGCTTCGCGGCGTCGGTCAGGGAGCAGATGGTCACGGTGCAGGAGGCCGGGGCCGGGGCGTCGCCGGCCGCCGCGCCCTTCTCGCCTGCCGGGTCCATCTGCGGGGTGAGGACGACGCTGATGTGCTCGAGCTCGTCGATGACCTGTTCGACCAGGTCAGAGAGGCTGATCGCGTTGTCTGCCAGGGGCGCCGCGGTGACGCCGAGCTGCGCCAGGGCGCCAGCGACCATCATCGCGGCCTGGAGCACGCCCATCTCCTCTTGGCGGGTCATCTCATCCGTCACGGCAGCGGCCGGCGCGGGCGCGGGGCCCTGCTGCTTGGCGGGCTTTGCGCGGTAGTGGGCCATGAGCTTGCTCGCGCACGAGCCCACGCGGCCCAGCATGAGCTCGGAGGTCGCCTTGGCCACGGTGTCCGAGGTCTTCTTGGGGCTCATGAGCTCGTCGAGCACGGCGGCCGGCGTGAGCAGGCGGTTGCCGCGCCAATTGCGGTCGATGTCCCAGGCGCGGCCCTTGGGCATGCGCGCCATATTGTGCATAAGAAAATCAATCAATCCCTGCGGCGGCCACCAGCCCATGTCGCCCAGGGCGACGAGCTTGCCCTCCTCGCAGTCGACCTTGGCGGGCCAGGCCTCAGAGAGCTCCTTGAGGTGCGCCACCTCGCGAAGATACGCGGAGAAGACCCGGCCGGCGTAGATGTCGCGGTAGCTCTTCTGCACACGGGCGCGAACGCCAAGTCCGCGGGCGACAAGCTTGGGCGCGAGCTCGGTCCAGGCTCGGTTGGTGTCGGCAACAGCCACGGTGATGCTCGTCGCGCCAACGCGGGCCAGGTCAGAGGCCCTGGTCGCGATGAGCTCCATCTCGGCCACGGGGCCAGCGGGCTGCAGGAGCTCGACGGCGCCGCGGCTGACGACAGGCTCGCCCGGGTTGAACAAGGCGGCGAGAAGCTCGGCTATCTCGGGGTCGCGCCCGGCGGCCTGAACATCGTCAACGCGCGCCTGGTCAGAGGCCTCGTCGCCCTCCCCCGTCACGACCTCGACGCCGGCGCGCTCGGCGTCGGCGCGAAGCAGCGCCAGGCTCTGGCGGCCCACCTCGCCGGCCGGGCCCTCGCTCACCTGCAGGCAAACGTCGACCCGCCCGCCTGCGGCCATGCCCACCAAGAACTCGCGCTCGGCGCGGGCAAAAGCGAGGTGCCCGCAGGTCACCAGGGCGGTCTTCTCCTTTTGAGCGGCGGGAATCACAACCGGCAGGCGGTCAAAGACCTCGGAGGCCTCGACGTAGTTCTCGCGCCGCAAAAGGCCGCGGTAGGCCCCGGCCACGCGGATCGCCGCGACCTCAGAGACGCTGAGGCCCGCCGCCGAGCAAACGGCCTCCTGGGCATGGCCCGCCTCGTCGAGCGGCAGCCACGGAAGGGCGCGGCTCGCCAGGCGAGAGATGACGTCGATGGTTCCCGGGTTGTCGCGCATCTCTCCCATAAGGCCGGCAGGCACCGCGCGCATGGCTCGGCGCACCAATAAACGCCTGGTCACGGGGTCGACGCAGGAGGTCCCGTCTCCCCACAGGCGCCAGAGGTCGCCCGAGACCGAGGCCAGGGTCCCCGTGTTCACGCCCAGGCCCAGGCCTTGCGCGGCAAGGTCCTTTTGCAGCTCCAGGCCGTCGGCGAAGGACGGCGCCGCCAGGTAGGCGACGTCGTTTCTCTCGCAAGCCAGCTTAAGCGCGCGGGCGGCGGCGCGGCGGGCGCTCGCCTCGTCTTTTGTCGTGTGGACGCACAGCATACGGCGCAGGTCTCCTCACCAAGAAAGGGGCCCGGTTTCCCGGCCCTTCGCAAGAGTCGATAGCTATGAATATGGTAGCGAAAGCGGCGGACGTTAATCGGCCGCGCGGGAGGCCTCGCCGGCGGTCTTCTCGCCGTCCGTCTCGCCGCCGTCACCGATGCGGGAAAGGACGAGCCGGTAGCCTCCGGCGGGGCCGTTCAGGCACTTCGAGACGCGGCTCACCGTGGTGGACGAGACGCCCGTCGAGCGGGAAACGTCCAGGTAGGAGCGGCCTTTCGAGAGCATCGTGGCCACCTCGAGGCGCTGCGAGAGGTCGTCGATCTCGCGCGAGGTCAAAAGGTCGCTGAGAAGCGCCTCGACCTCCTGGGGCGTCTGCAGACAGCACAGGGCCGCGACCAGCCTGTCTCGCTCGGCTTGCTGTCTGTTCTGCTCGTCTGCCATGTGGCCCACTGTCCTTCTCGCGTCGATTTCATCCCTAGCACTTTAGCGCATTAAAGTGCACGAAGCGGCCGGGGGTGGGTAAATAACGGGGAACGGTCGTATAATCGTGCGTGCTTTGGCACCCTTGGTTTGGAGTAGACATGAGCTTCATCAGTAACTGGCTGGTTACCGCCATCGCCGTCGCGGTGGCCGCCTGGATCGTCCCCGGCATCGAGATCGTGGGCGGCAACGTCATGGCCGCGGCCTTAAGCGCATTGGTGTTGGCGCTGCTCAACGCCACCGTCAAGCCGATCTTCAACTTCTTGTCCCTGCCCATCACCGTCTTGACCCTGGGCCTTTTCCAGCTGGTCTTAAACGCCGTCATCCTGGAGCTCGCGAGCTACTTCTCGCGCAACATCTTCCACGCCGGCATCGTCATCGACTCCTTTGGCGCGGCCCTCATTGGCGCGATCGTTATCTCGCTGGTCAGCGCCATCGTAGGCAAGGTCTTGTAGGGGCCAGGCCGCGCCCGCGGCACCTGGCAGACATGGGTCACGAGAAAGGACGACCAAGATGACGGACGAGCAGAAGCCCCTGAAGGACGCCGAGATCGGCGAGGTGAGCGGCGGCGGCCGGCGCCACAGCAGGAGGGAACTCAAATGGGAGCCCTACAACGACCCCCACTTCCCCGTTTCGTGCATCAGTTGCAGCAGCAGCAACATCTGGTACATCAAGGGCGAGCTGGGCATCGACGCGCTTACCCAGTACTGGTGCAAGGACTGCGACCGTAAGTTTTGGGACAACGAGCGGACCTACCACGGGGCCTCGAACGACTGGTAGGGGCGGCAGCGGCTCGGCGGCGCCTTCTCGCTGAACATCGTGTCCCGATAAGGAAATCGCGCGCCTGCGCCCCTCCCCTGGTGATATGTTCTTCTCGGACGCTAAGACGGTGCCGCGCGACCCGCGCGCGGCTCGCAAGAGGAGGCCGATCGAGATGACCGATACCAACAAGCCCCAGCAAAACGCAGAGATGTTCACGGCAGCAGATCAGCTCAAGGATGCCCAGCTCAACGACATCGCCGGCGGCTGGTCCCCCAGCAAGTATGATGACAGTGACGATGATGTCACCTGGGAACCCTACAAGGACCCCAACTACCCCGTTTCGTGCATCTTCTGCAACAGAACCAGCGACATCTGGTACGTCAAGGGCATACTGGGCATCGACGCGCTTTCCATGTTCTGGTGCAAGCTCTGCAACTGCAAGTTTTGGTACAACCAAATTACCGAGCACGGGGCCAGCAGCGACTGGTAGGGGGCGGCCACAAAATCGCGGGTCGGGCGCAGCGCGGCGGTCTTCTCGCCACAAAATCGGCGGTCGGGCGCAGGCAAAAGACCTTCTCGCTACAAAATAACGGCTCGGGCGCATGATTACCTGCGCCCGAGCCGTTATTTTGTGGCAAACCGAGACAAACCCAGCGCCCACCCCAGGGTTTTGTGGCG
>CAVAUD010000017.1:0-25402 GCA_963591565.1 bacterium
CGTCCTCGCGCTCCAGGATGGCGTCCAGCCAGGTGTCCTTCACGTAGCCCTTCTCCGCCAGAATCTCGCCCAGCTTGGTGAGAAGCTCGGTCCTGTCCGCAGCCTCAAAGTCAAAGAAGACCAGCTCGGGCTTGAGGAGCGAAGTGTCGATACCTGCCATGTTTTTCTCCTTCATGAAGCAAGGTCCGCATCGCGCGCGGCGACGCGGACCTCATTAGTCCAACGTTGTACTAACCAACCGGCTACTCAGCGGGCGTAGCCTCGGCCGCGGCATCGGCGGCGGCGTGCATCTCGGCCGCCTCCTTGAGGATGCGCTTGCGGTTCCACAGGGCCAGCACCAGGGCAACCACGGCGCAGATGCCCAGGCCAGCGACGCCCAGGGTGCTCGAGGCGCGGGTGATGACCCAGGTCAGCGGGTTCGCGCCGTCGCAGATCGAGGAGATCGCGGCCGCGCCGCCCATGTCGAAGCTCACGTTGGCGGCGGCGCTGGTGATCAGCGGCGAGAGGTCAGAGGCGATGTAGAAGCCCACGGCCAGCACGACGACGCCGGTGACCAGGCCGCGGAAGCCGTTCTCGTGCACGATCGGGGTGACGAGGACCAGCATGTAGGGAATGCAGGCCAGGTCGGCCAGGGGGACCATCTTGTTGCCCGGCAGGACAAACGCCAGGAAGATGGAGACCGGCACCAGGATGAGGGCCATGGTCAAGGTCACGGGGTGGCCGGTGCCCACGGCGGAGTCAAGGCCGATGTAGATCTTGCCGCGGTTCTGGAAACGGCTCTGGATGAAGCTCGCGGCGGCCTCCTGGACGGGCATGAGGCCCTCCATCAAAAGCGCGGCCATCTTGGGGATGAGCACCATGACGGCGCCCATGAAGACGGCCATCGCCAGGATGCTCGGCTCGCCGTTCTCGCCGGGAAGAATGCCGTAGCCGGCCAGGATGCCGATCAGCAGGCCGATGATGGAGCCGAGAAGAACCGGCTCGCCAAAGACGCCGAACTTGTCCTGCATGGTTCGAACATTGATGTCGATCTTGTTGAGGCCGGGGATGCGGTCGATAACCCAGTTCACGGCATAGGCGATGGGCGCGTAGGCGCCGGCAAAGCCGTGGGGGATCGAGACGCCGGGCAGGCCGAGGGACTTCTCGACCAAAGGAGCGGTGACGTCGCCGATGATCAGGACGACGACCTCGTTGATGATCGCCGCGGCAAAGCCGAACATCGGGTTGTTGGTGACGATGGCCACCAGCGCGCCGGTGAAGGCGAAGTGCCAGTAGTTCCAGATGTCGACGTCGGCGGTCTGGGTGGTGTTGGTGAGCAGCATCACGATGTTGACCGCAAGGCCCAGCGGGATGATGAGGGTGCCCACGATGGAGCCCATCGCGATGGCCGAGGCGGCGGGCCAGCCCACGTCCATGACGCTCAGGGACAGGCCAAAGCGCTCGACCATGGCGGTCACACCGGCGGCCAGGTCGGTGCCCATGAGCTGGTTGATGACCAGGTTAAGGCCAATGAAGCCGATGCCGACGGTAAGGCCGGCCTTAAGGCTCTTGCCAAAGCCGGCGCCAAACAGGACTCCCAGGATGGTCAAGACGATGGGCATCACGACCGAGACGCCCAGGCTCGACACGCCTGTGAAGAAGGAAACAACTGCGTCCATAATCACTCTTCCTAAACCGCGGCGGCAAGGCACGGGGGCTGCCGCCGTTCAAACAAAGCGCAGGTAGCAGACCTACTTAGACATAACCTCGAGGATCTTCTTCTCGGCATCGGCGCGGCCCATGCCGGTCAGGAACGGCAGGCCGCTCACGAACTCGCAGCTAAGGTTCGCGGGCGCGACGGTGGTGGCGACGAGAAGGGCTGCGTCGGCGCACTGGGACGGGGCCTCGGCGATGGCGCACTGGACGATGCGGTAGGTGCCGGCCAGGCCGTTGGAGTCGAGCAGGTCCTTGATCTTGGCGTTGACGGCGGTGGAGGTGGCCACGCCAGAGCCGCAAGCGACGACGATCTTCTTCATGTCATTCTCCCTTCGATCGCGCAGGCGCGCGTTTTTCGACGAAAAAATATCCAAGCCTCGATAAAAGACTTGGATTCAAAAAGCCTTATGGCCCGATTATGCCAGTCGCGGGCGCCTCGCATCGGGGGCGATAAACGCCCGAGGCCCGCTTGTCTCCCCATGGGTGAACAAGTACTTGTACCTTCGAAAAAGGACAAATTGGCGAGAAGATCGCGGCGGGCCAGCGGCCGCAACGCGTCCCCCGGCCGACCCGGGGCCGCGCCGCCCCTCTCCCCTACTCCGGCTGAAACGCCGTGCTCACGACAGCCTGCCCGGGCGTGAGCCAGGTGGTGCTCCACTCGATGGGAACGCCGTTGTCCAGGTGAATCGTCTGCTCAAGCACCAAAACGGCGGCCGACTCGTCGCAGCCCAGGATCTTGCCGTGCTCCTTGCCCACGACGCGCGCGTGGTAGCGCATGCTCGAGTAGCGGATCTTGCGGCCCGAGCACTCCTGCACCGCGTCGAACAGCGAGACCTGCGTGAAGTCGATGAGGTCGAGCCCCGGGCAGGCGCGCAGGTTGGACCAGCTCTCTTGGCACAGCACCGGCTGGCCCTCGACGGTGCGCACGCGGCGGAGAAGCAGCGCATAGTCCGGCTCGTCGTAGCCCAGCTCGTGGGCCACGTCCGCGGGCGCCATCGTCACGCGGCGCTCGAGCACCTCGGTCTTGAAGTCCATACCCTGCTGGTGCAAAGACTCCGCAAAGGACAGCGGCCGCATGCCGGCGGGGTGCGTGAGGCCCGCCTTGGCCACGAAGGTCCCCGCACCGTGGCGCTGGACCAAAAGATGCTCATCTGCCAGGGCTTTTATCGCGCGGCGAACCGTGCCACGTGAAACACCGAAGGCATCCATCAGCTCGTGCTCCGAGGGGATCTTGGTGTCCTGCGCCCACTCGCGCGAATAGATCTTCTCGCGTAAAAAATCAGCGAGCTGCACGTGCAGAGGCGTGCCGCTCGCTGAGTTCAGTTCATGTTTGTCGATCTCGGCCGTCATGTCCACCTTCAGCTTGTACATCAGAAACCAGACAACTTCTGCCTGTGCAATGTACAATCAGTGTACAAGTTGAGAGCCGCATCATCAATTCAACACAACCAGCCAATCCCTTAGGCGGTCGCATCGACGACGCAGGCGGGCCAAAGCCCGGCCCTTAGGCCTCCCGGACCTCCACCGTCCCGTTGTCGCGCACGTGCACGCGTCCGGCGGCGAGAAGACCCACGACCTTGGGATACAGCTCGTGCTCGATCTCGTGGATGTGGGCCTCGAGCTCGTCGACGTCCCAGCCCTCCTCGACGACCAGCGCCTGCTGGGCGATGATCGGGCCGCAATCGTACTTGTCGTCGGCGAAGTGAACCGTCACGCCGGTCACCTTGACGCCGTAGTCGAAGGCGTCCTGGATGGCGTGCGCGCCCTTGAAGCTGGGGAGAAGCGCCGGGTGCAGGTTCACGATGCGGTTGGGGAAGGCGTCCAGCAAGGGGCGGCGAACCATGCGCATGTAGCCGGCCATGATGACGTACTCGCAGCCCACCTTCTGCAGGGCCGCGGCGATCTTGGCGTCGGCGGCCTCGGGGTCGGCCGCGTACTCGGCCTTCTCCATGACCAGGACCGGCAGGCCGGCGGCCTCGGCGCGCTCGATGCCGCGCACGCCCGGGCGGCTCGAGACCACCAGGGCGACCTCGGCGTTGAGGCTGCCGTCGGCGATGCGGTCGATGATCGCCTGCAGGTTGGTGCCCGAGCCGCTGATAAGCACGCCGATCCTCAGCGGCGCGCCCGCGGCCTCGGCGACCTCGACGGCCTCGGGGGCCTCGGCCTCAGCGCCCGCGACGTCCTCGTCGTCCTCCACCAGGCGGCAGACGCCGCCCTCGCAGCTCCAGTGGCTCATCGATAGGTCACCTCGCCGCTACCGGGCACGCACTCGCCCATGACAAACGGCTCGAAGCCCTGCTCGCGGAGCTTCTCCTCGACCTCGGCCTGGTCGGCGGGGTCGCAGATGATGCTCATGCCCACGCCCATGTTGAAGGTCTTGTAGGCCTCGTCCAGGGTGAGGCCGGCGGCCTTGACCATGTACGGGATGACGGGAGGCATGTCCCAAGCGGGGCCGTCCTCGCCGCCGCGGTAGACCAGGGCGTCGACGTCGGCGGGCAGCGCACGGTTGAGGTTCTCGGTGATGCCGCCGCCGGTGATGTGGGCCATCGCGTGGATCGGGGCACCGGCACGCAGCGCGGCGACAAGGCCGCCCGCATAGATGGTCGTCGGGCGCAGGACGGCGTCGGCCAGCGACTCCCCGCCCAGCTCTGCCAAAGGCTCGTTGAGCTCCTCGACGGTCTTGCCCTCGATGGCGACCTTGCGCACCAGCGAGTAGCCGTTGGAGTGGATGCCAGAGGAAGGCAGGCCGAGAATAACGTCGCCCGCCTTGACCTTCTCGGGCCCGATCATCTTGGGACGGTCGACGACGCCCACCACAAAGCCGGCCAGGTCGTAGTCATCGGGGTTCATGACGCCGGGGTGCTCGGCCATCTCGCCGCCGACAAGGGCGCAGCCGCTCTTCTTGCAGCCCTCGGCGATGCCCTTGACGATCTCGGCCACGTGCTCGGCGCGAAGCTTGCCGATGGCCACGTAGTCCAGGAAGAACAGCGGCTCGGCGCCGATGGGCACGACGTCGTCGACGCACATGGCGACAAGGTCCTCGCCCACGGTGTCGTGGCGGTCGAGCAGCTGCGCGATGGCGAGCTTGGTGCCCACGCCGTCGGTGCCGGAGACCAGCACCGGGTCCTCCATGTCCTTGAAGCCCTTCATCGAGAAGCACGAGCCAAAGCCGCCCAGGCCACCGATGACCTCGGGGCGGTTGGTCGCCTTGACGGCGTCCTTGATGCAATCGACGGCGCGGGCGCCCTCGGCGGTGTCGACGCCGGCCTCGGCGTAGGTAATGTGCTTGGACTCTGCCATGCTCTACATCTCCTCGTTCTCTTCGATTTCTTCGTTCTCTTCGATGACCTCTACCAGGACATCTTCGATGTTCATCTGCGAATCGGGGCTTTCGGGGTTAAGGTTTTGCGGCTCGTAGCCGGGCAGGAACTTCTCCTCATAGAAGCTGCGCGGGATGGCCACGGGGTACTCGCCGGTGAAGCACGCCTTGCAGTAACCGGTCTTAGGCACGCACTCCAGCAGGCCCTCCGTCGAGAGGAACCCAACAGAGTCGGCGCCAATGTAGTCGCGGATCTGCTCCAACGTCATGTTGGCGGCGATGAGCTGGTCCTGGTCGGCGGTGTCGATGCCGTAGAAGCACGGCCACTTGACCATGGGCGACGCGGAGCGCACGTGGACCTCGGTGGCGCCGGCGTCCTTCAACAGGCGCACGATCTGGGCCGAGGTCGTGCCGCGCACGATGGAGTCGTCGACCATGACCAGGCGCTTGCCGCGCACGACGTCTGCCAGGGCGTTGAGCTTGAGACGGACGCCCAGCTCACGAAGCTCCTGCGTGGGCGCGATGAAGGTGCGGGCCACGTAGCGGTTCTTGATGAGGCCGGTGCCGTAGGGGATGCCGGACTCCTCGGCAAAGCCCTCGGCGGCAGGGGTGCCGGAGTCGGGCACCGAGATGACCAGGTCTGCGTCGACGGGCGTCTCCTTTGCAAGACGACGGCCCATGTTGTGGCGCATGAGGTAGATCGACGTGCCGTCCTTGATGGTGTCGGGACGCGAGAAGTACACGTTCTCGAAGATGCAGTTGCACAGCTGGCGAGGCACGCAGCCCTGCTCGCTGCGCAGGCCGTCGTCGGAGATGCGGATGATCTCGCCCGGCTCGACCTCGCGCACGTACTCGGCGCCGGCGATGTCCAAAGCGCAGGTCTCGGACGCGACGACCCAGCCGTCGTCGCCCAGCTTGCCCAGGACCAGCGGGCGAATGCCGTGCGGATCGCGGAAGGCGTACAGGGCGTTCTCGCGCACCAGGACCATCGCGTAGCCGCCCTCGAGCATGCGCATGGTGTGCGCGATGCCCGTGCGCAGGCGGTGGCCGCGCTGGGTGAAGTAGCCGATGAGCTTGGCCGCGACCTCAGAGTCGGTGTTGGACCTAAAGGGGATGCCCATCTCGATGAGCTCGTGGCGCAGGTTGTCGAAGTTGACCAGGGTGCCGTTGTGCGCCAGCGCGATGATGACGTCGTTGATCATCGAGAGGTGCGGCTGCGCGGACTCCCAGCCCTTGGCGCCGGCGGTGCCGTAGCGGCAGTGGCCGCAGGCGAGCTTGCCCGGCATGGCCGAGAGGTCGGCGTCGGTGAAGACCTGCGTGACCAGGCCCAGGTCCTTGCGGACAAGGACGGTCTTGCCGTCACCCACGGCGATGCCCGCCGAGTCCTGGCCGCGGTGCTGCAGCGCGCGCAGGCCAAAGTAGGTGATGCGGGCCACGTCGCGGCCCGGCGCCCACACGCCAAAGACGCCGCATTCCTCGTGGAGCTTATCGTCGTCGTGGGACTCGTCGACGTCGACATCGAAGGAGTTGTTTGCCACTGTTTTCTCGGTTCCTCTCCAAAAATCAGGGCCAATGGTCTCAAACGCAAAGACCGCCCGCAGGCGGTCTTAGGTAGCTGTTAAGCCTCTTGGGCTCCGGCGCCGGCGGCGTTGTCCTGGTTGGCACCGGCGTCGGTCGTGGCGGAGGCATCGGTGGACGCGCCCGAGGCGGTGTCGTTGACCTCGCTCTTGATGCCGCAGACCAAGATCGTGCGGCCCGTCTCGTTGCCGGAGTAGTTGCAGGTGCACAGCGTCAGGACGTGGTTTGCCTTGGTGATGGCCGTGGCCGCGTTGGCGGTCTTGGTGACAGCCTTGGCGAGAAGACCGTTGAGGTAGGTGCGCCACTCCTCGTCGGTCGAGAAGGTGAACTCGCGCACGGTCTCGTCGTCGCCGGTGGTCTTGTAGACAAACAGGGGCTCAAGCTCGTAGTTTGCCTGCGGCGTCACGTACCAAACGGTCGAGACGCTGTCGAGCATGCCCTGGGTGTCCATGTCGGCGACCGGCTTGAACATGGCGCCGTTTCGCAGGTGGTGGCCATAGATGATGGTCTGGTTGTCGACGAGGCCAGACGAGCTGTTCTCGTAGTCCATGAAGACCTGGCCGCCCAGCGAGTAGTTGCCCTCGGCGTTGGTGTGCAGGTAGGCGTCGTTATCCGCGCCCTGGTAGACGGGGAAGCTCACCGTGGTGTTGGGGATCTGGACCCAGCCCACGACGTCGCCGTTCACGGCCTTCAAGGCATCCCAGTCGACGACCGGCGGGGTCGAGCCCGTGTCGTCGATGGTCGCGTAGGCGGCGAGCTTCTCGTTTATCTTGTCCTGCTCGGCGTACTGGTTCTGGTTGTACCAAAAGATACCGCCCGCGACCAGCAGCAACACGATGCCCACCACAAACAGGCAGGCCGAGATGATGCGGGCGCGGCGCTTCTTGGGGTCCTTGTTGCGACGGCCCTTGAGGTCGTAGGGGTCCGTCTCGGCAAAATGGTTGTTGCGGCGGTTCTTGCCCTTGCCGCTGCCCTGTCCCACGACCGAGACGTAGCCGGTCGCGGCCTGGCCGGGAGCCGCGGCGTGCGAGTGAGCGTTGCCGCGCGGGGCGTGGTAGGACTCGTCGCCGCCGTTCATGTGGCCGCCGGTGTAGAGAGGGGTGCCCTGCTGGTGAGAAGCCCGCCTGCCCTGCTCGTCGCCGGATTCCTTGAAGTGACTCGCCATGCCTTTTATGCCTCCGCCATTGCCTTCTTGAACTCGACGATCTTGTCGCGGTACTCGGGCATGGTCGCCGCGAGGATCTGCGTCGCGTAGATGGCCGCGTTCTTGGCGCCGTTGATGGCCACGCAGGCCACGGGCACGCCCGAGGGCATCTGGACCATGGAGAGAAGCGAGTCCATGCCGCCCAGGTCAGAGGTCTTCATGGGGACGCCCACGATGGGCAAGGGGGTGTAGGCCGCGACAACGCCGCCCAGGTGAGCGGCCTTGCCGGCGGCGGCGATGATGACCTTGATGCCGCGGTCGGCGGCGGTGGAGGCCCACTCGTGGACCTTGGCCGGGTTGCGGTGGGCGCTCGCGATCACGAGCTCATAGGCAACGCCGAGCTCCTCGAGCTGCTGGGTGCACGCCTCCATAACGGGCAGGTCCGATTTCGAACCCATGATGATGCCAACGAGCGGCTGATCTGCCATGTCGCCACGTTCCTTCCACTTGGGTGGCGCGGGTGCGCGCACACTGTTTCGAACTTCTTCAGTATACGCAAGCTGCGGCGATATGGCCCAGCAGAGGCGAGCGGCCGCGCATTACAGACAAAAACCAACCACCACGGAGTGGTCCGTCGTGATGATGTGGGTCGAGTAATCGCTGCCCGCGGTGCTCACGCAGATGTTGTGCTCGGCGCTCTCGGAGTCGGGGGTGCGGGTCCACCAGTACTTGTCCGTCGTGCCGCTCACGGCCAGGGCGTCGTTGGCGGTGCCCAGGGTGACGTTGAGGTCGGCGAAGAGGGCGTACTGCTCGCCCTCCTCCGCGTAGGTCGACTTGCGGGAGTAGCCCGAGGGGATGGTGCCGTACAGCTCGGTGAGCGAGGGGGCCCACAGGGTGTCGATCACGGTGCCCTGGGACTTGCCGGTCGAGTAGGCGCCGTTGGCGACCTTCTCGGCGTCACGGATGACGTCGGTCACCTCGTCGGGGAACTTGGCGAGAAGGTCCTTGTTCATCCACTCGCGCAGGGCGCTGTTCTCCCAATCGGAGTTGGAGCCGGAGTACTCCATGACGCGCTTGGTGCCGGCGCTGTTGGAGGCGATGAAGGTGATGCCCGCCTTGCCGCCGTCGGCCAGGTCGTCCTGCCTAAAGCCGGCGATGCGCATCGTCAGCGTGGTGCCGCCCGTGAGCTCGACCTCCTTGGTCTGGGTGCCGTCGAGCTTGCCCTTGGAGTCGCAGAGGTTGTAGCTGGCGGCGATCTTGAGGGCGTCGTTGTCGCTGTCGGCGGCCGAGATGGCCTTCGCGATCGCACCGAGCTCCTCCCAGGTGTAGTCCTCGACGGACGCCTTGGTCGAGACGCCCGCGACGGCGAGGTCCTTCTCGGCCTCCTCCTCGGTCTCTTCCTGGGTGGTCGTCGTGGTGGTGGTCTGGGTCGAGGGGGTCTCGTCGACGCGGATGTTCTCGGTGTAGTCCTTGCCTCCGTCGTCGAAGAGCCTAAAGGCGCCGGTGGCCACGCCGATGCCGGCGACCGCCAGGACGGCGACCAGGGCGCCCACGATGATGAGGACGTGGCGGTTGGTCACGTGGCCCGAGTGCTCGTAGCGGCGCGCGGCCGTGGCGGGCGCGTAGAGGTTGTCGGTCTGGTCGGGGGACTTGGCGGCGTAGGTGCCGGGCATCGAGAAGGCCGCGGTTGCGTCGGCGTCGCTGTAGTCGTCCTCGATGGGGGCGTCGTCGGCGTACCCGGTGGCGTAATCGTCCTGGTAGACAGGGGTGTCCTGCGCGGAGAAGGGCTTCTCGTCCTCGTAAGGCTCGACGGGCGGCCACTCGTCGACGGGAGCGGGCTCGGGAGCCGGGGCGGGCTGGGGCGCGGGAACCGCGGCGGGCCTCGGGGCTGCCGGGGCCGGGGCGGCCGGAGCCGCAACAGGGGCCTCAACGGCCTGCGGCTCCTCGGCCTTGCGCGACGTGAGCTTGGACCACAGCGAGACGCGCTTGGGCTTCTCGGCTGCGGGCACCTCGTCTACCGGGGCGGGAACTGCCCAGGACGAGTCCTCGGGCCAAGAAAACTCCTGCATCTTGGGGGCGGTGACGTTGGGGCGCGCGATGGCCGAGCCGGGACGAGCCGGGTTGACGGGGTGCGCGATGCGGCGCGGCACATAGGTCTGGCGGGGTGCCGGAGCCATGGGCAAGAAAGGCACAGCGCCGATGTTCAGCGGCTCCTCAAGCTTCTTGGCTGCGGGAATGACCCTAAAGGTGCCGGTGACATCGGTTGCGTCGGCATTCTCGTCGGGCACGTTGGCAGCATCAAAGTCGAAAGTATCGAGCTCGGCCGGCGCGGCGGCCTGGGCAGGTGCA
Source organism: bacterium (assembly GCA_963591565.1). Taxonomy (GTDB): domain Bacteria; phylum Actinomycetota; class Coriobacteriia; order Coriobacteriales; family Atopobiaceae; genus Paratractidigestivibacter. The sequence goes on from CAVAUD010000017.1 coordinate 10,086, forward strand.
TCGACCTCGGCCGACGCCACAGGCTCGGCCACCACGTCCTTCTCGCCATCCTCCGCCGCAGCGAAATCGACGGCGGTTCCGCACATCAAACAAAAACGGGCCCCTTCGGGCAGCTGTGCTCCACAGTTCTTACAAAGCATGCAACACTCCCAAAACTCGTATTGTATGGTGCAAGAATACCGTTACCTGCGCTGTGTTGTCGAGAAGGACCCGCCGCGCGTTAACCCAAAGTTCCCGGTTTTCTTAACGTGGGCTTAAACACAAAGGCGGCTCGCCCGCCGGCAAGCCGCCCCCTCATTACTTTGTGGTGCCCGTCAGGATCTGGACCGGCGTGAACGACGTGGTGATCTGGTCGCGCAGCTGGTTCTGGATCGTCTCGTCGAGGCCCGTGATGGTGCACGAGAAGTTGACGCCCGTCGAGCTTTGCGTCTTGGTCCACACGAAGGTCATGAACGAGGTCACGTCGCCGGTGGGCTTGAGGAAGCCAAAGAGCTGGCTGCGCTCGATCTCGCCGTCGGAGTCCAGGTGGACGTTCACGTGGTAGACCACCGTGTTGATGTTGGGGTTGAGCAGCGAGTTTACGGCGAAGGCCGTGGCCTGCACCTGCGAGCCGGCAAAGCACTCGAGGGCGTTCTCGGAGTTGGTGTCGGTGACGGTCACCTCGATGCGGCCGGTGTTCTCGTCCGCCTCCTGGACCGAGAAGTCCTCGGGGAACTGGGTGAAGCCGTTGCCCCACTCCACGCCGCCGCGCAGGGCCGATGCCACGGTCTTGACGTTGGCGTGCTCCGAGAGGTTGGAGGTGTTGGCGCGGCGCACCAGGCCAAAGAAGACCTGGCCCGCGACGACGAGGGCGAGAAACACGAGGACGAAGATAACGGCCGTCTTGGCGATGACCTTCTCGACGTTGGAGCCGGAGGGGTCCTCCTCGGCCAGGGGGTCGACGTCGACAGAGACGCCCTTCGCCTTGCGGTTGGCGCGCTGGCGGCGGGCACGCTCCTCGTCCGTGTGGCCGGACTCGTCGACCTTGGAGAACAGAAGCTCCGCCTCGTCTGCGTTGAGGGCACCCTTTTGAATACGCGCGATCTCGGTGTTCTTTGCCATAGTCTCTTCCGTTGCCGGCCGTTTCGTCCCGCCGCGAATGTGTCGCGTCGGGACGGGATTGTTAAATCTTAACCCTCCCAGTATACGCATTGGCGCCGTCCGTGAACCCGCCGGCCCCACTTCTCCCTTTAACTGCACAAGGGGCGGGCGTAGAGGCCTTCGCAAGACCCCTATTTTCGAAAAGCGGACGCTAAATCTCGGAAGCCCGAGTAGACATGCGTTCCCAAGAACTCCCAACTGGGGTTTTCCTGGTTCGAAATGGCTGGCTACTCGCTAAACCTCAAGTTTGCGTCCGCTTTTCGACATTAGCCCTCAAACTGCATCTGGTAGTAGCGGGCGTAGGTGCCGCCGCGGGCGAGAAGCTCCTCGTGGGTGCCCTTCTCGACGGCGCGGCCGCGCTCGACGGTCACGATCTCGTCGGCGCCCTTGATGGTAGAGAGGCGGTGCGCGATGACGATCGTCGTGCGGCCGGCCGAAAGCTCGGCCATGGCCTGCTGAACGGCCTGCTCAGACTCGTTGTCCAAGGCCGAGGTCGCCTCGTCGAAGATCAGGATCGGCGGGTTCTTCAAGAACACGCGGGCAATCGCCACGCGCTGCTTCTGCCCGCCAGAGAGGTGGCTGCCGCGCTCCCCCACCTGGGTGTCGTAGCCCTCGGGCAAGGTCTCGATGAAGTCGGCGATGTTCGCGCGGCGGGCCGCCTCGCGGATCTCCTCGCGGGTCGCGGCGGGCTTGCCGTACGCGATGTTCTCGGCGATCGTCCCGTCAAAGAGGTAGACATCCTGCTGCACCAGGCCAATCGACTCGCGCAGGCTCTTCTGCGTGACGTCGCGCACGTCGACGCCGTCGATGCAGATGGAACCGCTGCACACGTCATAGAAGCGCGGCAACAAAGAGCAGGTCGTCGACTTGCCGCCGCCCGAGGGACCCACCAGCGCCACGGTCTTTCCAGCATCAATCGTCAAATCAAGTCCGCGCAAGATCTCCTTCTCGCCGTCATAGGAGAAGTGCACGTCGCGATACTCGATCTGGCCACGCTCGACGCAAATGTCCGGCGCGCCGGGCTTGTCCTGGATGTCGGAGGGAGTCTCGACGACCTCCATGAAGCGCTTGAAGCCAGCGACCGCCTTCTGGAAGGTCTCGGTGAAGTTAAGGATGTCCAGGATCGGCGCGGTGAACATCGAGATGTAGAGGGCGTAGGTGGCCAGGTCCATGGCCTGCATCTGGCCTTTCGCGATCATCCATCCGCCAAAAACGACGACCACGGTGTTGAGGGCGCCCATCATCGCGGCAATGGCGGCCTGGTAGCGGCCCATGGCGCGGTACATCTTGGTCTTCGAGTCGAGATAGGCGTCGTTGCTCGCGGCGAACTTCGCGCGCTCCAGGTCCTCGGCGGCGAAGGACTTCACCACGCGGGCGCCGGCCAACGCGTCCTCGAGCCGGGTGTTGATCGCCGCGATGCCCACGCGGTTCTCGCTAAAGACGGCGCGCATGCGGTAGTTGGCCCAGGCATTGTAGGCCACCAAAAGCGCAGCTATCAGGGTCAAAACAAGAGTCAGCGGCACGTTGATGGAGGCCAGGATGATCATCGAGCCCACGATCTCGACGACGCCGATGATCAAGAACTCCGGCCCGTGGTGCGCCGTCTCGGAGATGTCGAAAAGGTCCGAGACCAGGCGGCTCATCAAGTCGCCCGACTTGTTGCGGTCGTAAAACGAGAAGCTCATGCGCTCGTAGGCGTCAAAGAGGTCCGCGCGCATGCGGCTCTCCATGCGGGCGCCCATGACGTGGCCCCAGAAGATCACGAAGTAACGGCAAGCAAAGCGCACGAGGTACATGATGACCAGGCCCGCGCCCAAAAAGCCCAGGGCCGAGAGAATCTGATCCTCGCCCTGGGTGAAGAGCCCCTTCGAGACGTTGCGCAAGATCTGCGGGAACGCCAGGTCGATACCCGCGACGGTAAGCGAGCAGATCGTATCCAGGACAAACAGGTGCGTCTGCCCCTTGTAGTAGGACAGGAAGGCGGAGAAGAGCGAGCGCTTGCTATTTTGTTGGGTCATGCGAGAAATCCTAGGTGCGAGCTGGAAAGACGTGCGGGGACGGCGCGGGCGGGCTAGACGTTCAGACGGTGCGCGATGGAGTCGCAGATAAGGGCGCCGACGACGGTCTTGGCGTCCTCGATGCGGCCGTCGAGAACGGCGTCGACAAGCTCGCCCAGGTCAACGAGGTCGACGTTGATGAACTCGTCGTCATCGGGGCTGGACTCGCCCAGGGACAGGCCCGTTGCCATGTAGATGTGGATCAGCTCGTCGCAGAAGCCGTCGGAGGTGGCGATGGTCGTCAAGAAGGCGATCTTCTCGGCCGTCATGCCCGTCTCCTCGGTGAGCTCGCGGCTCGCGGCCTCGAGGGGGTCCTCGCCCGGCGTGAGCTTGCCGGCCGGAATCTCGACGGTCACGCGGCCGAGGGCCGTGCGGTACTGGCGCACCAGGCAGATCTTGCCGTCGCTCGTGAGGGCCACCACGGCCACGGCGCCCGGGTGGCGCACGACGTCGCGCACGGCGGTGCGACCGTCGGGCAGCTCGACCTGCAGGCGGTTGACGTTGAAGATGCGACCGGTCCAGGCCACGTCCTCTACCAGGGGTTTCTCGGCCAAGTTGGCGTCACGCGGGTCATCGTCGCCCAGCACCAGGTGGCGCTCCTCGGGCGCGCCGGAGACGTGGTCGTGCTCCTGGCGGTCGCCGTCGTAGGTAAAGGCGGCCACCGAGTCGCGCATCTCGTCCACGGCGCCGGCCAGGTCGTTGGCCGCGGCGCCATCCTCGAAATCATTAGCCATACAAATCTCCTAACGGCCCTGGATGCAGCGCAGGCCGATGTCGGTGCGGAAGGTCTTGCCCTCGAAGTCGATAAGGTCGCAGGCGGCGTAGGCCTGGGCGCGGGCCTCCTCGAAGGTGGGGGCCACGGCGGTGACGTCCAGGACGCGGCCACCGTTGGTGAGAACCTCGCCGTTCTCGCCCAGCTTGGTGCCGGCGTGGTAGACGGTGACGCCCTCCATCTCGGCGGCCTTCTCGATACCGGTGATGACCTTGCCCTTCTCGTAGGCGCCGGGGTAGCCGGCAGAGGTCAGCACGACCGAGACGGCCCAGTCGTCGTCCCAAGAGACCATCGCGGGGTCAAGGGTGCCGGCGTCGCAGGCCTTGAAGACCTCGACGAGGTCGGCCTTCATGCGGGGCAGGACGACCTGGGTCTCGGGGTCGCCAAAGCGGGCGTTGAACTCGAGGACCTTGGGGCCGTCCTTGGTCAGCATGAAGCCGCCGTACAGGCAGCCGGAGTAAGTGATGCCCTCGGCGGCCAGCTCGGCCACGACGCGCTCCTCGATGTCGATCATCTGGGCAAGCTCGTCCTCGGTGACCATGGGGACGGGGCTGTAGACGCCCATGCCGCCCGTGTTGGGGCCGCGGTCGCCGTCCAACGCGCGCTTGTGGTCCTGCGAAGTGGCGAGAGGAACGAGGGTCTTGCCGTCGGTCAGGGCGAGAAGGGAGCACTCGGGGCCCTCCATCATCTCCTCGACCACGACGGTCGCGCCCGCCTCGCCAAAGACGCCCGAGAAGCACTCGTGAACGCCCTCGAGGGCCTCCTCGGTGGTCTGGGCGACGATGACGCCCTTGCCGGCGGCCAGGCCGTCGGCCTTGACGACGATGGGGCCGCCGACCTGCTTGACGTAGGCCGCGCACTCCTCCTCGTTGGTGAAGGAGCGATACGCCGCGGTGGGAACCTGGGCGCGCATCATGACCTGCTTGGCGAACTTCTTGGAGCCCTCCATCTGGGCCGCGTCGCCGTTGGGGCCAAAGCAGGGGATGCCGGCCGAGCGCACGGCGTCGGCCACGCCCGCGACCAGCGGGGCCTCGGGGCCGATCACAACGAGGCCGATGTTGTTCTCGCGTGCCCACTCGGCCACGGAGTTGGGGTCCTCGGGGTCGAGGTCGGCGTGCTTGGCCATGGTGTCCATGCCGCCGTTGCCCGGGGCAACCCACAGCTCGCCCGCCTGCGGGGACTCGGCGAGCTTGGTCAGAAGAGCGTGCTCACGGCCACCGGAACCCAACAGAAGAATGTCGCACTTAACGGTGTCGGTCATGAAAACCTCCTTGTGACGAGCCTCGTTGAGACCCAGGGTACAAAAGCAGCGTTGCCTAAGCGTTTTGGAGCGATAGCGACTCGGAAACGGGAAGCGACTCGGGGACAAAGACGATCGCGACGCCGCCGGCGCCGATAAGCTCGGCGATCTGCGGCGTGACGGTGAGCTCGCCCTTGCAGCAATAAGAGAACTCGTTGGTGTCCAAGTGCTTCTTGACGGATCGCAGCGACGCGGAGTCCTGCGTGTGGAGAATGACGTAGTCGAGAGAACCGAGGCTCGCCGAGACGGAGCTCATGGCCTGCACGGCGCGGGCGCACAGGTCATCCAGGCTGGTCCCGCGGGCCAGCGCGGTGAACTCGCGGCCCTTGAGCAGGTACAGGAGCCTCTCCCCCACCAGGCGGATCTTGAACTCGCTCGCGCGGGCGACCAGCGCGCTGCCGTGGCGGCGCTGGGCGCGGCGGCGGACAAAGGCCGCGTCGCTCGTGGGGATGAAAAGGACGCGCAGCTGGTCCTTGACCTCGTCAAAAGGCACGCCAAGCATGCCGCAGGCAACGTCGAACTGGGCGATAAGCTCAGACTCGACGTCGGCTGCGACGATGCTTGGCGTTTGGTTCTTCTCGATGGTGGAAAGGTTGTTTGCCACCTGGATTACTTCCAGTAACGGTTGATGGTCTGCTCGCGGTCGGGGCCCACGGTGATGATGGACGCGCGCACGCCGGAGACCTGCTCGAGGAAGTCGATGTAGTCCTTGGCCTCGCGCGGCAGCTTGTAGAAGTCGCGCACGCCGGAGATGTCGCACTTCCAGCCGGGAAGCGTCTCGTAGACCGGCTTGGCGTGGTAGAAGACGCCCTGGTGCTCGGGGACGGTCGTGTAGGTCTTGCCGTCGCACTCGTAGGCCACGCAGACCTTGATCTCGTCGAGGCAGCCGAGGACGTCCAGCTTGGTGATGGCCAGGTCAGTGAGGCCGTTCACGCGCGCGGCGTAATTGACCACGACGGCGTCGTACCAACCGCAGCGGCGCTTACGGCCGGTGGTCACGCCGTACTCGTGGCCGACCTCGCCGAGCAGGTCGCCCGTCTCGTCAAAGAGCTCGGTCGGGAAGGGGCCGGAGCCGACGCGGGTGAGGTAGGCCTTGGCGACGCCCAGGACGCGCTTGATGTGGACGGGGCCCACGCCAGAGCCGGTCACGGCGCCGCCGGCGGTGCAGTTGGAAGAGGTGACGAAGGGATAGGTGCCGTGGTCGATGTCGAGCATCGTGGCCTGGGCGCCCTCGAACAGGATGTTCTTGCCGCCCTCGAGCTGCTCGTTGAGGAACAGCGAGGACTCGACGATGTAGGGGCGGATGCGCTCGGCGTAGGGCAGGTAGGTCTCGCAGATCTGGTCGACCGTGTAGGTCGGCATCTCGTAGATCTTCTCGAGGATGGGGTTGGTATAGGCCAGGGCCGCCTCGAGCTTCTCGCGGAAAATCTTCTCGTCGAGCATGTCCTGGATGCGCAGGCCGATGCGGTTCATCTTGTCCATATAGCAGGGGCCGACGCCGCGCTTGGTGGTGCCGATGAGGTTCTTGCCGAGCTTCTTCTCGTGCGCGCCGTCGAGGTCCTTGTGGTAGGGCATGACGATGTGGGCGTTGCCGGAGATCTTGAGGTTCTCGGCAGAGATGCCCTGCTCGGCCAGCATATCGATCTCGCCGAGAAGGACCTCGGGGTCAACGATGCAGCCGTTGCCGATGACGGGGTAGGTGCCCTGGTACATGACGCCGGAAGGAACCTGGTGCAGGGCCAGCTTCTTGCCGTTGGCGATAACGGTGTGGCCGGCGTTGGCGCCACCCGCGTAACGGCAGACGACGTCGAAGTCGCCGGAGATAAGGTCGGTGACCTTACCCTTGCCCTCGTCGCCCCACTGGGTACCCACAAGCACAGTTGCAGACATTTTCGTCCCTCTCGTTAAATGAGAAATCAACCAAACAGAACAATTATAGCCTTACTCCTGGAAGCGCGGGTCCACCTCGACGAACTTGGTGGAGCCGGCCAGGAAGGTAAGCGGCACGTCGCGCAGCGAGCCCGAGCGGTTCTTGGCGATGATGAACATGGTCACGTCCTTGTCGGGGCGGTCCTCGCGGGCGGCCTCGTCATCGGTCATGGAACGGTCGAGAAGGGCGACGACGTCGGCGTCCTGCTCGATGGAGCCCGATTCGCGCAGGTCCGAGAGCTGCGGGCGCTTGCCGGTACGGTTCTCGACGGTACGGTTGAGCTGCGAAAGCGCGATGACGGGGACCTCGAGGTCCTTGGCCATGATCTTGATGCCACGACTCATCTCCGAGACCTCGGTGGCGCGGCTGTCGGCGCGGTGACCGCCGGAAGGAGGCGAGACGAGCTGCAGGTAGTCGATGATGACGACGCCGTTTTGCTTGCCGCGAAGGATGCGGCGGGCCTTGGCTCGAATCTCGGTGACGGTCGTGCCGGGGGTGTCGTCGATCATGATGTCGAGCTTCGAGAGCTCGTTGGTGGCCTCGAGGATCTGCGGCCACTGGTCGTCCTTGATGCGGGCCGAGCGGATCTCTTGCAGGCCAATGCGGGCGTGGGCGGCGAGAAGACGCTGCGCGATCTCTATCTTGGACATCTCGAGCGAGAAGAGAGCGACCGAGGCGCCCGCGAAGGCCGCGTTGGTCGCGAGGTTCAGGGCAAACGAGGTCTTACCAACGCCCGGTCGGGCGCCGATGACGATCATCTGGCCAGGTCGCAGGCCCAACAGGGTCTCGTCGACCGTGGGGAAGCCCGTCATGACGCCGATGGTCTTCTGGTCGCTGGCGGCCTGCTCGCCCAGCTCCTCGTAGAGGTCGCTCATGATGTCCTCGAGCGACTGCTCGTTGGTGTGGACGTCGCGGTTGGTGACGTCCAGAAGGAGCTTCTCGGCGCGGTCGACGACCTCCTTGGTGTCCTCGGGCGCGTCGAAGGCCAGGGCGGTGATCTGGGCCGAGGCGTGGATCATCTTGCGCAGCGTGGTGTCGCGGTGCAGCATCTCGACGTGGCGGCGCCAACCGACGAGGGCCAGCGGGTTGTTCGAGAGGCTCAGGATGAAGGAGGGGCCGCCCACGCGCTCGAGCTCGCCCTGCGTGCGCAGGTAGTCGGCCAGCGTGATGTTGTCGAGGGGCATGTTCTTGTCAAAGAGGTCCCTCAAGGCGAGAAACACCGTGCGGTTGGACGGGAAGTAGAAGTCGTCCGGCTCCAGGGTGATCAGGCACTCCTGCAAAGCCTCGGTCGAAGACATCATGGCCGAGAGGACCGAGGCCTCCGCCTCCGGGTCCTGGGGCATCGTCACGCCTTCGGGCAGCGTGACGCGGGTGGGGTTAACGTCCGTGATGTCGGCCACAAGAGCTCCTCTGGTGAACAAGGTGATTAGCAGCCGTTATTTTACGCCGGGCCTTTGAGGTTTCACACGCTGAGAAAAGCGGGCGCGGCGAGGTTTGCGCCAGGCCAGCAAAGTCTTCAACATCGCCGCTTTGCGACACAGCACGATAAGCGGGCTTTTCTCGACTTTTCAACGTTTTCAACAATTATGGCGCGGCTCAAAAAATAGTTTTCAACATTTATGAGGGACCCTTGTTCTTCAAATCCCGTTCACTTTCTACAGGCCCGTGACCTTTGTTTTTGCCAAAAACTAGCGGTCTGTCAAAATCGCACGGTTGACAAAACCGCAGGTAGATGGCCTAACAGCACGTGTCGACATGAAAAAGCCCTGCTAGGCGGCATGCCTAACAGGGCTTCTTGCGGTTTTGAACCCACCAGGGTTTTAGACGCTGTGACCCCGCCCTTTACCTGCGGCTTATGTAGAAACACGCAGGTAGGCGAGAAGAACGTCGAAAACCTACTCGGCAGCCTCGACGGCCTCGGTGGTCTCGGCCTCGGTCTCGACGACCTCGGCCTCCTCGACGACCTCGTCCAGGGTCACGCCAACGAGGACGATGACCTGAGCGGTGATCTCGCGGTAAAGGTTGACCTCGACCTCGTGCTTACCGGAGGTCTTGATGGCGTTGCCGCGGGCAACGCGCTTGCGGTCGACCTCGACGCCGAGCTGGGCCTTGATGGCCTCGGCGATCTGAGCGGGGGTGACGGAACCAAAGAGCTGGCCCTCCTCGCCGATCTTGGCGTCAACGGTGACGGCCTTGCCGTCGATAGCAGCCTTGGTGGCCTCGGCAGCGGCGACGCGCTCGGCCTCGCGCTTCTCGATGTTGTGGCGGCGCTCCTCAAGCTGCTTGATGTTGCCCGGGGTGGCAGGAAGGGCCTGCTTGTTGGGGAACAGGTAGTTCTCCGCGAAGCCCTGAGCGACGTCTACGATGTCGCCCTCTCCGCCCTTGCCCCGGAGCTCACCCAAGAGGATGACTTTCATGGGATACTCCTTCGAGTCAGTCGGTTGGATAACCGACCACCTTGTTTACTTCGCTTCGTCCTGGATGGTGATGCGCTTACCTCTGGGCAGGTGCCTGAAGTTAGCCCACACGTCCACGAGTCCCACGATACTCATAACAAAGAAATTCGCCTCAAGATAGAAAGCTGCGATGTAGGTCAAGGTCCTTGTGAACTGCCTGATTTGCCTCTTACGCATAAAAGCGCAGATAGAAGCCAATCCTTGGATCAAAAACGCAAATCTCAGACCCATGATCACGTTAAGCGAGACCACAAGCAGGACCTGCGCGAACCCAAGCGAGACGGACCGTGCGACCGCGAAGCCGCACACCGCCGCGACAAAGACCGCGACCACCCATACGGGCAGGTCGAAGTCGGGCAGCTTCGGCATCTCGAAGCTCTTCTCGCCAAGACGAGAAGAAGCGATTGAGACGCCGAGATACGCACAAGCGAACTCGACCAGCGCCGCCAAGGTGTACGTCAGAGGCCACAGGTAAGTAAGGATGTCCTTGATAACCTGCTGCTGATCGTTCGTAACCTGGGCGACGGTTGCCAGCTGGGAGAGGAACTCCTGGGTGATGGACTCAACCACCGCCACGAGGGTCGTTCCCTGCGAAGCCGCGACAAGCGCGTCTGCGCCCAACTGGCTCATCGCGAGAAGCCCCGCGATGATGCAGCCGATTCCCGGTGTCATCTTGCCGCAAGACAGCGCGAAGGCCGTCGCGACAGATGCCACGCAGACAGGAAGCGCATCGACGAGAGACGCCGGGTCCAGGATGAGGCCCATTGCCGTCGTGCCGGCCAGGGCGAGAAGCGCGGCCAGGCAACCGAACTTGGTGCCGGACCGACGAAGAACGACGGTCACGCCGCAGGCCGCAAGCGCCGCCCCCAGAACAGGGACAGAGGTGATGCAGGCCGCCCCGAGGACACACAGCAGGTAACCGAAGTAAACCGGCACCTGGCCTTGCGACCTTTGGGGCCCGGAGGCGGGCACGATGCCCTTCTCCGTTGCGACCGGAGCCTCGTTACCGCCAAACTGCGTAGGCGGCACGGGGCGGCCGTTGTTGCTGTTCTCGCCCAAGAACTAAACGCTCCCTCTTGAAGCAAAAACCGTACTAGCCGCGGGAGCGGCCGCCGCGGCTGGAAACCACGGGTACGGTGTAGGGCACAAGCGCCATCTCGCGGGCACGCTTGATAGCGAGCGCGATGTCGTGCTGGTGCTGCGTGCAAGCGCCAGTGACGCGACGGGGCTTGATCTTGCCGCGGTCGGTCATGTACTTACGGAGAAGCTGCACATCCTTGTAGTCGATGTAGGCAGTCTCCTCCTTGCAGAACTGGCAGTACTTGCGACGCGGCTGGCGCTGAAAATCTTGCTTCTGCTGAGCCATGTCTTAATGCCTTTCGTATGGCGACGTTTGTCGCCGGTGATTAGAACGGGATGTCCTCGGCGTAGACGTCCGCGGAGGGCGGAGCCTGAACCGGACGGGCGGGCTGCTGGTAGGCAGGCTGAGGTGCGGGGGCAGCATAGGTGGGGGCTTCCTGCTGGTAAGCGGGGGCGCCGCCGCCCTGCTGCTGGTTCCTGGACGACATAAACTCAAGCTCGTCCACGACTACCTCAAGCTTGCTCCTGCGGCCGCCGTCTTTGGCCTCCCAAGAGCTGTAACGAAGCTTGCCTTCGACGGTAACCTTCGTTCCCTTAGAGAGGTAACGAGAGAGGGCGTCCGCACGGCTGCCAAACATCACGCAGTCGACGAAGTTGGGAACGTCCTCCCACTCGTTGGTCTGCGGGTTGCGGCGACGGTCGTTGACCGCGACGCCAAAACGCAGGATCTGGGTGCCGCTACCGGAAGCGCGAAGCTCGGGGTCGCGGGTAAGGTTGCCGGAAATAAGAACGCGGTTGATGCTCATGACTCTCTACCTCTCAATCGTGGGCGCTTGCCCACACTTCCGTTGCTAGTCCTTGTCGGGACGGCGCACGACCATGTGACGCTTGACAGCGTCGTTGATGCGCAGAACTCGGTCGAGCTCGGCGATCTGGGTGGGGTCTGCGTGGAAGTTGATGAGAGTGTAGTCACCCTCGGTGAGGTCGTCGATCTCGAAGGCGAGCTTGCGCTTGCCCCAGTCCTCGACGCTGTCGACAGCACCACCCTCGATAGCAACCTCGATGCGCTTCATAACGCCAGCGCGGGTCTCCTCGTTAGAGGTGGGGTCAACAAAATACAGCAGTTCATAGGCCTTCATGTGGTCACCTCCTCTGGGCTAATGGCTCCGGGGAGTGAAGGTGCACCCGGAGCAGGAAAGTTCCAAGAGGGGATAATACCATAGGGTGCCGGCGCCGCCCGTCAAACTCCCTGGTATCTGCACAAATTGCCGCCTCAAGTCACTTCCGCAGCCCACTTTTTTGCTTGGGAAGACCCTAACAGGGGCACCTGACACAAATCTTGCAGGGATATATCCGCAGGCTGACAGCTTTCTGACGGCGCCGGCCATGGCCTGGGGTTTCTCGCATAGGGCCTGGTCGAGGCACAAGAAAAGGCTCCACTCGTTCTACACGAATGGAGCCTTGCCGGCAATAAAACCGCAGGATTGGCGAGAAGGGCCTTACTCGGCGGATTCTTCCTCGTCGCTGGGCGCGGGGTCGCCGTCGTCGCTTGCGGGGTCGTCGTCACCGGACGTCTCTGCGTCGATGTCGAGAACCTCGTCGGGCTCGTCGGCGGGGACCTCGGCGGGGGCGTCGACATGGGCAGGGTCCTCGGCGCGGGCCGGGGCGATGACCTCGACGTCAACGGGCTCGGCTTCGGGCTCGTCCTCCGCGGTCTCCTCACCAGGAATCGGGGGCTCGGTCGTCTCGGCCGTCTCAGGCGTCTCCTCGACCGGCGCCGCGGGCACCTCCCCTGCGGCCTCCTCTGCGACTACCTCCACAACCGGCTCGTCCTCCGAAGCCTCGGGGGTCGCAGGGGCCACAACCACAGGAGCCACCGGCACCTCCGGCTCGGCAACATAGTCCTTCTCCGCCGCATCCTCGACGCGCGAGGCGGGCAGCGGGTCGGAGCTCTTGCCCCAGGACGGGACATCGAACTGACGCATCCACAGGGCCAGGGCGGCGAAGGTCAGGGTCGCTACCAGGGCGGCCAGGAACAAAGTGATGACAAGCAGCAGCAACAGCGACGGCCACACGCCGCCAAAGAAGGTGCCGATGAGGTCGAAGACATAGAAGGCGGCCTCGCGCTGGCTCATCATGTCGCCGTAGTAATAGAGGGTCTCGATGCTGTCGAGCATGTTGGGCAGGACCGAGATGATGCTCACGAACAGGACCATAAAGGCGATGATGCTCTCGATGATCGAGGCGACGAAGCTGATGAACCAGACGCGCACCAAACCGGCGGGGTCGCGGCGCAGCATCTCCCACAGGTTCTTGGCGGCGTAGCCGGCCCCTACCTTCTGATAGATCGTCGCGCGGATGGCCGCGACCATGACCATCATCGAGATGAAGATGCCGCAGATGGTCCAGACAAGGTCCAACAGGCCGCCGAGGCCCGGGACCTCAGAAAGCACGTTGCCGATCAGGGCGTCCAGGATGCCCCAGCCCAGCATGGCGAGAAAACCGCGCCAGCCCGAGCCGATGAGCTTGCCCACGTGAACCTCGCCGTTGTTGATGGGCTCATTGACGTCCCAGGCAAGCAGGCGCGCCCACTCCAGCTGGTAGCCCAGCACGGCCAAGGGGCCCGCGATCGGCACGAGCAGCGCCACGCCCATAAGCAGAATGGTCTTCCACCAGCCCTTCTGCTGCGTAACCAGGCGCCACGCCCGGGAGAAATAGCGGTCGCTCGAGTAACCGCTCAGATCGACATTGCCCGCCATGACAAGCTCCTCTCGACACCAAAACTGGTGGTAGCTCACATATCAGATTCCAGACTAGCAGGTTTTTATACCCATAAGGCGCCGGCGAGAAGGTCTCGGCGCGGACGTCGGCCAGATGTGGCGAGAAACAAACCAACCTATCGCTCACCTTAAAGTCGCGCGCTTTGGCGCCGTTCACCGTGCCATTTGCGAGCTGACCCTTTCGCGCGCGGGCACTATGCATTAAGTTGTCCCACGGGGATTTTTGCCCCGCCGCATTCGCACACACCCGCATCGGAGCCGCCGCGTGATTCCCATCTACTCCACCATCAGCCCGCAAGTCGCCGTCTCGCTGCCCGCGTGGCTTGACCTGGCCTCCGTTGCCGTTGGCGGAATTTCTGGCGCGTTGGTCGCCAGCGAGCGCAAGCTCGACCCGATCGGCTTCATCGGCCTGTCGATGCTTTGCGGCCTGGGCGGCGGCCTGATCCGCGACATGGCCATGCAGCAGGGCGGCACCTACATGCTGGACAACCCCTACGCCATCCCCGCGACGGTGGTCATCGGCCTTCTCGTCTTCTTCTTCGCTCGGCCGTTCGAGAAGATCCCCGACCTGCTGGAATGGGTCGATATCATCTCGGTCGCGCTGTTCGCGCTGGGCGGGACCGACAAGGCGATCGTCTACAGCCTGCTGCCCGTCTCGGCCATTTTGATGGGAACCTTGACGGGCGTCGGCGGCGGCATGCTGCGCGACGTTTTCTTGGGAGACGTTCCGCGGATCTTCAAGCCCAGCAGCTACTATGCCGTGTGCGCCGTGGCCGGAAGCGCCGTCTATTACGGGCTGGTCGCGGGGCTCGACATCAACAAGTACATCGCCGCGGTCGTCATGGTGGTCGTGACCGTTGGGTTGCGCCGGTGGTCTTTGGCCAAGGGCGTCGCGACCCCGCATGCGACCGACCTCACCCCGCGCGTCGCCGCGCGCCTGCGCCGTTACAAGGCCCAGGGTAAGGCCCGCCGCCGCAAGTAGTTTGCAAAAAATACGAAAGTTGGAAGCTAATATGGCTGCGCGAACCCGATACGGTTCGCGCAGCCATTTGCGACCTGGGGTTTTGTCGTCGAAATACCCCGGCTACTCGCTCTCCTGTGAATTAGGCTCCAACTTTCGCATTTTTAGATCACCGGGATGGTGCGAACCCCACGCAAGTGCCGTCTTGGCATGAAAAAAGGGTCGTCCTTTAGGACGACCCTTTGAAAATTCTGGCGGAGGGAGAGGGATTTGAACCCTCGTAGCCTCAGAAAGGCTAAACGGTTTTCGAGACCGCCGCATTCAGCCGCTCTGCCATCCCTCCGAATTCAAGCTGACACGCGCTATTGGCTCGCTCAACTTGAGGGATACAAAACGGGCGCCCTTGGGCGCCCGAGAATGTACTGGCGGAGAGTCAGGGATTTGAACCCTGGAGACGCTTTAGACGCCTACACGATTTCCAATCGTGCTCCTTCGGCCACTCGGACAACTCTCCATGTAATGGTGCGTCAGCTATTGTACATAAAAAAGCCCGCCGCGCCACTGACTTTTTTATTTTTCTCTCCGCGGGCTTCTTATTGCTTCTGAAGCTCGGCGAGAAGGGCACTGACCACTTCGACGGCGTCGCCGACGACGGAGTACTGGGCGACGCCAAAGATGGGCGCGTCGGGGTCCTCGTTGATGGCGATGACGCACTCGGCGCCGCTGATGCCGGCAAGGTGCTGGATCGCGCCCGAGACACCTACGCTGACCAGCAGCTTTGGCGCAACGGAGACGCCCGTCTGCCCCACCTGGTGGCGATACTCGAGCCAGCCGGCTTCCA
>CAVAUD010000018.1:0-24408 GCA_963591565.1 bacterium
ATCTTGAAGCAGATCTTCTTGAGGGGGCCGACCTCGGCGTCGCCGTGGACGAGGTTGGGCATGTGGGGCTCGCCGACCATGAAGATCGCGAAGTGGCCCTTCTCGAGGGTGCCCACGAGCAGGTCGTCGTTGCCCTCGGCGGCCTTCCAGAAGCCCTTGTCGCCGTCGACGTCGAACTCGGTCAGGGGCTCAAGCTCGCCCGGCGTGGTCATGAAGTCCTCGACGCCCTCGAGGTCCATCTGCAGGTCCATGTACTTGCGGTGGGTCTCGAAGCGGGCGTTCTCGGGCAGCTTGGTCTTGGCCTCCATCGTGTTGGCAAAGACGCGCTCGCCGTCGATCAAGGTCTTGCCCAGCGGCAGGTCGGCGGGGTCGTTCTCGGCAAACCAGTCGATCAAGGTGTCGAGGTTCTTGTTGAGGCCGCGGTACTTCTCGATGGCGGCGATTCCGTCGTAGATCATGGCAGTCCTTTCGTTGCGCATTTGATGGCGAGAAACACCTTACACCCGCAAGGGGAGAAGAGCTTGGCGAGAAGGCCTTACTCCACGAGCCAGTAACGGGTTGAATACGGCGGCAGATCGCCGCCGCCGTCGAAGGCCACGGGCTCGCCGGTGATGAGGTCGGTGCCCGCCGCGGTCCCGGCTTCGAAGCCGACGTGGGCCGCCGCGCCCGCGGCGTTGACGGCCACGATGACGCGCTCGTCCTCGGCCGCGCGGCAAAAGACCAGCTGTTGCGGGGCGACGGCCAGCTGCTCGTAGCTTCCCCAGACGATCGCCTGGCTCTTGGCGCGCGCCGCGGCCAGGTCGCGGATCCAGTCGGTGAGCTCGTTCCACTCGGGCGCGTCGAGCGCCGGGCGCAGCTCGTGGTCGCCGAATTTCTGCTCGCCCTCGATGCCCCACTCGCTGCCGTAGTAGACGCAAGGGACGCCGGCCATGCCAAACAGCAGGCCGTACAGGGGTTTGAGCTGCGCCTTGTCCTCAAGCTGCGTGGCGATGCGCGGCACGTCGTGGTTGTCGACGAAGTCCAGCAGGTGCCTGCCCGTGTAGAGGTCCCAGGGGTGAGAGCCGCTCTGGCGCTCCAGCGCGTAGGCCACCTCGTGCATGTTGGCCGAGTTCATCGACGACCACAGCCCCTTGTAGCACTCGTAGTTGGTCACGGTGTCGCACAGGTCGTCTCCCATCCAACGGTTGTAGTCGCCGAACATCGTCTCGCCCAGAAGCAGGAACTTCTCGCCGCGCTCGGCCGAGATCTCGTTGGCAATGCGCCGCAGGTAGCCAATGAAGCCGGGCTCAAGGCAGTAGGCCACGTCCAGGCGCAGGCCGTCGATGTCGAAGTCGCGCACCCAGCCGCGGATGACGTCGACCAGGTAGTCGTTGAGGTCGAAGCAGCCGTGGTTGAGCTTCACGAGGTAGGGAACTCCCTGCCACGTCGCGTAGGAGAAGCCGTCGTCCCACTCGGTGTTTCCGCCCCAGTCGATCTCGAACCAGCCGGCGTAGGCGGACTCGCCGCGCTTCTCGCATACGTCCTTGAAGGCCCAAAAACCGCGGCCCACGTGGTTAAAGACGGCGTCGAGAAGGACCTTGATGCCAGCCTTGTGGCAGGCGGCGACCAGGTCTACCAGGTCCTCGTTGGTGCCAAGGCGGCAATCGAGTTGCGTGTAGTCGCTCGTGTCGTAGCCGTGGGAGAGGCTGTCGAAGACCGGGTTCAAGATCAGGCAAGTGACGCCCAGCTTCTTCATGTGGTCTACCCAGCCGTCGTCGATGAGCTTGCGCAGGCGGTGGACGACCACACCGTCGTTCTCGTGGGGCGCTCCGCACAGGCCCAAGGGATAGATCTGATAGGCAAATGAAGGCTCGAACCAGCTCATGGAAGTCCTTTCGACGAGAAGACCTCCCGAGTATATATAAGTGCGCATGCGGCCTGCCGGGGCCTTTCTGTAAGCGGCGCTCAGGGCACGCGGCGCGGCGGCGTAAGGCCCGTGAAAGCCCTTCGCAAGGCACGGCTTAAATGTTCGGTACGTTCGGACTTATCGTCCGCGAAACTCGTTTAATACCGTTTATCCCATTATTTTTACCGCTCGCCTGATTTATACTGTCACCCGTCAGATGTTTGGCGTTTGAAAAGGCACGCCTAAAGTTATGACTGCGAAGGGACAACGCAATGAAGATTTTGTTTTACGGTACCGCGAGCTACGACAGGGATTCCTTTACTCAGGAGCTCAAGAGCTATCCGGAGATCAAGATCGACTTCATTGAGTCCAACCTCACCCCGATGACCGCCGCCCTGGCCCGCGGCTACGACGCCGTCTGCGCCTTTGTCAACGCCGAGGCCGGCGCCATGACCCTCGAGATCCTCGCGGGCTTTGGCGTCAAGCTCATCCTCATGCGCTGCGCCGGCTTCGACGCCGTGAACGTGCCCGTCGCCCAGGACCTGGGCCTCAAGGTCACCCGCGTTCCGGCTTACTCTCCCGAGGCCATCGCCGAGCACGCCATGGGCCTGGCCCTTTGCGCCAACCGCCGCATCCACAAGGGCTACAACCGCGTCCGTGACAACGACTTCAACCTCGAGGGCCTTGTCGGCGAGACGCTCTACGGCAAGACCGCCGGCATCATCGGCACCGGCCGCATCGGCGCCGCCCTTTGCCGCATCTGCAAGGGCTTCGGCATGAAGGTCCTGGGTTCCGACCTGTACCCCAACCAGAAGCTCGTTGAGGACGGCATCGTCGACGAGTACGTCGACTACGACGAGCTCTACCGTCGCTCCGACCTCATCTCCCTGCACGCCTTCCTCAACGAGGAGAGCCGTCACATGATCAACGACGACTCCATCGCCAAGATGAAGGACGGCGTCATCTTCGTCAACACCGGCCGCGGCGGCCTCGTCGACACCCAGGCCCTCATCCGCGGCATCCTCTCTGGTAAGATCGGTGCTGCCGGCCTCGACGTCTACGACGAGGAAGGCCCCAACGTCTACCAGGACCGCGCCGGCGAGATCATCGACTCCGTCACTTCTCGCCTGTGCTCCTTCCCCAACGTCGTCATGACGTCTCACCAGGCCTTCTTCACCAAGGAGGCCCTCGGCGAGATTGCCCGCGTCACCCTGGACAACGCCCAGGCCTTCGCCAACGGCACTGATTTCGTCGATCGTTCCGTCGTTTGTTAATAGGGCGCCCCGGCTGCACAACCGGGGCGTTTTCCGATACCGAAAGAAAGAGGTTTTAGATGGCATTCAGCAAGAAGACTAAGATCGTGTGCACCATGGGTCCCGCCACCGAGGACGAGGAGGTCCTGCGCCAGCTTATCTTGCACGGAATGAACGTCGCTCGCTTCAACTTCTCTCACGGCTCCCACGAGTACCACCGTTCCATGATCGAGAAGGTCCGCTCCATCTCCCGCGAGCTGTCCATCCCCGTCGCCATTCTTCTTGACACCAAGGGCCCCGAGGTCCGCACCGGTCTTCTCGTCGACGGCCAGAAGGTCGAGGTCGCTACCGGCGACAAGATCGTCGTGACCGCCCAGCCCACCTCCGAGGACTTCCACGGCACCTCCGAGCACATCTCCCTTGACTACCTCGAGCTTCCCTCCGAGGTCACCAAGGGCTCCGTCATCCTGATCGACGACGGCCTGGTTGGCCTTGAGGTCGACCACGTCGAGGGCCAGGACATGCACTGCGTCGTCACCAACGGCGGCCTGATCGGCGAGCGCAAGGGCGTGAACATCCCCAACGTCAACATCGGCCTGCCTTCCGTCACCGCTCAGGACCGCGCCGACATCATGTTCGGCTGCGAGCTGGGCATCGACGCCATCGCCGCGTCCTTCATCCGTGACGCCGCCGCCGTCGAGGGCATCCGCCAGATCTGCACCGAGATGGGCGCCCCGCACGTCCAGATCTTCCCCAAGATCGAGAGCGCGCTTGGCGTCGAGAACTTCGACGAGATCCTGCACGTCTCCGACGGCATCATGGTTGCCCGTGGCGACCTGGGCGTCGAGGTTCCCGCGGCCCAGGTTCCCCACATCCAGAAGACCATCATCCGCAAGTGCGCCGAGCACTACAAGCCGGTCATCACCGCTACCCAGATGCTCGACTCCATGCAGCGTAACCCCCGCCCGACCCGCGCCGAGGTCAACGACGTCGCCAACGCCGTCTACGACGGCACCGACTGCGTCATGCTCTCCGGCGAGACCGCTGCGGGCAAGTACCCCATCGACGCCGTGCGCACCATGGCCGAGATCTGCAAGGAGACCGAGAAGTACGTCGAGGAGAACAAGAACTACTACGACCGTCGCGGCGTGCGCAACGTCAACGGCGCCACCGGCTTCGCGGCCGTCGAGATGGCCGACCGCGTTGAGGCCAAGTGCATCATCGTCCCGACGCACTCTGGCCGTTCTGCTCGCCTGGTCTCCAAGTTCCGTCCCAAGGTGCCCCTGTACGCCATGTCTCCCTCCGAGGAGAGCATCCGTCGCACCTGCTTCTACTGGGGCGTCTACGGTTTCCGCACCACCGAGCAGGGCTCGCTTTCCAACACCCTGTACAACGCGCTGACCACCGCCAAGGACAACGGCGTCGTCGAGGCCGGCGACCTGGTCGTCCTCACCGCTGGTGACCCCCAGACCTCCCCGCGCCAGGGCGACTACACCACCTCCACCAACATGGCCATGATCGCCCAGGTGCAGTAAGGTTTTCTCGCCTACACGGCTTTTGCCTGCGCAACGCCCGGTTCCCAATTTTGGGGCCGGGCGTTTTTTGTGGGGCGGCGGGTAGATTCTTGTCCGTCTGGTACACTAGATTGGCTTTATAAGAGCGGTCTGCCTTATAGGCTTGATGAGCCCTTGCCCTCTCCTGGGAATTATGATCGGGCATCAAGCTGGCGGCCGTGACAATTAGATAACCCAGGAGGGGGAATCGTATGAAAGAGTACCTGTCTTCATCCGACGCTGTCTTGCATGAGCAGGGCACCGACGCCGAGGCCGGCCTGGCTGCTGCCGAGGCCGCGGCGCGCTTGGAGAAGAACGGCCCGAACAAGCTGAAGGAAGAGGAGAAGACCCCGCTGTGGATCCGCTTCTTCCAGCAGATGGCCGACCCGATGGTCATCATGTTGATCGCGGCCGCCGCCATCAGCGCCATCACGGGTGCCATCCAGGGCGAGATCGACTTCGCCGACGTCATCATCATCATGGCCGTCGTCATCATCAACTCGGCGCTGGGCGTCATCCAGGAGGCCAAGAGCGAGGAGGCCCTGGCGGCCCTGCAGGAGATGAGCGCGGCCCAGTCCAAGGTCATGCGCGACGGCAAGCTCGTGAGCCTGCCCAGCTCCGAGCTGGTCGTGGGCGACGTCGTGCTGCTCGAGGCCGGCGACTCGGTGCCCGCCGACTGCCGCGTGCTCGAGAGCGCCTCGATGAAGATCGAGGAGGCGGCGCTTACCGGCGAGTCCGTCCCGGTGGAGAAGCACGCCGACGTCATCGTTTTGGCCGAGGGCGCGGACGACGTGCCCCTGGGCGACCGCAAGAACATGTGCTACATGGGCTCCACCGTGGTCTACGGCCGCGGCCGCGCCGTCGTGGTGGCGACCGGCATGGACACCGAGATGGGCAAGATCGCCGGCGCCCTCTCCGAGGCCAAGGAGGAGCTGACCCCGCTGCAGGTCAAGCTCGACGAGCTGTCCCACGTCCTGACCAAGATGGTCCTGGCGATCTGCGTCGTGATCTTCGTCGTCGACGTGCTTCGCCACGGCCTGGGCAACATGACCTCCCAGCCCGAGCTGCTCCTCAACACCTTCATGGTGGCCGTCTCGCTGGCCGTCGCGGCTATCCCCGAGGGCCTTGTCGCCGTCGTGACCATCGTCCTTTCCCTGGGCGTGACCAAGATGGCCAAGCGCCAGGCCATTATCCGCAACCTCTCGGCCGTCGAGACCCTGGGCTGCACGCAGGTGATCTGCTCGGATAAGACCGGCACCTTGACCCAGAACAAGATGACCGTCGTCAAGCACGTCCTGGCCTGCGAGGAGAACAAGCACCTCGCCGGCATGGCGCTGTGCTCCGACGCGCAGTGGGACGCCGAGGCCGGCGAGGCCGTTGGCGAGCCGACCGAGTGCGCCCTGGTAAACGACGCGGGCAAGGCCGGCATGACCGGCTTGGCGCAGGAGCACCCGCGCGTGGGCGAGGCCCCCTTCGACTCGGGCCGCAAGATGATGTCCGTCGTGGTCGAGACCCTCGACGGCGAGTTCGAGCAGTACACCAAGGGCGCTCCCGACGTGGTTATCGCCCTGTGCGACACGGTCTTTGACGGCGAGAAGGTCGTCCCCATGACCGACGAGCGCCGCGCCGAGCTTCTCGCCGAGAACAAGGCCATGGCCGACCAGGCCCTGCGCGTCCTTGCCTTGGCCAGCCGTCACTACGCCGAGAAGCCCGCGGACTTCTCCGCCGAGGCTCTTGAGAAGGGCCTTACCTTCTGCGGCCTCTCTGGCATGATCGACCCCGAGCGCCCCGAGGTGGCCCCGGCCATCAAGGAGGCCCACGACGCCGGCATCCGCACCGTCATGATCACGGGCGACCACATCGACACCGCCGTGGCCATCGCCAAGAACCTCGGCATCGTCGAGAGCCGCGAGCAGGCCATCACCGGCGCCGAGCTCGACAAGATGACCGACGAGGAGCTCGACGCCTGCATCGAGAACTACGGCGTCTACGCCCGCGTCCAGCCCGAGCACAAGACCCGCATCGTCGAGGCCTGGAAGTCCAAGGACATGATCGTGGCCATGACGGGCGACGGCGTGAACGACGCGCCGTCCATCAAGCGCGCCAACATCGGCGTGGGCATGGGCATCACCGGCACCGACGTCACCAAGAACGTGGCCGATATGGTCCTGGCAGACGACAACTTCGCGACCATCATCTCGGCCTGCGAAGAGGGCCGTCGCATCTACGACAACATCCGCAAGGTCATCCAGTTCCTGCTGTCCGCGAACCTCGCCGAGGTATTCTCCGTCTTCATCGCGACGCTCGTGGGCTTCACGCTGTTCCAGCCGGTGCAGCTTCTGTGGGTCAATCTCGTGACCGACTGCTTCCCGGCGCTGGCGCTGGGCCTCGAGGAGGCCGAGGGCGACATCATGAGCCGCAAGCCGCGCAACGCCTCTGACGGCGTCTTTGCCGGCCACATGGGCCTCGACTGCATCGTGCAGGGCATCTTCATCACCGTTTTGGTCCTGGCGAGCTTCTTTGTGGGCGTCTACCTGGACATGGGCTACATCAACATCGCCGACATGATTGCCGGCGCGGCCGACGAGGAAGGCGTCATGATGGCGTTCATCACCCTCAACATGGTCGAGATCTTCCACTGCTTCAACATGCGCAGCCGCCGCGCGTCGCTGTTCACCATGACCAAGCAGAACGTCTGGCTGTGGGGCGCCGCTGCGCTCGCGCTGGTGCTGACCCTTATCGTCGTCGAGCTCGAGCCGCTGGCCATGATGTTCTTCGGCGTGCCGAGCCTCGAGATGGTCGGCATGCTGAGCGCCTTGGGCATCGCGTTCCTCATCATCCCGATGACCGAGATCTACAAGGCCGTAATGCGCTCTGTGGAGAAGGACGCGTAGGGTCGCCCGGTCTTCTCGCCGTACGTTGCGTTCTGTCTGCCCCGCGGTTCTCGCCCGAGACCGCGGGGCTTTTTCGTGCGTCGGCCGGCGTGGGGTCGTCGCCGGCGCCGACCCCACCCGGGAAAACGACGGTTGTGGGAAGGTGCGGCGGGGGTTTCTCCGCTTATGGGAAGATTTGGCGGGCATTTTGACGGTTATGGGAAGGTCAAGGTTCCCATAACCGTGCATTTTGGCGGAGCAGGGCCTGACGCGCGGCGCGGGGTTTTGTAAACTAGTCCAGACTGTGCCGTGATAGGGGGAGACGTGGCTAAACGCGCTCAGAAAAAGGGTCGTAGGCGTGGGGCGAGAGATGACGCGGGCGAGGCGCTGCTGCCGGCGCTCTCGTCGTTGACGGACCTGCCGGCCTTCGAGGAGCTCTTTGCGAGTGAGGCCCAGGTCGCGGCATTTGACGCGGCGGCCGCGCGGGCCTGCGAGGCTGCGGGCGCAGACGTCACGGGCGAGCTCGAGATGGGTTGCGTCGTGCGCCTGGACCGCGGCTTCCCGGCCATCCTGTGCGCCGACGGCGTCTTTCGCGCTGAGTTCTCGGCGCGGTTGACGAAAGGTGGCCTTTCTCGGCAGGAGAACTCGCGCGCGGCGGTGGGGGACTGGGTGTGCGCCCGGCGCCCCGACGGCCACGACATGGGGTTGATCGAGGAGATCTTGCCTCGCGAGAGCGACATTGCCCGCTGGAAGGGCAAGGCTCGCGGCGAGAAGCAGACGCTGGCGGCCAACGTCGACGTCGTGCTGGTCGTGCAGCAGCTGGGCGAGCGCGAGGTCTCGTGCGAGCGCATCGCCCGCTCGGCCGTCATCGCGCGCGACTGCGGGGCCGAGGTGGCGGTCGTGCTCACCAAGGCCGACCGTGCCGGCGATGACGTTTTGCGTCGCGACGTGGCGGCGGTTCGCGAGATCTTGGGCGAGACGAGCCCGCTCGCGCTGACGTCGAGCGCCGCCGAGGGGGCCGAGGAGGACCGCATCCGCGTGTTGGCGGGCGAGCTGGGCGTCGCTTGGGGCCTCGAGGCCGTGAGGGCGCTCGTGCCCAAGGGGCAGGTCGCGATCGTGCTCGGGGAATCGGGCGCGGGCAAGTCGACGCTGCTGAACGCCCTTCTCGGCAAGGAAGCCCTGGAAACCGGGGCGGTGCGCGAGGCGGACGACATGGGCCGGCACACCACGGTGGC
The DNA here is from genome assembly GCA_963591565.1 of bacterium. GTDB lineage: Bacteria > Actinomycetota > Coriobacteriia > Coriobacteriales > Atopobiaceae > Paratractidigestivibacter. Next base: position 8,800 of record CAVAUD010000018.1, read on the forward strand.
CAGGCGCATGGTGTCGATCCCGGGCGCGGGCGTGATCGTGGACGAGCCGGGGCTTCGAAGCCTGCCCATCGTCGGGCACGAGCGAGGGCTCGCGAAGGTCTTCGGGGACATCTCCGAGGCGGCCCAGGAGTGCCGGTTCAGGGACTGCACCCACACGCACGAGCCTGGCTGCGGGGTGCGCGAGGCGGGCTTCTCGCCTGTGAGGCTGGAGGCGTATCTCGCGCTGGCCGCAGAGATGCGCGAGAGCGCGGCGAGCCTGGACCCGGACGTGGTTATTTAAGGGCTTTGGCGGTCCGGTGTTGCGGGAGCGCCACGTTGGGGCACGCTGGGGCACATCAAATGTGTAGGAACTGTGAAGGCGGCGACCGGGTGGTTTGCCGCCTGCATTTTGGATGCATTTTGGCGGCATTTTGGATTCGCACGACGAGCTTCTGTGTTGCCGCAAGCTGTCAGAAACGTGTCAGATTTCTGTCGGATTCGTGCAAGTATTTTCTAAAAAATCCCAGGTAAATAGGCATTTCTCGGGGTAACAATCGGTGGTGCGCAAAAGAGCGCGCAACCATCGATTTTGCCAAGGAGAAGCCATGAAAAGACGTGTGAGGCTCATTGTCTCGGGGATGTGCGCGGCGGGCGCCGTGGTCATGTGCCTGCTGTACGGCAACCACGTCGAGAGCCAGGCCGAGTCGATCCGTGCCGAGGCCGTGGCCCGCTATGGCGGCGAGGTCACGCGCCTTTTGGTGGCGACAAAGACGCTTGAGGCGGGCGACGTCGTGAGCTCGGCCAACGTGACCGAGAAGGAATGGCTGAGCGACCTGGCGCCTAAAGGGGCGCTCACGAGCTTTGGCGACGTGGCGGGCAAGCAGGTGAGCGTGCCCGTGACGCAGGGGGCGCCGCTGTGCGAGCTCAACTTCCGCGAGAGCTCGGCGATGGCGGAGGTGCCCTCGGGATACGTGGCCTTGTCGGTGCCTTTGACGGACAAGCTGGGGCTGAGCTCGGCCGTGGAGGTGGGCACCTCGCTTGCGGCCTATCGGGTGGCGGATGGCGCGACGTCGCTGTTGACGAGCGACGTGCAGGTTCTTCTCGCCCCGACAAACGACGGGTCGAGCGTGCTCTCTAAGGGAACGCTGTGCGTGGCGGTGCGCCCGGCTGACGTGACGGGGCTTTTGAGCGCCAGCACCGAGGGGTCGCTGCGGTTGGTGATCCCGGCCGAGGATATCGATGACTTGAGCGGGGCGGCGAGCGGCGTGGCGCCGACGGAGGTTCTGCCCGAGACGGGCGGCGCAGGCGCGACGGGCACGACGGCGGCCGCTGCGGCGACAGGCGGCGCGGCTGCGGACGGCGCGGCGCCCGAGGGCGCGGCGACAGGACAGCAGGGACAATCCGGGCAGGTCGAGGAGGCGCAGCGATGAGCGAGATGTGGGTGTGCTACGTAAGCGAGAGATTCTTCAAGGACGCCCAGGTCGTCCTGTGCTCCGTCTCGCCGGATGCCGACGCGCGCTTTGCGCAGGACCCCGACGAGCTGCGCCAGTGGCTCGAAGGGTCGGTCCCCGGTACCTTGAACGTCCTGGTCTGTTGCAAGGACGCCGAGGTCTCTGACATCAACCTCGCCGCCGCCCTGGCTCACGACGGCTACGCCCGCAGGGTCGTCCTGGCCCGTCACCACGCTTCCGGATCGTTGCGCTCGCGCGCGGCCCGGGCGGGGATCGACGAGGTCATCGACCCCTGTGAGCTAGGCTTGGACGACGCGCCGCCAGAAATAGATGGGGATCTTGGGCCTGGCGGCGCGCCCGTTCCCTGGACTTTCGCGGCCACGGGCTCGCGGGTGCCGGGCGCGGCTGTGCCCACGGTGAGAAAATCCTCGCCGGTCATGCCCCGGCCCCTGCCGCCTGACGGGCGCGCTCCTGTGGTTGCCCTCTTCTCGGGCCGCGGCGGCGTGGGCAAGACCGCGCTGGCCGCCGCGGCCGCCGCAACGGCGGAGCTTTGGGGCATGAGCGTGGCCCTTCTCGACATGGACCTCTCCTGCGGCAACCTCTACAGCCAATTTGGGCTGCCGCGGGGCTTTGACCTGGCATCGTATGCCCGCGAGGGGATGGGCACGGCCGCCCAGGCGGACGCCGGGGTGCCCGTGACGGAGCGGCTACGGCTCTACGGCCCCTGCGAGTCTCCGGAGCATGCCGAGACGGTCATGCCCTTGACGGGCCCTTTGTTGGCGAGCCTGGCTGCGCGCTGCGACCTTGTGCTTGTCGACACCTCGACGACCTTGACCGACGCCACGGCGCAGATCGCGCAGATGGCGGACCGCCTTTTGCTGGTGGGCGATGCGGCGCCGGGCGCCATCGCCTCGGTGGCGCGCACGAGCGGCCTGGCCGTGCGGCTGGGCGTCGCGCGCACGCGGATCGCTCGGGTCGAGAACAAGGTGAACCCCCGCTCACAGGCCGATATGGTGATTCCTCGGGCCGAGAAGGGCCTCGAGGGCGCACGGCTCTTTCGCGTGCCGGACGGCGGCGAGGAGGTCGTGGAGCTCATGGGCCAGGGACGCGCGCTCGACATCTGCCAGATGAACACCGCATTTTCCCAGGCGGTGGCATGGATGATGGCGCAGCTGCTCTCTGAGCTGGGGCGCCTTCCCGAGTGCGAGCGGGCGCAGGAGGCGTTGGCGCAGCGTGAGCCCTGGAAGAGAAGGTCGCTCTTCGCGTGGCAGAGAGAGGCCAGCTGATGGGCGTCCTGGAGCGCGTCCGTCTCGCCAGCGGGGCCGGCGAGGCCGACGCGGAGCGCGCCGCTGCCCTGCGGGAAGCCCGCGAGAACTTGAAGCGCGACCTTATCGGCGCCCTGGGTCTCTCGACGGTGGCCAAGATGCTTGCCGAGGACGAGGGCCGCGCCCGCACCGAGCTGGGCGTCACGCTGGACGCTCTGTGCAACTCGGGCGACTATGCAGACGTTCTTCTCGCCGAGAAAAGCCTGGTCATCTCTCAGGTGATCGACGAGGTCTGCGGCTTGGGGCCGATCCAGCCGCTGCTCGACGACCCCACGATCACTGAGGTCATGATCAACGGCACGCGGGCGCTGTTCTACGAGCGCGACGGCGAGCTGTTCCAGGCAGACATCGCCTTTGACTCCGAGGAGCAGATCCTCATCGTCATGGACAAGATCTTGGCGCCGCTGGGACGCCGCCTGGACCGGTCGAACCCCATCGTGAGCGCCCGCCTGCCAAACGGCGACCGCGTGAACGCCGTGGCCTCGCCCGTGGCGGTGGACGGGACCTCGGTCACGATCAGGAAGTTCTCGGCGCAGATTCGCACGCTGGGGTCGCTGGTTGAGCTGGCCGCCTTGCCCGCCTGGTATGCGCAGCTCTTGGGCTGGGCGGTCAAGGCGCGGGCGTCGATCGCGGTCTGCGGGGGCACGGGCTCGGGCAAAACGACGCTGTTGAACGCCCTGTCCTGCGAGATTAGCCACAAGGAGCGCCTGGTCACGGTGGAGGACTCGGCGGAGCTTCGTTTCGACGCGCACCCCAACGTGGTGAGGCTCGAGGCCCAGGAGGCCTCCATCGAGGGACGCGGCGAGACGACCATCCGCGAGCTGGTGAAAAACGCGCTGCGCATGAGGCCCGACCGCATCGTCGTGGGCGAGTGCCGCGGCGAGGAGGCCATCGACATGCTGCAGGCCATGAACTCCGGCCACCCGGGCTCGCTCACCACGCTGCACGCGGGCAGCGCGCAGGAGTCGATTCTGCGCCTGGTGCTGATGGCGCGTTTTGGGATGGACCTGCCGGCCGATGTCATCGAGGAGCAAATCGCCACGGCGATCGACCTGGTGGTCATGGCCCGCAGGCTCGCGGACGGCTCGCGTGTGATCGCCGACCTCACCGAGGTGAGCCGCGGTGACAAGGGTCAGGTGGAGCTGCGGCGGATCGTGGGCTTCGACCTGGCGCGGCGCGAGTGGAGGGTGGAGGGCGAGCCGGCGTTTCTGGCCCGCTCGGTTGCCGAGGGCGTTTTGAATGAAAGGGAGGTTGAGGCATGGAAGTCGTCATGTTGCTGGGGATAGCGGCCTGCGCCGGTACCTGCGTGGCGCTGCTCATGCCCGCCTCGCAAAGCCATGTGCCCCTGCCGCTTGCGCTCGAGCGGGCGCGCCTCTTCGCGCAGCGGAGCGCCCTGCTTTGGCTGGGGCGGCTCTCCGAGACGCCGATCGTTGACTATTTGATGTCGCGGGACTGTTGGGCGCGAACGGCCCGGCGGGCGGCCGAGTTGCCGCAGGTGACGGGGCTGCGCGTCTCCGCGCGGGTGTGCTGTGCGGGCATTTTGGCTGGCCAGACGGTCGGCGCGGTGCTGGTGGGGCTGCTCATGGGATCGGCCGTGTGCGCGCCCGTGGCTTTTTGCGTGCTGTTGGCGGCGGTGCCCGCCTTTGACGCACGTGCCAACGAGGCCGAGCGCAAGAGGACCATGGCGCAGATGCCGCAGGTCTTTCGCACGCTCTCGGTCGCCATGGGCTCTGGCCAGACGTTGGCCCAGGCCGTCGAGTACGTTGGCGCTCACTCGACGGGCCAGGTGGGCGAGTGCTTCTCTCGCCTGGGGCTTCGCCTCAAGTGCGGGCAGACGACCGAGGAGGCCTTGGCCTGCCTGCACGACGAGCTGGACGCCCCCGGCATCGGCCTTCTGTCGACGGCGCTGGTGGTCGCGCACCGCACGGGAAGCCCGCTGCGGAGCCTCTTCCAGAAATCGGCCCTTCTGGTCGAGCGCCAAAGCGAGTACGAGCGCATGCTTGCCGTCAAGACCGCGCAGGCGCGCCTCTCGGTGCGGATCGTGTGCCTGTTGCCGGCGCTTCTGGTGGTCTGCCTCACGCTGATCTCGCCTGATTTCCAGCGCGGGCTTCTCACTCCCTCGGGGTTTGGCTGCGTGGCGGTGGCCGCCTTGCTCGACCTGCTCGCGGTCGCGATCGTGCGCCGGCTCATCCACGGGGTCCTGTGATGGACGGCTTGGGTGCGTGCCTGTTGGGGGCCATAGGCCTGTGCGCCGCGATCCCGGCGGGGCTGCTCTTCGACGCGGGCGAGGAGGCGCCGCCGCTTGCGGGGGCGCCTGCGCGGGGCGAGAGGGCGCTTGCTCGCGTCGCGGGGCTTCTCTCCTGGAACGACGGGCGTCTTGGCGGTGTCAAGGCGGCGCTGGAAAAGGCGGCCGTCGTCGAGCGCTTCTCGGGTGCCGCCAGGGGCTCCAAACGGCGCGGAGAGTGCCTGGCCGAGCTGCCCGTTATGCTCGACGTCGTGACCTTGGGCTTGTCTGCGGGGCTTTCGTTCGACTCGTCGCTTGCCCTGTACTGCGCGCGCTACGACAACGAGCTGGCCCGCGCGCTGCAAGGCGCGATGCTGTCCTGGCAGATCGGGGCCTGCACCCGTGAGGTCGCGCTTCGGGGATTGGAGGCGGAGTTGGACATCGCCGCCATGGGTCGGTTTGCCCACGTTGTGGGCGAGTCGCTGAACTTCGGCACGCCCTTGGCCGAGGCCCTTGAGCGCCAGGCGCAGGCGATCCGCGACGAGCAGCGCGCGCAGGTGGAAGAGGAGATCGAGAAAGTCCCGGTAAAGATGCTTGTTCCTCTGGGGACGCTCATCGTCCCCGCGATGTTGTTGGCGATTCTGGGCCCGCTTTTGGGCTCGTCGCTGGTGGTTGGTTGACATGAAAGGAGAAAGACATGGACGAGGCGGCAAAGGTCATGACAAAGAAGGCGGCGGCCGTGACGGTTTGGGCGAGGGGCTTTATGCGAGACGAGAAGGGCCAGGGGACGACCGAGTACGCCATTTTGGTGGGCGTGCTGGTGGTCATCGCGATTCTCGCCATCGTGGCGTTTCGCGAGAAGGTCGCGGAGCTGTGGGCCGCGATCAGCGAGGGCATCAACTCGCTGTAGGGGCGGGGGCTCTCTGTGCGTTTGTGCTGGTGGCGGCGTTGATTGTATGGCTGGGATCGGCGATGGGCGGCGGAGCGGCAGCTGGCGACTCGGCCACGGGCAGCGCGTCGCGGGACGGTGCGACAACACCGCTGGACGAGAGGTTCTCGTCTGGCGAGGACAGCGGAGAAGGTCTTCTCGACTCTGCCTTTGGCCTGGTAGGGCTTGAGGGCCAGGACGCCGCCAGGTCTTGGGAGGCGGCGTCCTTGGAGGAGGGCGCCTCTCAGCTGTTGGAAGAATACGCGCAGCAAGACGCCTGCGCCCTTGCGCAGTCGGGCTACCTCGACCTGCAAGGCCAGGTGTGGGGCTGCGTGGTCATGGGCCAGGGCTGGGCCGATATCTGCATTGTCAAAGAGGGTGCCTCGGGCGATGCGGCGCGGGTGTATTGCTGGCGCATCGACCAGGACGGCGTGGCCCGGGACATTGGCGAGTGAGGGGGGTAAGGTCCCGTATGGGAAAGGCGATTCAAAAAATGATGCAGGCCGCGCGCGGGACGCGGGGCCAGTCGACGCTCGAGTACCTGCTCATCGTGAGCGCCTTTGCGGCCCTTGTGGCGGGTCTTGCCGCGCTGTGGCGCACGGCGCAGGCCGGCAAGCTGCAGGAGATCGCCGTCGCGGCCTCCTCGCACTCCGCGGCAGAGGGTGTCGTTGCCGCCCTCAAAGACGTGCTGGGGTACTGAGATGGGCTGGCTCATCGAGCGGCGGGACGGCCAGTCCAGCGTCGAGGCGGCGTTGCTGCTGCCCTCTCTCCTGGTGGTCGTGGCCCTTCTCGTCCAACCGGCCTGCCTGCTCTACACGCGCTGCGTCATGACCTCGGCGGCCAACGAGGCGGTGCGGATGCTCGCGACCACGACGAATAAAGACGAGGTCACGGCCTTTGTTAAGCGCCGCCTTGCTGCCGTGCCCGAGGCCTCGGTGTTCCATAGCGGCGGCGCGGACGACTGGGTGGTCGAGGTCGAGCAGGGCGACGAGGCGATCGTGGCCGTCGCGGGCCACGTGAAGCCCCTGCCGCTGATGGGGTTCATCGCGGCGGCGCTCGGCACCACGGATGACCTTGGCGTTCTTTTGAGCGTCACGGCAAAAGGCATGAGCCATCAAGATTGGGTGGAGGGTTCCTACGATGATTGGACCGATCTTTGGAGCTAGGGCTGGCGAGGCCGCGCCCGCCGCGGCAACGTGCCCGCCGGCCGGCCCCTTGTCCGTCTTTCTCGACGACGAGGGCGGCTACACAACGGTCTCGATGGCGGTGGCGCTTCTCGTCAGCCTGTCGTTGGTCTTCGCCGCGGCCTCCACGCAGTGGATCTGCTCGCGCACGGCCGAGGTGCAGGAGGTCGCAGACGCCTGCGCCCTTGCGGGGAGCAACTCCGTGGCGGCTTTCTCGACCGTGGCACAGGTGCTTGACGCCTGCGTCCTGAGCATGGGGCTTGCGGGCATGGTAAGCCTGGCCGCGGGGCTGGTGGCCTCGTGCGTGCCGGGGCTTGGCGCCAGCGCGACGGCGCTCGTGGACTCGGGCTCAAAGTTGTTGGAAACAAGGCGAAACTTCGCGAAGAGCGCGGCCGAGGGGCTCGGGCGCCTGGAGACTATCCTGCCGGGCGTCGTGGTCGCGAACTCGGTCTCGTGCGCCTCGGCCAACTCCAAGGAGGGGCTGACCTACGGCGGCTGTGCCGTTCCGTTTCCGTTGGAGTCACAGTCTGATTACTCGTCGCTTATGACGGACGCCGACGATTCCGGCATCAAAGATTTATCCAAAAAGCTGCAGGAGATGGCGAGCAGGTCGGCCGAGGCCAAGGGGCGAGCGTCTGCGGCCAAGCTCCGCGCCTGGACGGCCGACTGCGTGGGCGACCCTTACTGCCTGCGCGAGAGGGCGCAGTGCCTCGCGGGATTGGAAGACACTTTGAACCCGTACTATGCCTCGGCTGACAGCTGGACCTTCGGCGTGCCCCTTTCCCGTGCGCGGCGCTACTACGCCGCCCGCTCGGCGGCGTGCGTCGTCGCCGGTGCCGACGCAGAGGAACTTACCGATGCCGCCTGTCGCAAGGTCTTCTACGACTTTGCGTTGGAGGAAGTGCGAGGCGCCTCGTACTACGAGAACGACGACGGGACGATCGCGGCCGATTTCCCGGAGTTCCCGCGCAACACCCAGGAGCTGCGCGACTCAAAGCTGTACACGCGCAAGGCTTGGCCCTGCACGTCGGGGGAGGAGGGGATGGTCATGCACAGCTCGCTTAGCTGCCCGGCGGCGACGGGGGCCTCGGCCGGCCTTATCTCGCTCGCAGACTTTGAAACGGGCGCCGCGCGGTCTTGCCCGACCTGTCAGATGGACGCGGTGGATATGGGGTCGGTTGCCGCGGCCACGACGTCGACGGACTCGGGCTTCGAGCATTACTGGCAGGTCATCGTCGAGGCGTCGCGTGAATACGCGCAGGCTAAGGAGGATTACGCGAAGAGCCAAGAGGACCTCAAGAACATGGCCCAGGAGGGGCGCCAAGCGTTCAGCGACGCCCTGGACAGCCTGGGGACCTTGCGGCCCAAGATCTGCCCGCCCGGCGCCTGGGGGTGCATCTCGTTTGTCATGCGCGACGCGGGCACGGCCGTTCCCGATAGGCTGACCGGCGCCTTCTTGACCGCGGTCGACTTGCCGAGCGGCATCGCCATCTCGGGAGCCGCCTTGGCGCCCGACGCGACGACCGAGAACAACAATGTCCTCGCGAGTTTCCTGGACGGTCTCAACGCGCAGGACTCCCTGTTCGTCGGCATGGCAGACGGCGTCGCGACCCTGTGGTCGAACCTCCTTCTGGGCTACGGGGCGACTTATGACAAGGTGGGCTCTGCGGGGTTTGACTTCCTGGACAAGGTCGACGGGGTTCTCGGCGGCTCGGCGGGGTCTTGGCTCAAGGAGGCGATAAAAGACGTTATGGGAAAGCTGGGGCTCGAGCCTTGCGACCTGCGTCTGCGCAAGCCCGTGCTGGTCAACACGTCCAAGATTTTGGCCCAAGCGGGATACGAGAAGGACCAGGCGTTGCGGCAGTTCATCAACAGCCTGCCCGACCAGGGCAGCGCCTACGACTATGCGCGCGCCTTCGGCATCTGGCTGGCCGACGAGTACGACCTCAAGGAAGTGACGGTCGCCGAGATCCAGATACCCGGCACGAGCGTCAAGATTCCGCTCAAGGTCGACTTGGCCAAGCTTTTAGGGGACTCGTCATGAGGCGGCGGGGCCAGTTACGGATGCGGGGCACGCGGCGCGCTTGCGGGCGGGCGGCGGGCACGTCTGGCACGTCCGGTCAAATGTGCGTCGAGGCGGCGATCGTCTTGCCGGTTGTGCTGGTCTGCGCGTTGGTCGTCTACAACCTCATGTTGTTCATCGACGCCTGCGCGGCCTTTGACCGTATCAGCCAAAACGCCGTGGTGACGCAAGGGGTGGCGCCCTCGGGGGAGCTCAGCCTGGCCGCATCGGTCGCGGCGGTGGAGGAGGCCATCACATCTTCGCTCGACCGCGCGGGTACCTGTGAGGTCGAGGTCAGGGCCGAGAGAATCGACGAGTCCGATGGCGTGACGAGCTCCGCCTTTGTCATCTCGCCCTTTCTCACGCGCTTTACCTGCACGCTTCGTTTCAGGCCGTGGCCCAGGCTCATGCGGATGCCGGGGATTACCCTCGAGGCGCCCCTTTACCTGGTCCACGAGCGCTCTTTGGTTGTCGATAGGTTTAGGCCCGGGGTGGTGGTGTGAGATGACGGTCGCAAGGCTTAAGGCAGACGAGGCCCCTGGCGCGTCCTTTGAGTTCACGGTGCTCTCAAGCTGGCTGGGACGGCTCCGGGGCCTTCTGGGCACCACGCCGGACGCGGGCCCCGTTGTCCTCACGCGCTGCTCTTCGATCCATACCTTTGGGATGGACTACCCCATTGACGTGGCCTTTATTGGCGAGAGGGGCGAGGTGCTGAGCGTTCATCGGGCCGTGGCGCCGGGGCGCTGCCTTTCAGAGGGCGAGGCGGCCTGTGTTCTTGAGAGGCCGCAGTCCGCCGAGGACTGGGTGCGCCCGGGCCAACATCTTTGGATCAGCGCGATAAGCGCCGGGTTTTAGCTAAGGGAGTAAAGCATGGAAGCCATCTTTAGCCACAAGGTCTGTCCGCGTTGCGGCGAGAAGCTCTTCGACGACATGCTGACGTGCTACGGCTGCCTGTATCGCTTTGGCGAGAAGGGCTCGGTCGTCTCGCCGGTGGCTGAGGAGAACCCTACGGCTGAGTTCGAGCCCGATGCCGACCCCGGGATCTTTGACGTCGACGAGCCGGACTGCCTCTATGCGGAGGAGCTTGCGGCTGCGGCGGCGACAGACGAGAAGCCGTCCCTGCCCGCGTGGGCCGTGAGGGTCAAGACCGCCCTTTCCGACACCCGCGTTCCCGTGGGCCCGCCCGGCCTCTTTGTGGGCCGCGCGGCCGATTGCGACGTGGTTCTCCACCAGCAGGGCGTCTCGGAGCGGCACCTGCGTCTTGCGCCGGCGCCGGAGGGCGTCGAGTTCCAGGACCTGGGCTCGACCAACCCGGCGTGTCTCGCTGGTGGGCCCATCCAGGACGCGGCGATCGTCTCGCCGGGGGCCGCAGTCGAGCTCTGCGGCACGATTCTGGAGGTTGAGCGGGCGCCTTGATGAAGGATTACGTCCGGCCGCGGGCGGTTAGGCTACACTTCGTAGTGAAGCCAGTGGTTCTTCTCGCTACGGATGAAAGGTCTAGAAATGGCCAATACCGCTCTTTGCCAAACGGCGCCTCGCGCGCGACGTCGGCACCTGTTCGCGTTGCTGGCCGCCGTGGTCACCGTCATGGTCGGGCTCTTCGCCCTGGCGCCCGCGCAGGCCCTCGCGAAAAGCTACGAGATCTCGCGCGTCGACATCGACGCCGTAGTCTCTGCCGAAGGCGAGCTGAGCGTCACCGAGACGCGCACCTTCGACTTCGACGGGCACTTCAACGGCGTCTACTGGGACATCCCGTGCGGCTACAACAGCTCGAACGGCAAGAACGTCGAGATAACCGTGGGCGCCGTCTACGCCGACGGCTCCTCGACGCCGCTCACGCAGTCGGACTCGGGCGGCAACGGCACCTACTCGGTCACCAACAACGGCTCGACGGTTCGCCTCAAGATCTACTCGAGCCATGACGACGAGAAGGGCACCTTCACCATCAACTACAAGGCCACGGGTATCGTGACCAGGTGGTCGGACACTTCCGAGCTCTACTGGAAGTTCGTCTCGGACGGCTGGGACGTCGAGTCGCAAAACGTGACCTGCACCTTGACCTTGCCCGTTGCCAGCGGCGAGACGGTCAGCGCCGGCGACAACGTGCGCGCTTGGGGCCACGGACCGCTTGACGGCAACGTGGAGTTCGACTCCTCGGGCAAGATCGTCTTCACCGCGCCTGGCGTGGGGACCGAGGAGTTCGCCGAGATGCGCGTGACCTTCCCCACGTCGTGGATCGCCGCGCTTGAGGAGACCTCGGGTTCCCACCTGGACACCGTCTTGTCCGAGGAGCAGCAGTGGGCCGACGAGGCCAACGCCAAGCGCAACGCCGCGCGCATCGCGGTGGTGGCAGTCATCGTCGTGGGCATCGCCGCCGCGGTCGCAAGCGTCGTCGTCATCATTTCGACCAAGCGCCGCTACGACCGTGAGCACGAGCCCGTTTTTAAGGACAAGTACTTCCGCGATGTTCCCACCAACGACCACCCGGCCGTCCTGGGCGCCCTCTACAACGGCGGTGATGCCGAGACCAAGGAGTTCACCGCGACCCTTATGCACCTTACCGACGCGGGCGTCATCAGCCTGCGCAAGGCGACCATCCGCAAGAAGGGCGTCTTTGGTAAGACGAAGGAGAAGGAGGACTTCGAGCTCACTAAGGTCAGCGCGCTTGATCAGTCTCGCGCCGTGGAGGCTCTTCCCAAGGACCAGCGCAAGATCGACGCCAAGGTGAACACCCTGCTCTACGGCCGTGCGTCCAGCCGCAAGGACGGGGAGGGGCACCCCACGATTGCCTTCTCGCGCCTCGAGCAGTACGCCGAGAAGCATCCCGACGACTACAACGACTCCTACACCGGTTGGGCAGAGGCGGTCCAGGCGGCCTGCCTTGCGCGCTTCTACGGCACGGACAAGTCCATCGGTAAGGGCAAGCTCATTCTGGTGGGTAGCCTGGATGTCGTTCTGGCCATCGCCGAGCTCGTCTTGGTTCTGGTGATGGGCATGGTCGAGGTGAGCCTTCCCACGCTGTTGATCCCCGTTGCTCTGATGGCGGTGGGCTTTGCGGCCATCGTCGTGGGCGCGCGCCTGAAGGACATCAACCAGCTGGGCGTCGAGACGATCGCCCAGCTCAAGGCCCTGCGCGCGTGGCTTCTCGACTTCACGCACCTGGACGAGGCCGTGCCGACCGACGTCGTTTTGTGGAACCGCCTGCTGGTCATGGCCGTCGTGCTCGACGTGGCCGACGAGGTCGTGAAGCAGCTCAAGACCGTCGCGCCCCAGCTTTTGGAGGACCCGTACCTGGCGCCGACGTACGGCTGGTACTACTGGAGCGGGGGTCCCCACACCCCGATCCATGCGTTCAACGACTGCGTGAAGTCCGCCCATGACGTGTCGGTTGCCAACCTGGCGTCTTCCTCCAGCAGCAGCGGTGGAGGCGGTGGCGGCGGCTTCTCCGGTGGCGGTGGCGGCGGCTTCGGCGGCGGTGGCGGCGGCGGAGCTTTCTAGCGGCCGGCCTGCTCGCCAGGCAATTCAATTGGCTCGGGGCCCACGGCAACGTGGGTCCCTTTTTCGTCTCCAGGTCCTTAGGTTGAAGGGTTGTGCTGGAATGGGGCTTGTCAGCGATCGAACCGTAATCGCGCACGTGGAAAGCGGCCGCGCGAAAAAATATAAAAAAGTGCTTGGCGTTGGGGGAGATGTTTGTTATATTAGTTCCCGCACCAAACGGCTGGGTAGCTCAGTTGGTAGAGCAGGGGACTGAAAATCCCCGTGTCAGGGGTTCGATTCCCTTCCCCGCCACCATGAAATTTAAGCTGGTAGGAAAGCATATTTCCTACCAGCTTTTATTTTTATTCGGGCGCACGGCCCCAACCTCCCCAGACTTTTTCGGTGGCTTACTCGGGTGCCCGGGATAAATCTTCCTCCAACCGTAATTCGAAAACGCGAAAGGCCAGTTGGGCTTTGCGCACGACTTCGGTTGGAGGAAAATGGCCCTCGAGTCCAGGGGAGAGGAGAAGGCCGTGCCGTTTTCTATCGTGAGAAACGACATCGCGCGCATGGAGACCGATGTCATCGTGAACGCGGCAAACGAGCGCCTGGCCGCGGGCGGCGGCGTGTGCGGCGCGATTTTCGCGGCTGCAGGCGCGCGCAAGCTGCGGGCGGCCTGTGAGAAGGTGGCCCCCTGTCCCACGGGGCATGCCGTCTCTACCCCGGGTTTCGATGCGACTGCGCGCTGGATCGTCCATGCGGTGGGCCCACGCTACATCGACGGCGCGCACGGCGAGGAGGGCCTGCTTCGCGGGGCGTACCGCTCGGCTTTGGCCGAAGCGGCCCGGCTGAACGCGCGAAGCGTTTCTCTGCCGCTTATCTCGGCGGGGATCTTCGGCTATCCACCGGCCGAGGCCCTACGCGTGGCCTGCGAGGAAATCAGCGGGTTTCTCGCCACGGACTCTGCGGTTGTCGACGACGCAGAGATGGCTGTCTACCTGGTAGTTTTTGATCGAGCGACCTTCGCGATCTCTTTGGGCCTCGTTGAAGAGGTTCAATCTTTTATTGATGAGAAGTACGTGTGCTCGCAGCCGCGGCGTGACCGCGCGGATGACCTCACCGCCTCGATGCCGGTCGTGTTTGCGAGTGTGGACAAGGACATGGGGCTTTGGGACGCGGAGGAGGACGCGTGCCTTGCCGAGGCGCCGTGTGTTGGGTCCTCCGCATCCGTCGATCGCGACGAGCTGAGTGAGCTTCTCAGCAGTCTGGACACGTCGTTCTCGCAGGCGCTTCTCGCCTTGATCGACGCCTCGGGCCTCACGGATGCGCAGGTCTACCACCGCGCCAACCTCTCGCGCCAGCTCTTTGCCAAGATTCGCCGCGACGACGGCTACCGGCCCACCAAGCAGACGGCCGTCGCGTTGGCGGTGGCGCTTGAGCTCGATTTGCCCCAGACCCAGGAGCTTCTCGCCCACGCGGGGCTCACGCTTTCTGCCTCGAGCAAGTTCGACGTCATCGTGACCTACTTCATCGAACGCGGCTGCTACGACATCTACCGGCTCAACGCCATGCTCTTTGCGTTTGACCAGCCGCTTTTGGGTTCGCTGTAGGGGAGAAGGCCGATCGCCGGCAATGTCGCCTGGCGGTTTACCTTTTGGGCGGGCCCGGAGACTACCTTAGGACTTGCAAGGCGCGACCCGCGCGCCACCCAAGGCCTAAGGAGGCTCACCATGAAGAAGGACCTGACCGAGCTCGTCTTTATCCTGGACAAAAGCGGCTCGATGTCCGACCTGGTAAAAGACACCGTCGGCGGCTACAACAGCCTGCTCAGGCAGAACCGAGAGGCGCCCGGCGAGGCGCTGGTCTCGACGGTGCTCTTTGACCATCGCGTCGAGGTGCTGCACGACCGCGTGCCCATTGACCAGGTAAAACCCTTAACTGAGAAGGACTATGTCCCGAGCGGCTGCACCGCGCTGCTCGATGCCGTGGGCGGCGCCATCCGCTATCACGAGCGGGTGCAGAAGATCTTGCCCGAGGAGTACCGCCCCGAGCACACGCTGTTCTGCATCACGACCGATGGGCTCGAGAACGCGAGCAAACGCTACGGATACGCGCAGGTCAAGCGCATGATCGAGGCTGGGCGCGAGCGCGGCTGGGAGTTCTTGTTCCTGGGCGCCAACATCGACGTCGCGGCCGAGGCGGGCCGCCTGGGCATCGACGAGGACTGCGCCGTCGAGTTCTCCGCGACGTCAGACGGCTGCGCCGCCGCCTTTGACGAGATGTGCCTGGCCTCGGCGGCCGTGCGCCTTGGCTCGACGGTAAAAGACCGGGCGCGTCGCTAGGACGTGCCCGGTCTGCAGACGGGCTGGGTAAGTTCTGAGGGCGGCCCCGCGACCGCCGCGCCCCGCGACCGCCGTGCGCCCCTCTCGCCTTAGATAAAGGTGGCCGCCACGACGACGAGGGCGATCACGAAGGCGAAGGGCATGAGGCAGCCGCCGCAGCCGCAGCCCCGGCCGCCGGGAGGGGGAGGCGGCGCGCCCCAGCCGCGGCGCCGCGGCCCGCCGAAACCGCCCGGGCGACCAAAGCCGCCAGGCCCGCCGCCGAAGCCGCCGCCGGGAACGCCCCCGGGGCCGCCAGGCCCGCGCCCGGGCCCGCCGCCGGGGCCGCCGCCAGGGCCTCCTCCGAAGCCGCCAGGTCCGCCAGGGCCAGGTCCGTGTCCGTGCATGTCGATCCTCCTTCGACGGCAAGAGGCCACGCGGCCCCTCGCGAATGTCCGATTACCCCTCATTTTTCCCAGTTGGGGCCGCGCATAACGCGAGCGCCGCATCGGTCTTCTCGCCGGCTCTGCAAAACTTGGACTTGTCTGATGGCCCAAGGGCTTCTCGGCTGCAAAACTTGGGCTTGTCTGATGAATCGCCGACAAAAACGGGACTTGTCTGATACGCGACTATCAGACAAGTCCCAAAATTGCAGGGGAGG